>DATFUB010000076.1:0-3952 GCA_035261225.1 Sphingomicrobium sp.
CTCCGCGTCTCCGCGTGAAGCCATTTCCTTCGACTTCGCGTCTTCGCGCCTTCGCGTGAAATCCTCACGCCCCTCCTGACTCTCGCCGCGCAGTCAGGAATCTGGATGCCCAAGCTCGAATCGAACTCTCGTCATTCCCGCGAAGGCGGGAACCCAGGAGAGCGTTGGATGGGGCGCACAGCAACTGGATCCCCGCCGCTGCGGGGATGACGAAAAGGGCAACGAAATGGCAACCGACGCAGGGACGATCCTGTCGCGCATCAAGGATGAGGAGATCGACTGGGTCGACCTCCGCTTCACCGATCCCAAGGGCAAGTGGCAGCATTTGACCATGGCCTCGGGCGTGGTCGACGACGACAATTTGACCGACGGCTTCATGTTCGACGGCAGCTCGATCGCCGGGTGGAAAGCGATCAACGAGAGCGACATGATCCTGAAGCCCGACCTCGACGCGGCTTATGTCGATCCGTTCAGCGCGACCCCGATGCTGGTCCTGTTCTGCAACATCGTCGAACCGTCGACCGGCGAGCTCTACGGCCGCGACCCGCGCTCGACCGCGACCCGCGCCGAGGCCTATGTCAAAGCCAGCGGCGTCGGCGACACCGTCTATGTCGGCCCCGAAGCCGAATTCTTCATGTTCGATGACGTCCGTTTCGAGGACGGCTACAACGTCTCGTCGTTCCGCATCGACGACATCGAGCTGCCGACCAACACCGGCCGCGAATATGACGGCGGCAACCTCGGCCACCGGCCGCGCGCCAAGGGCGGCTATTTCCCCGTCGCTCCGGTCGACAGCGCCATGGACATCCGCGGCGAGATGGTCGCGACCATGCTCGAAATGGGTCTGCCGATGGACAAGCACCATCACGAGGTCGCCGCCTCGCAGCACGAGCTCGGACTGACCTATGGCGGGCTGGTCGAAACCGCCGACCGCATGCAGATCTACAAATATGTCGTGCACATGGTCGCCCATGCCTACGGCAAGACGGCGACCTTCATGCCCAAGCCGATCGCCCAGGATAATGGCTCGGGCATGCACACCCACATGTCGATCTGGAAAGGCAGCAAGCCGTTGTTCGCCGGCAACGGCTATGCCGGTTTGAGCGAAATGGCGCTCTATTTCATCGGCGGGGTGATCAAGCACGCCCGCGCCCTCAACGCCTTCACCAACCCGACGACCAACAGCTACAAAAGGCTGGTCCCGGGCTTCGAGGCGCCGGTGCTGCTGGCTTATTCATCGCGCAACCGCTCGGCCTCCTGCCGCATCCCTTATGGCGCGGGCGAGAAGGCCAAAAGGGTCGAATTCCGCTTCCCCGACGCGCTCGCCAATCCCTACCTCGCATATTCGGCGCTGCTGATGGCCGGTCTCGACGGCATCCAGAACCGCATCCATCCCGGCGATCCGATGGACAAGAACCTCTACGATTTGCCGCCCCAGGAACTGGTCAATGTGCCGACGGTGTGCGGCAGCTTGCGCGAAGCCCTGGTGTCGCTCGACGCTGACCGCGCCTTCCTGACCCGCGGCGACGTATTCAGCGACGACCAGATCGACGCCTACATGGAATTGAAGTGGGAAGAAGTGATGCGCTGGGAGACCACGCCGAGCCCGGTCGAGTTCGACATGTACTATTCGTCGTAATCCTCCCCGGAACGGGGAGGTGGCAGCCCGACAGGGCTGACGGAGGGGTCGGCTCCACCATCACTACGGGGGAGGAACTATTCCGTAACCGTATTGTGCGCATAAGCTGCCGCAACTGGGCCGCTGGAGTGGGTGATGAATATCCGGTCGAAGATTTTCGGAAACGGCAAAGACGGCGACGACTCGCCCTTAGTTCAATCCAAGACGCCAAAGGGCGCCAAGGCGGACGCATTGCACAGCATCGCCGTCGCGCGTGAAACGACCCGCAAGGCCGATACCCGCGACGAGGACCGGCACCGGCTGCCCGACGAACAGGTCAGCGCGACCTACAAGGGCCGGAAGCACAATGTGCAACTGATCAATCTGTCCGGCGGCGGGGCGATGGTCGCGAGCGATTTCGAGCCCCGGCTATGGGATCGCCTGCAACTCCATCTCGGCGAGAACGGGACGATCGAGTGCGCGGTGCGGTGGCTCAAGGGCGACCGCATCGGATTGGAATTCGCGCACGAAACGCGGCTCGATTGCTCGGCCGACAAGCAGGCCGCCGTGCTCCGCGAAGTCATTGCGCGCAGCTTCCCGGACATCGAGTTCGAAGGTGCGGCCAACGAGGCGGAAGCGACGACCGAGGCCGAAGCGCCCGATTATGACGAACTGCGCGGCGATCGCCGTCATCCGCTGATCTGGTCCGGCCTGATCCACCACGATTTCCAGAGCACGCCCATCCGCCTGCGCAACATTTCGAGCACCGGCGCGATGATCGAGTGCCGTCAGGCGTTGCGGGTCGGGGCCGAGCCGATGCTCGAGCTTGGCGACCATGTCCAGATCACCAGCACCGTCGCGTGGGTGTTCGGCGATACCGCCGGCCTGCGCTTCCAGGACGAGTTCGACCTCAGCCATCTGGCCCGCTCTCGCCCCGACCTGGCGTCGGTCAAATGGGACCGTCCGGACTATCTCCGGCCCGGCGCCACCACAGCGGATTCACCGTGGGACGAACAATGGGACCGGATGTCGCTGGGCGAGCTCCGGCAATCGCTCGACGGCTTCATGAAGCACTAATCCCGGACGTAGATTACCCCGACCCCATCCTTGTGAATGCGCCGCCAGCCCGGCGTCCGATCGAGCAACGCCAGCAGCTTCTTGTAACGGTTGGGTAGAATCGCCCAGCGGATATTCCACCGCTCAACGGCCTCGGCGAGCGCCGCCGGATCGCCGTCACGAATGTGGGTGTAGCCGACCACAAGGTCATCGCCGTACATGTCGCCACGGCCGTCGACATAGGGCCGAATCCCCGACAGGATCAGCGGCCCGCCCATCGAATAACCATTAAGCACCGGCTGTGATCGCAGCTGCGGCGGGACGGCCGCGATCAGTTTCCACGGGTTCGCCTCATTCTCGACCGGGCTCATCGGCGTCGCGGCGCGTATCGCAACCATCGCCGCGATCGCCGCTGCGATGAGCGGAACGAGCGAGCGCGCCGGGGCGGCCTGTTCGGATCCCTTGGCGAAGCCGGGCGGCAGGATCATCGCCGCGACGATCGCCAACACCGCCTGATGCCGCACCTGGAGCAGCGCCAGGACCAGCAACGCGCCGAGCAACAGCCAGCGCACCGCCGGCAGCCGCGGCCGCTTCAACCACAACAGGATAAGCGTGGCCGCCAGCACCGCGAAGAAGAACGGCGTGACCGTCGGGCTCGACGGCTTCCACTCGTCGATCAGCGGCAACATCGCGAGATTGGCGATGCGTAACGGGTGCAGGACACCTTCAATCCCGTTGGCGTTGATGAACACCGCAATCAGGCACGCCACGCCGAATATCGCCCATTGGCGGAGGACCTTGCTGCGGTCATCCGCAGCGATCAGGGCTTCGAGCCCAAACGCACCGGCGATGAGCAGGCCCATGACGAAGCTGCCGTGCAGGTTCGCCCAAATGACCATCAACAGGGCCGCGGCCAGAGGCGGCGCCCGTTCCTGGTCCCGCGCTCGGAGCAACAACCAGGTCCACAGCGCCACGAGTACCCAGGCGAGGAGATGGGGCCTCGCCAGCATCATCGGGATGAGCACGACGTCCATTCCGATGATGACCGCGACCGCGGCAAGCGGCCGGATGAAACGCATGGCGTTGAAATAGACGAACGCGTGAAGCGTCATCATGGCGGCGGTCGCGAGCGCTGCCACTCCACTGTATCCGTCGAGGCGGTAAGCGCCGCCAAACAGCACTTCGGCGAGCCATTCGATCGGCACCCACGCCCTGCCTGCCCAGGTGAACGAGAACGGGTCGCTGTGCGGGATCGCGCGATGATCGAGGATCCACTGG
>DATFUB010000077.1:0-2174 GCA_035261225.1 Sphingomicrobium sp.
CTGTCGCGGGAAATCGCCGTCGTGCAGCACGGGACGGAAACCGAAGCGGTGAAGGAAATCGAAGGCCAGCTCGCCAAGAGCCCGCGCCGCGGCGCCAAGGCGGAGACCGAAGTCGAAGCCGACGGTGAAGCCGATGCGGATGCCGATGGCGACGATACCGCAGTCGCGGACGAAGCGGCGTAAGCAGCTTCTTTGATTTCAATCAAACAAGAGCCCGGTCCGAAAGGCCGGGCTTTTCTTGTTGGCCGGGGCGGCGCGCAGCGTCGAACCTCAGATGTGCAATTGCACATCGGGGAATCTCGAGATTCCGGGTCTGGTCCCTTCGGACCATCCCGGAATGACGCTTCGCGTCAATCCACCACGATCTTCACGAGGTCCCGCACCTTGACCTGGGCGTGGGCGTCGAGCCCGTTCAGGATGCGGAAGCGCTCCGTCGGGCGGTCGACCGCGGCCATGCGGTGCGCCAGCGAGTCAACGGTATCGCCGGGTTGCGCGGTAATGACTTTTATTCGAAGCGGCCGCGCCGCCTGAATTTCCTCCAGCGTCAATCGGCGGAAGGAATTCACGGTTTCGCGCGCGTTGCGGTCGCTCTCGGTGGTCTTCTGCTTGGCGGCGAAAATGAAGCGGTAGACGTCGCTGCCGAAGCGCAGCGCGTAGACCCTGAATTGCCATTGCTCGCCTTGCGCGGTGGCCGATGCCGCCGGGAAGCCATTGATGGTCAGATCCTCGGTCGAGGATTTGTCGACGTTTTCCATCCAGCCGGAATTGAGATAGTCGCCGAGCGACTGTTCCGCCGGTACCCTCACGACATCGAAGCGCATGGCCTGGGTGCCGCCCTCGCGCACGCCGATCACGGCCTGTGCGGTATTGTCCAACGTGAACGTATCGGGTGCGGCAAAGGTGAAGCCGAGCTTGGGATGCAGGAAGCGCCGGCCCCGAACGAATCCTTCGCTCGGATCCTCCCCGTAGACGATGTTGTCGATGGCGGCGAGATAGGTTTCGCGGTCACGCTCGCCGCCCTCCGGCGAGGTGAACTGCCTGGCCCGCGCCTGCGCGTTCTGCACGCGCTCCGGCGTTGCCGGATGCGAGGAGAGAAAATCCTGCGCGCGCGGATCGAGCGAGGTCTTTCCCACTTTCAGCTCGGCGTTACGCTCCATCGACGTCAGGAAACGCGCCGCGCCAAAGGGATCGAAATGGGCGCGCGCCGAAATACCGACGCCGATACCGTCCGCTTCGAATTCCTGGGCGCGCGAAAAGCTCGCCATCGTCAGCTTGGTTTTCGCCAGCGCAAGTGCCGTGAGATCGGGATCGTTGCCCATGTCGGTGACGACGCGGGTGACGACGGCGGCCTGACGCGCCTGGTCCTCGCGAATCGAGGCGTGTTTTGCCAGCACATGCGCCATCTCGTGGCTCAGCACCGAGGACAATTCCGAGGTATCGCTGGCCAGCGCGATCAGGCCGCGCGTCACGTAAAGCTGCCCGGTCGGAAGCGCGAACGCGTTCACCGCGCCCGAATTGAGGATGGTCACCTTGTAGGCCTGGTCGGGGCGATCCGAGGCCGCAACCAGCCGATCGACCGTCTTGCCGATCAGGGCTTCCAGCTTCGGATCGTCATAGGAACCGCCATAGGAGGACAAAATCCGTTCGTGCTCGCGCTCGGCGGCCGGGGTTTGCGCGACCGTCCGGGCCGATTTGAGCGGGTTTGCCGTCGGAATGGGGGTCTGAAACCGGGCGGCATCGCCGCAGGCAGCCAGCGCAAGGGCGACGCACAGCAAAATGGGCGCAGCCAAAAGGCGGCGAATCATCCACGTCCCGTGCCGTTCCGCACACTCTACCACTTCAGCTACTCGTACCTGTCCAGAGGGCTAATTTTCGCCAAGCAACTCAATCTGCCCCGCCCGGAGCACTTCGATTCGCGGCCCGCCGCGCGCCTCGACCCAGCCGCGAACACGAATCCGTCGATTCTCGAGAGACTTAACGAAGATACCCGCAGCCTCGAGGCCCGCTGTCACGCGCCTTGAAATAGTCACAGCAAAGCCCTGTGTCCAGCTCCGTCCGAAGTTTAGATAAGTCGTCGCCCCAGCTAGTCGGACCGACAAAACTTTGCCCTCGACCACCGCAAATCGCCCAATCCCGGACAAGATATCGCCCGGACTTTCCGCGTTTTTTATGGC
>DATFUB010000078.1:0-2395 GCA_035261225.1 Sphingomicrobium sp.
CAATGGCAACCCGATCAAGTCGATCTATGTCTATTCGCGCCCGGAATGGACGGCTCTGGTGACGGCCAAGGATTCGAAAATCGCAACCGTCGCCGACCTCAAGGGCAAGCGCGTCGCGGTGACCCGCGGCACCGATCCGCACATCTTCCTGGTGCGCGCGCTGCTCGACGCGGGCCTCAGCGAAAAAGACATCACGCCGGTGCTGCTGCAGCATGCTGACGGCAAGACCGCGCTGATCCGCGGCGACGTCGATGCCTGGGCGGGTCTCGATCCGATGATGGCGCAGGCGGAAGTGGAGGAGGGCGCCCGGCTGTTCTTCCGCAAGCCCGACGCCAATACCTGGGGCATCCTCAATGTGCGCGAGCAGTTCCTGAAGGATTATCCGGACGTGGTTCGCCGCGTGCTCGCCACTTACGAGGAGGCGCGCAAATATTCGGTGGCGAATTACGACGACCTGAAGAAGACGTTCGTCGCCATCACCAAATTGCCGGATGCGGTGGTCGACAAGCAGCTCAAGGAGCGCACCGAACTGACCCATAGCCGGATCGGCGCGCCGCAGCGCGAGTCCATGCTGGCTGCGGGACTGGCGCTGCAGCAGGCCGGCGTGATCGACGCCAAGGTCGACGTCAAGGCAACGCTCGACGGCCTGATCGACGACCAGGTCCCGCTGCCGACGAATTGAGGAGTGTGGTCGTCCCCGCGAACGCGGGGACCCATACGCCGCGGCCTTGCTGTTTTACTCGATGGTCGACGCCTTTGTTCACCATGACGGCCGGTGGTTATGGGTCCCCGCGTTCGCGGGGACGACCAGCAGCGAGTGCACGTCCTCCCATTCGCCAACTTGCAATCCCGGCCGAGAAGCGTCTTGCTATGGCCATGACCGTTGAATTGCCCGCGCTTGAACAAGTCGACACGATGGCGCCGCATGCGCCGTCCGGGCGTCTGCGACGCCTGGCGCGGCCGACGCTGGGGCTGCTGCTGCCGGTTGGGCTCGCGCTGGCCTGGGAGATCATCGTCCGGCTCGGCCTGTCCAGCGGACGGCTGGTGCCGCCGCCGACCAAACTGTTCGCCACCATTGTCGAACTGGCGCGTAGCGGTGAGCTCGCGCGCCATATCATGGCGACGCTGACGCGCGTCATCGCCGGCTTCGGCCTCGGCGTGATAGCCGGCACCGTGCTCGGCGCCATCTCGGGCTACTGGGGTTTGGCGCGCCGGCTGCTCGATCCCTCCGTGCAGGCGCTGCGCGCGATACCGTCGATCGCCTGGGTGCCGCTGTTCATCCTGTGGCTCGGCATTTTCGAGACCTCGAAAATCGCGCTGATCGCGGTCGGGGTATTTTTCCCGGTCTATCTCGGGGTCATGGGCGCGATCCTCTCGGTCGATCGCAAGATCGTCGAAGTCGGCCGCACCTTCCGCCTCTCCGGACCGGCGATGATCCGGCGCATCCTGTTGCCCGCGGTGTTGCCGGCCTATGTCGTCGCCCTGCGGGTGGGCCTCGGGCTGGGCTGGATGTTCGTGGTCGCCGCCGAGTTCATGGGGGCGTCGGAAGGGCTCGGCTATCTCCTGATCGACGGCCAGCAGCTCGGCAAGCCCGCGCAGATTCTGGCGGCGATCGTGATCTTCGCCATTCTCGGCAAGACCACCGATTGGCTGATCGAACTCGGCGCAGCGCCGCTGCTGCGCTGGCAGGACGCCTTCGGCCGCCAGGGTGGAGCAACCTGATGCTGGTGCTCGATCGGCTTGGCAAAATCTATCCCAACGGCGTCAATGCGCTGGAGCGTTTTTCCGCCGAGGTCAGGTTGGGGGAGATCGTCGCCATCATCGGCGGCTCCGGTTGCGGAAAGTCGACGCTGCTGCGCGCCATCGCCGGCCTCGACCGCGCCACAACGGGCACCGTGACGCTCGATGAGACGGCGATAACCGGCCCGCATGCGAAAATCGGCATCATCTTTCAGGAGCCGCGGCTATTGCCCTGGCTCAGTGTCGCCGACAATATCGGTTTCGGCCTGTCGGAAGCCCCAAGCCAAGTTCGCCGCGAGAAGGTCGCACGCGCACTGGCGCGCGTCGGTCTTGCCGACAAGGCCAATGCCTGGCCGCGCGAACTGTCCGGCGGGCAGGCGCAGCGGGTGGCGATCGCCCGCGCGCTGGTGCCGCAGCCGGAAGTGCTGCTGCTGGACGAGCCGTTCTCCGCGCTCGATGCGTTCACGCGGCGGGATTTGCAGGATCATCTGCTCGACCTCTGGGCCGATACGCGGCCGACCCTGGTGCTGGTGACGCACGATGTCGACGAGGCCGTGGTGCTGGCCGACCGCGTCCTGGTGATGCGGCCGCGGCCGGGCCGCCTGTTCGACGAGATCAGGATCAATCTGGCGCGTCCGCGCGACCGCAATTCGCC
>DATFUB010000079.1:0-4116 GCA_035261225.1 Sphingomicrobium sp.
CCGCCGGCGTCGCCGCGGCCGCGCGCTAAAACGCGACGTAAGCCCACGCGGAACGCCCGGATTCGAGCGTGACCTCGATCCGCAGGTACGCGTCGGCTTCATAAGCGTCGGTCGCCGCTAGTTCGGCTTCGCTCAGCGCGAAAACCACACCTTCGATGCGGTCGTCCGAATGGCCGCTCGCGACCGCGATCGTGTGAACCGCCTTGCCGCTGATCCGGATCACGTCGAAATCGGCGATCCCCACCGGCGCCAGATGATAACCGACAAGAACGTCCGGCTCGCCTTGGAGCAGCCGTCCGTAATTGGCGATCTGAACCTCGGGCTGGCGCAACGTCCCGTACGAGAAGAGCACGACCGGCGCCGGGTCGGTCATTCGCTCTCGGGCGCGTTCAGGCTGCTCTGGTTCCGGCTGGGGATGCCGGGATTGAGCTGCTCCCAGCCGATTTTGTGGTCGAGCCAGATTTCGACCGTCGGCGGATAGACGTCTGGATCGTCAAGCGTGCCGGTGGTGACGTCCATATGGTCGGGCCGGGAGGACCGGCGGTAGCCAATGAGGCTCCCGCAATCCTTGCAGTGCAGCCATTCGATCCCGTCCGACGAGGAGTAAGCCACCGGGAAGCCCGATAGCCAATGGAATTGGGCGTGATCGAACACCGCCCAGGCGACATTGGTCCCGCCGCTCGCCCGCCGGCACGAGCGGCAGTGGCACAAGGTGGTCGCGACCGCATCGCCGCACACGCGGTAGCGGATTGCGCCGCACAGGCACCTGCCGTCGGATTGCTTCATCGGTCCTGCCTGACGCCCGGCGCGCCGGTTTGGCAAGCTTGCTAGCGGACCTGGATCCGGACGTATGGGCGTACAGCCGAGCGCAGAATCGGCGAGTATTTCAAGCGGACCGCGTCGATGTCGCGGCGATTGCCGCGGAGATCGACGGCGCGGGTGCAGGTCCCGGCGCGAAGCATGTCGAGGGTGCTGACGTCCTGATGCCCGCCATTTTGATAACGGATGTCGAAATCGCGCAGGTTGAGCGGCGCGTTGATCGCGCAGACGCGGATCGCGCGCTCGCGGATATGTCCGCGCAGGCGGATGGTGTCGGTGTCGCGGCCATCGACCCGGGTGTAAGCGACGGTGCGCCAGCCGCGGTCTGTCCAGCGGCCGAACTGCGCGTTGGCCGGGGCGACCGCGAGCAAAGTCGAGGCGAGACCGGCCGCGGCGAGGATCAAGGTACGTTTCATTCGTCGTCTCTTGATGTTTCCGCGTCGACGCTTGAACGGTACCGGGCGTTCCATGTTGCCCGGCTGAAGCGGCCATTCACGTCGGCTCAGTGGCGAAGCTTCTTGCCTTAATGCTGACAGACGTCCGCGGTGCCCGTCGACGACAGGCGGGTGAAGTGTTCCGGTGCCGTGCTGATGACCACGCCTTCGGTCGTGCACCGGCGGAGCTGGAAGCGGACCTTGCGCGCGCGAAAGTCGAGCGACACCCGGCGGAACGTCTCCAATATGTCGGTCCCGAGCAGCAAAGCGGGCTCGTTGGCCAGGCCGAACAGCTTGAACGGCGGCACGTCGGCGAAGGCAATCGGGACATTGCGCAGCACCACCGGCCCCAGGCGAAGCTCGTCGATGCTGGAAATCTGCAGCTTGGCGGTCACGCCCGTCACCCCGATCGCCTCGACCGTCGTGAACTTGGCCCGCCGGCGGAGCAATTTGTCACGCAGGGCGAGATTTCCGATGGAGATTTCGGTTCCCGTGTCGATCACCGCGTCGAGGCGCATGCCCGCCGCCTGGACAGCGGTCAGGATCAACTGTCCGCGCTGACGCCGGGCGGTGATGACGATGTCGTTGGGCGAAAATTTCATCGGTTTGGCCGCGTCCTCGACCTTGATCAGGCGCTTCTCGAAATCCATCATCAAGCGCTGGCGGACGAGGGCGTCGATGCCCAGCAGGCCGTCGCCGCCAAGGTCGATCTCGCGCAGGGCCGGGACTTCCAGATCATGGACAGTGGTCGGCCCGAGCGTCAGCTGAGCGATCTTCACCCGGTCGACCAAATTGCGCGAAGTCATGCCGTTGAGGATGGCCGGCCGGCCGAGCGGCAGTTCCAGATCGCGGGCGATGCGCAAGCCGACCGCCGATGTGTCGGCGCCGCTGTCGACGATGAACTGATAGGGGCCGCGCCCGTTGACCTGGACCGCGACGCTGAGCCGGGTTTCGACCTTGCGCGCCTTCAGATCGTCGCCGCCAACCGCAAGCGTGGGATCGAAATAGGCCGGCGGGAGCGGCGGGACGTCGGGCGGCGTGTTGGGCGCCGGCTGGGGCTTGCTGATCTTGGGCGGCTCGGCGGCGGTGTCGGACGCGACCGCCGGGCTCGAGAGCAGTAGCCCGAACGCAAGCATCAGTGCGCGGCGCGGCTTGGCCAATCGATCCTCCCCCTGTCCCCCTGAACGAACAGATAACAAGCTTATCGTGAACCGCGGCTGTCGTGCCATGGAATAGTGACCGACCGCCGGCTTATTCGACCGACGGGCGGGATTTAGCGGTCCGGCGCTAGACGCCGTCGAAGGCGTCGAGGATCGGGCACGGGCCCTTGCGGCCCGAGGCGCAGGCCCCGCGCAGGCGTTCGAGCGCGGCGCGCGATTGCTCGAGCTCGGATATGCGGGCGTCGAGCGCGGCGAGGCGGCCGGTCGCCAATTCGCGCACCCGCGCTCGGTCGTCGGTGCGGTCGAGCGCGAGCAGTTCGCCGATCTGTTCGAGGGTGAAGCCCGCCGCCTGGGCGCGGCGGATGAAGCGCAGGCGCTTGAGGTCGTTGTCGCCGTATCGGCGGATCTCGCCGGGCGGCTGCGCCGGTTCGGCCAGCAGCCCGCGCCGCTGGTAATAACGGACGGTTTCGACCCCGACGCTCGCGGCTTTGGCGAGGCCGCCGATGGTGTCCGAATTTTTCGCTTGATTCCGTACCATGGTACGGAGGCCATAAGGCCTTCACCCACTTCCGGGCAAGCAGGAGAATTCGAATGACCACCCACACCGAACAGGCCGTGACCGCCGCCAAACTCGACACCCGCGGCGGCTGCCAGTGCCGCCCATGCACGTGCAAGAATTGCGCTTGCTGAATTGACGAGGGGCCGCGCTTCATCGGGGCGCGGTCCCGCTTCCTCCCGCAAGTGGCCGCCAGGAGCGCGGTCCGTCGAAGGTACGGGTCCGTTATGGTCAGCCGTTCGTTGCCCTATATCATGACCCACAAAACCCCAGGAATTCGTCTCGCCACGACTGCGATTGCCGTGGTCCTTGCGTTGTCCTCAGCCCAGCTTCTCGCCCAGGCGGCGCCCACCGCTACGCCACCCGTGGCGGTCGCCCCGTCCACCGCCGTTCCCGACAGCGCGCCCGCCGTGACGATCCCAAGCGAACCGCTGACCAGCAGCGTCAGCGACCCGATCGCGCCCGAGCCGACGATCACCACGCCGAAATCGAGCAAATCCACACCGACCCATCGCGCCGCGAGCGTGGCGCGTCCGGCCAAGGTAGCGGCTCCGGCCGCGCGGGCGCCAGTTGCGGCACCCGTCGCCGCGCCCGTCCCCACACCGGCCGCGCCGGTCGAGGCGGCGCTCGGTCCGGTGGCCGCTCCGCCGCCCCCAGCCCAGGTCGTGGCCCCAGTCGTGGCGACGCGGCCGGCGCAGGATGGGTCGATCATGTCGGCCGACATGTTGCCGATCGCCGGTGCCGTGGGCATCGGACTGCTCGGCCTGATCGGTCTCGGGTTGGCGATGCGCCGCCGCAGGCGCCGGACAGAAGACGAACTTGCCGCCGCCGAGCAATATGAGCCCGCGATCGACGAGGCTCCGGCCGTGCCCGATCCGCTGTTCGCCGAGCCCGCCTTCGCCGCAGCCGCTTCGCCCGCCGCCGCATCCGCGTCGGCCGAATTCCTGCCCGAGGGCGCCGAAGGCGCGCCGGCCGGGACCCCGACCGACTGTGTCGACGCCGCGCGGGGCAGCCACGTCGAGGCCGCGTGCGAGGGACCGAGTGCGGACAACCCCTCGCTATCGATCAAGAAGCGGTTGAAGCGCGCGCACTTCTTCGACGAGCGCGAGCAACTGGTCGCGGCGGGTCTGGCGGTCCCAGTGGAGCC
>DATFUB010000080.1:0-2338 GCA_035261225.1 Sphingomicrobium sp.
TCGTCGAGCGCGTCGTTGGCCTCATGCCCGAGCCGCCGCAAAATTCGCTTGCGGCCGCCATCTCCGCCGAGCAGCCAGGCATAGAACGCAAATGGCGTCTCGCTGGCAAAACGGCGCTCGCATTTTTCCAGGCGGCCCAGCACATCCTTCAGTTTATTGTCGGTCGCGGCGTGACGGTCTAACGCCTCGCGCAACGAACCCTTGCGCTGCCACGCCAGCTTGAACAGGTCGTCGTCGTCAAGGCCGAGCAGCGGGCTTTTCAGCGCCACTGCGAACGCCAGATCGTCCTGCGGCAGCAATAGCGCGTCGGCAAGGTTCATCAGGTCGATGATCGAGATGTGCTCGGTCAGTTTCAGCCGGTCGGCGCCGGCGACCGGAATGTTGTCATGCTTCAGCGCCTGGATGACCGCGTCGAAGGCGTTGCCGCGCCGCCGCACCAGCACCAGCATGTCGCCGTAGCGCAGCGGGCAGCGGTCGCCGATGTGGCCGGTCATGGTGCCGCTTTCGACCAGCCGCCTGATCTCGGCCTGAATCCGCCTGGCGAGCTTGACCTCCGGGCTCGTCAGCGACAACCCGTCGAACGGCGCGCGCCAGCCTTCGATGTCCTGCCTGGGATCCGGTTGCTGCAATTCCCAGAACTCGATCAGGCTCGGCCCGGCGTCGGCCAGGGTCTCGTGTACCGGGTAAGCATTTTCCGCGTGAATGCTGCGGTAGGTATCCTGGTCGCGAAACACGTGATCGACGGATTGCAGAATCGCCGCTCCCGAACGGAACGAGTAGGTGAACGACACCGGATCGAATTTCAGGCCGGCATCGATAAATTTCCGCTCCAGCCCTCTGCGGCGGCTGTCGAATTCATGCGGGGCGGCGCCCTGGAACGAAAAGATCGACTGCTTCTCGTCGCCGACCGCAAAGATCGTGCGGATGACGCCGTCGCGCGCGCCTTCGCCGGACGTGAATTCGGAAATGGTATGGTCGACGATATCCCATTGCCGGGGACTGGTGTCCTGCGCCTCGTCGATCAGCACGTGATCGACGCCGCGGTCGAGCTTGTAATGCACCCAACCCGAAGACACCCGGTCCAGCATCGCAAGTGTCTTGTCGATCAGGTCGTCATAGTCGAGCAGGCCGCGCTCCTGCTTCTCGCGCCGATAATTCGCCGCCGCCGCGGTCGCGATTTGCAATAGCGCCTGCGTCCGGTCGCGGATCGTCAGCGCACGGCGCCGCTCGACCAGGGGCGTGATGCGGAGTTTTTCCATTTCGAACAATCGGCCAGCAGTGGGATTGTCACGAATGAAGCTGTTCGTCACTACGGTTGCGCGCGGCGTGCGCTCGGTTTCCGTCAGGAAAACGTTGAGATAGTTATCTACCTGCTCAATACCGGTAAGCGCCAAGGCCTCGCGTAATCGGTCTGCCTGTTTTCGATCCGCGTTACTGCTGGTATCGAGGACAGAGGCAATCTCGTCCCATCGCGATCTCGGCAAGTTTGGCCCGTCAACGATCTCGCGCTCGATGTCTTCGATGCGCTCACGAGGATCGACACCGAGCGCCGCGCCGATTTGCGCGGCCGCGGCTTCAGTGCTGCCGGCGCTGTCGGTCCAGGCCATGAAGTGATCGCGGCTCAGGCACGCCTCGCGCACCACGTCCTTGAAGGTGACGTCGGCGGCACTGGCCATCGCGATCTGGAGCGCACGCCCCGTCGCGCTGTCGGGATCGCGGGAGGCCTCGAGCAGCACCGCGAGATTGGCGCGCTCCATCATCTCGTTCTGGTCGCGCTCGTCGAGCACCGTAAAACGCGCTGGCACATTGGCCTCGAACGGAAATTGCTGCAGCAGCCGGGTGCAAAGCGCGTGGATGGTCTGCACCTTCAGGCCGCCCGGGGTTTCCAGCGCGCAGGCGAACAGTTTTCGGGCCGTCATTCTCAAGTTGGCGTCGGGCCGCGCTATTCCGGCGTCAACGATCGCGGCATCGAGCGCGTCGTCATCGAGCGTGACCCAACGGCCGAGCGTTGAAAACACCCGCTCCGCCATGTTGGCGGCGGCGGCCTTGGTGAAGGTGATGCAGAGGATTTTTTCCGGCGGCACGCCGTCGAGCAACAGCCGGATCACCCGCTGCACCAGCACATGGGTCTTGCCGGAACCGGCGTTGGCCGAGACGAACGCCGAAGCGGCCGGGTCGGACGCGCGGGATTGCGTAGCGCGGACCGCGTCGGGAATTGGGCGCGGCGCGGTCACCATTCTTCGATCCCCAATCCGCCGGCTGCGGACCATTCCTTGATGCGGGCGAGATCGTCGTAAGTGCCGTAGCGGCTCGACCACATCGACAGATTGAGCGAGGT
>DATFUB010000081.1:0-2437 GCA_035261225.1 Sphingomicrobium sp.
CGACGCCGCGATGCTGGCGCTGCTCCGCAACTCCAAGAGCAAGGATCTGGAAAACGTGGTGGCGCGTGCCCAGCCGAGTTACGCCCGTCCGACCGGCGTCAACTTTGCCAGCGACAACACTTACTACGGTTATGGACAGTCCTATTCAGGACCGTCGTTCTTTGAACGTCTGTTTGGAGCACCGGTACCGCCTGCTCCCATCCCGGGCCGTCGCCTGCAGCAGCAACAGCGGCGGGTCTTCACCCGCTGATCCTTCATCATTGTTTGCGGGCCGGCCTGAATTCCCCTAACTTAATCAACGGCCTCGCCTCCCGGCGAGGCCGCGCGCATTAACCATCCCCACCCGTATTTGACCAGGGCACTTTTTCGCCACACTCGGCGGGTTAGCTTTAGCCTGACTTGGGGGGTGGACTTAAATCTCAATTAACCCACCCGCATTAAGACTGCATTAACCCTCTTCCGCCACACGGGGTAGCGGAAGAGTTCCTCGATGGGTCGTCCTCTGGGTGGGGAGCATTCGTGCTGGCTGGATTCGCACGCCAATTCAATTCGTCGTCGTTGCCAAGGGCCGGATATCATTTCGGCCTGACATCATTGTTGCTCCTGGTGGGAGCCGGCTCGGTCCATGATGCGACCGCGCTCAACGAAACCCGCACCCTTTCCTTCCATCACACCCATTCCGAGGAAGACATTACCGTCACCTTCAAGCGTGACGGGCGCTATGACGAAGAAGCGCTGAAGCAGCTCAATCACTACCTCCGCGACTGGCGCAGCCAGGAACAGACCACGATGGATCGTCGGCTGTTCGACATCCTCTGGGAAGTCTACCGCGACGTCGACGGCAAGAAGCCGATCCACATCATTTCCTCCTACCGCTCCCCCGCCACCAACGCCATGCTCCGCCGCCGTTCTTCGGGGGTGGCCCGCTTCAGCCAGCACATGCTCGGCCACGCCATGGATTTTTTCATTCCGGACGTGCCGCTTGAACAAATCCGCTACGCCGGACTCCGTCTGCAGCGCGGCGGCGTCGGGTTCTATCCGACATCGGGCTCGCCTTTCGTCCATCTCGACACCGGCAGCATTCGGCACTGGCCGCGAATGACCCACGATCAGCTGGCCCGCGTATTCCCCGACGGCCGCACCGTGCATGTGCCCGCCGACGGCAACCCGTTGAGGGGATACGAGCTTGCCCGCGCCGACATCGAAAAACGCGGCAACGGCGACGACGCTTCGATCAGGAGCAAACCGAGCCTGTTCGCCGCGTTGTTCGGGGTCAAATCGAACGACGAGGATGACGAGGGCGCCGCCACCGCGATGGCCGGCCAGAAATCTACCTCGGCCGGCCTGATGGCCGCCGCCCTCCCCGCCAAATCCACCGAGCCCGTGCCGATGCCGCGCGCAAAGCCGGCAGTCGCCTCGACGTTCCAGCTAGCGTCCGCCGACGCACAGAGCATCCAGTCCCCGAAGGCGAAGCAGGCTGTTGCGGTTGATGCGCAGGCATCATCCGCTGACAAGGCCGAAGCGAAACCGCAAACGCCGGCTGACATCATCAACGCCCGCGGCTTCTGGGACGATGCCGCCACGGCGCCGAAGCAGTTAACGCCTGCGCAGGTCGCCGCCATCAACGCTCGCCAGGCGCTGGCCTCCACCGACCCGCAATCGACCGCAAGCGTTTCCACCGCGATGCAGGCGCTGGCCTACGCGCCGGCATCCTCATCCCCGGTTGACCGCGGCAATATCGTCGCGGCCAGCGCGCCGCTTCCCCGCATCGTCCGCCCGGCATCGGGTCCTCGAAATCCGGCGGCTGTCACCACGGTCGACCAGGTCGTCGCCAAGGGACCGCAAGGTCCAGGGAGCGTAGTCGCGACCTCGACGCGGCTCGCGGCTTCCAGCACCAACGATGCCTGGATGCGCATGATGATCCTGGCGCCGAGCGCGAGCATGTCGATGTCCGTGACCGTCCTGGGCGATACCGACATGACCCTGATGCGCGCGCATTTCGTCAAGCCGCAATCTGCGATCTCGATGAGCTTCTCCGACGATCCGCAGATGGGACTGGTTTGCGACCGCTTCACCGGATCGGCGACCGCGACACTCGCCACACATTCATTCGTGATGCGGACCGCATTGCTGCGGTGATCGCTTACGATCCTTCCTTCCGCTGGTTTCGCTCCACGCCGGGTCAGCCCGGCAGGCCTGCCATGAGGAGGCCAGCCTCGTGGCGCTGGCGGTCGAGTTCGCGCTTGTAGTGCTGGGTGGCGAGGTAGGCGGCCACCGAGAATTTCGGCTCGCGTTTCAGGACCTCCGCCGCGTGCGCGGCGGCCGCGACCCCGTTACCCATCTGCGCGAACGTGGCCGCGAGAAAGGCATGATGCGTGTGGTCAGGCCGTGTGATCCGCGAAAAAGCCTCGGCGGCTTCGGCGTATTTCTCGGCGCA
>DATFUB010000082.1:0-2494 GCA_035261225.1 Sphingomicrobium sp.
GAAATTCGTGCCGTTCTCGCTGATCGCCTTCCAGGTCGGTCGCATGCTCGGCCGCAAGATCGCGGCCAGCCCGACCGGCAACCGGTTCGCCATTCCGGTGAACCTGTTCGACGCGATGCGCGTGGTCTTGAGCAAGGCGCCACCATGTCCGGATAGGAGCCTTCCATGACCGAGCGCCTCAACCTCGGCCAGACCGCATTGCTGTCGCGCGCGTATCCATTCGTGGCGGTCGCGTTTGCGCTGACGCCCGTGCTCGGCAGCGCTGGTGTTCGTCGAGCCGCTCTCGGCGCATCTCCAGGTCGGAATCGCGGTGATCGCCTGCGGCCTTGTGCGTGATGTGGGTTGATGAAACATGACCGGCCGGATTCGCAATCCCTGGGTCGTTGTCGCGGCGTACAATGAAGCGCCGATGGTCGGCAGCGTCGTGTCCGGGATCCGCCGTGCCGGATACGCGGTCGTCGTGGTCGATGACGGCTCCGACGACCGCACCGGCGACCTCGCGTTGCTCGCAGGCGCGGTCGTCGTCCGGCATCCGATCAACCTCGGACAGGGCGCGGCGCTGCAGACGGGCATAGACTACGCCCTCGAGCAGCGTGCAGATGCGCTCGTCACGTTCGACGCCGACGGCCAGCATTCCCCCGCGGCCATCGCGGCGCTGCTCGCGGCGATCGAGCAGCCCGGCATCGATTTCGCGCTCGGCAGCCGCTTTCTCACCGGCGCGACCGCAAATCTGCCGATGTCGCGCCGCATCCTGCTCAGCGCCGCGCTCTGGTTCACGCGCGCGAGCACCGGACTGCCGGTCACCGATACCCACAATGGACTACGGGCGATGACCGCGCGCGGCGCCCGCGCGATCTCCCTGCGACAGTATCGAATGGCGCACGCGTCCGAGATCCTGCACCAGATCGCGCAGAGCCGCCTGCGCTTTGTCGAGGTGCCGGTGAACATCGAGTACAGCGTCTATTCCCTGGGCAAGGGTCAACGCATCACCGATGCGCTGACCATCCTGATCGATCTGTTTGCGCGGAGGCTCTACCGATGATCGCGCAGCTGTTGCTGACAGCCCTTCTGACGTTGGTTCTGGTCTACGCTTGGTCAGCGCATCGGACGGTGCCGATCATCGGCCTGCTCGCGAGCGGCGCTGCGCTCGCCGGCCTCTACTTCGTCTGGGTGCAGGAGCACGCCACAGCACTTGCGGCCCTCGTGGGAATCGGCCGCGGCTCCGACCTCATCGTCTACATCTGGGTCGTGATCAGCCTGCTCATCATGCTCAACTTGCATCTCAAGCTGCGGCTCCAGCTCGACATGATCACGCGGCTGGCGCGCGCCGTGGCGCTCGATCGCGCCAAGGAGAGTCGGCGTGAGACAGGCCCCCCACGAAAGCGTCGCCCGGTCATGTTGGGCCGAAAGCCCGAGGTGCCCCCGATCGAATTGCAGGCGAAGAAGTAGATGCCATTGCCAAGTCCCGCCGGGACTTGTCGTCACTCACCGAGCCCGCGACGATTGGCGTAGATCTGGGCGAAGGAGCGGCCAAATCGCTTGACCTCATCAACCAGTACGGCCGTCGTGCCATCGGCACAAGGCCAGCGCTCGGTGGCGATCAGGTAGTCGGCCTTGTCCACATGTGTTTCGACAATCCAGTTGCGACGAAACATCACGCCGGCCAGATTCTCGCGCCAGGCCAGGCAGACCAGCACGCGCGGCGGATCGCCCGCGAACCGGCCTTCGGCGTCAATTCGATCCTCGAGGCGGCGCAGCGCCTCGGGAGCCGCCATACTCCAATAGTCGAGGTCGAAGCGGCCGTACGCGCCGGCGACGCCGCCGGCCAGACTGTTCATTGCGATATATTCGAGCGGATGCAGGATGACGAGCGTCACCACGATGGCGGCCGTGTGCGCGACCCCGAGGGCCGCGGGCACAATCGGGAGGCGTCGCAAGAACGGCAAGAGGCTCGTGAGCCCGCGCGCGGCCACGATGGCGAGCATTGGGATCACGAACAATACGTGCCGGACACCGTCATAGAGCGTCGAGCCCTGCAGGATGAGCACTCCGATAGGCCCGAACGCCGCCACACTGACGAGCAGCACTGCGCGCGATCCTGCGAGCTCGGCCGCCATTGGTCGCAGTCCCACGACGCCCGACCGACGCAGGGCGCCGAGGGTGGCGCGGGTCCACGACGCTGCAGCGCCGATCCAGATCGCCATCCCGAGCAACAGCAACGCCAAAAAGCCCTCGGGCAGACGCGCCAGGAGCTGTCCGGGGATGTACCAGGCGGGCACGTTATCGGTGAATGTGAGCCGGCCCCAGTTCTGGAATTCGAACGAGGTGTCGAGCGTATCAAAGTGCCGATAGGCCTCGAGGAATTGCGTGAGCGGATTTCCAATCTGCAACCACGGCCAGAGCGCAATCGCTGTCAGCCAGGCGATGAGGATGACGAGCAGCGTATGCAAGGCGATCTGGCGCAATTGGCCATAGCCCGCGCGGCCATGGCGCA
>DATFUB010000083.1:0-16588 GCA_035261225.1 Sphingomicrobium sp.
GAGCCGATCTCGCTCGAGGGCCTGCGCCGCCCCTGACCGGTTTCCCGACTTGTCCCATTTCTGCAACGGGCAGCCGGACACGACTAAGCTCGTGCAACCGCTCCGCCTTTCGGTCGTTGGTGAGGCCGCGAAAGGAAGTCAGCGATGATCAACTTGGCTCTGAGCGAACTGCGCAGGCCCTATGAGCGGGGTTATCATGCCGTGTACCGCGAGCATGGCGTCAATCATTGCCCAGGCTGCGGGCGGACCCACTGGATTATTGGCCGCATGTCGGCCGAGTGCGCCTTCTGCGCGACGGCGCTCCCGCTCGCCGAAGCGAGCATGCGCTCCGGCCCGGTGATCATCCAGCACAAGAACCGCGACGTCCACGCTTTGGCGGCTTAGGCCTTCTTACGCACCGGAACGTTGACGTTGCACAAATCGACGCCGCCCGCCGGGCGGATGTAGAAATCGTCCTTGCGGTTGGCGCGCACCCGCAGATAGGCCGCGAAGCTGGCGCTCGCCGTATCGAGATATTCGTAAGCCGGCCGTTCCGCCGCCGGGATCGTGCTGGCGATCCGGATACTCGCGATCGGCACGAACGCGCCCTTGTCCTCGTAGAAGCCGAGCGCCTTGGTCCCGCGCGGCAGCGAGCTCAGTTTGTCGATCCCGTCGATGACCCGGCCGACCACCGCGATATTGCGGTCGAGGTGCCGGATCGGCGCTATCGCCGCATATAACTCACCGCCGGTGCCGGTGTCCGGTGACAGGTCGCGCCCAACCCCGACGCTGCCGTAGCAATGGGCGAGGTTCGCCCAACCGGCTTTGGGCGAGTAGGCGACCGGCCAGCCGTCGACGAACCCGGCGCCCGGCGCATACGGGTCAGCAAAACCAAGCGGTTTCACCGCGAGCCCCGTAAGCGCCCGCGTATATTCGGCGGGCGGCTTGGCGGTAACTCCCGCCGGCCACGGCTTGTCGCTCTCGTTCAGTCCCCATTGCGCGACATAATTGTCCTGGACCCGGTAGATCGTCGCGCCATCCCAATATTTGCCCCGCGCCAGCGCCTGGATATTGGCGACGTGGACCGGCGCGAACGCGGGCGCGAGCTGAATTACGACACGGCCGCCGGACGCAAGGTCGAGCACCAGCAGATCGTCCGGCGCAATCGTCTTCCACGCGCTCGCTGGCGCGGCCGCCACGATGTCGTTCGGCGTCAGCGACTTCTTCGCGGGCGCGGCGCCGATCAGCAGTGCGGCAGCCGTGAACAACAGCAATGAACGCATGGCGATATCCCCCTTGCGCACCGGTCTAGCCGAGCAACAACGCTCCCGCTATCGCGCCGCAATGTATCTTGCCACCTTGATGCTCCTCGGCTCCGGCGAACTGGGCCGCGAGTTCGCCATCGCCGCCAAGCGCTTTGGCTGCCGCATCATCGCTTGCGACCGCTACGCCAACGCCCCGGCAATGCAGGTCGCCGATGCGTTCGAGGTCTTCCCGATGCTCGACGGCAAGGCGCTGCGTGCCGCGGTCGAAAAGCACAAGCCCGACGTCATCGTCCCTGAAATCGAGGCAATCGACACCGCGGCGCTGGCCGAACTCGAGGCCGCGGGCTGGCGCGTCGCGCCTTCGGCCAAGGCGGTGCAGTTGACCATGAACCGCGACGGGATCCGCGACTTCGCCGCCAACCAACTCGGTCTGGTCACGTCCAAATATCGCTTCGCCGAAAGCCGCGACGAAGCCATTGCCGCTGCCCGCGAAGTCGGCCTGCCGTGCGTGATCAAGCCGGTCATGTCGAGCTCGGGCAAGGGCCAGAGCACCGCCAAGACCGAAGACGAGGTCGGCACCGCCTGGGACCATGCGGTGGCCAAGATGCGCGGCGACCGGCCACGGGTGATCGTCGAGGAATTTATCAAGTTCGATAGCGAGATCACCTTGCTCACGGTGGCGACCAAGGACGGCATCTTGTTCTGCGCGCCGATCGGCCACCGTCAGGAGGCTGGCGACTATCGCACCAGCTGGCAGCCGGCGGCGATTCCCACAGGGGCGCTGCACTCGGCCCGGCACCAGGCGCGCAAGGTGGTCGACGCGCTTGGCGGACACGGCATTTTCGGGGTAGAATTCTTCATCCGCGGCGACCAGGCGATTTTCTCCGAATTGTCGCCGCGCCCGCACGACACCGGCATGGTCACTTTGATTTCGCAATTCCCCAACGAGTTCGAACTGCACTTGCGCGCGATTCTCGGCCTGCCGATCCCCTCGATCGAGCTGCTCGGCCCGTCGGCTTCGGCGGTCATTCTCGCCGACCGCGAAAGCGACGACTTCACCTATGACGGGGTCGCCGATGCGCTGAAGCTGGGCGCGCCCGGCAACCCCGTCGATCTGCGCCTCTTCGCCAAGCCCAACACGCTGCCCAACCGCCGCATGGGCGTCGCCCTCGCCCGCGGCGAACGCGTCGACGATGCGCTGGAACGCGCCGCCGGCGCAGCTTCTCACGTCAAAATTCGTTATCCGTGAGTTCCAAGGAGAAGCCGATGCGCCGCCGCCTGATTCTCGCCCTTGGCATTGCCGCGCTGGCCGCCTGCGACGATGGCGCTCAGCAGCCTACCAACCAGCCCACGATCAAGGTCCGCAGCGCCGAGCAGGACGCGCTTCTGAAGCTCGACGCGATGAACCTGTCGATCGCCCTCAAGCACGCGATTTACGATGCCGGCTACACCTGCAAGCGCGTCACCGACGCCGGCTTCGTCGGCCCCTACCAGAACGTCGACATGTGGGTGGCCCGGTGCGAGTATGACAAAGGCGTGAAGCGCGACTGGGCGGTGTTCGCCGGTCCCGACGGCAGTGCGCAGGTCCGCGATTGCAAGGACATCGCCGGAACCGAAGTCCCGCAATGCGAGATCAAAAAGCGTCCGAGCGGAAAATTCAGCTAACGGCGGCCGGACCTAGCCGGGATTGCACTGGCGAGTTTCCTTATACTCGCCGGCGGCCGAGCGTTCCTTGATGGTCACGCAATTGCCCTGTTTGACTTCCTCGCGCCAGCTACCGTCGGGATTGGTCACGCGAGTGCCCTTGGGCACCCGCTTGCCGTCCCTGATCTCGTAGCTCCAGTTCTTCGGCGTCGCGACATTCTGGCCGGCACTCTGGGCCGCGGCAACGGTCGCGTACCCGGCTGCCGCAACCAACGCGACACCGGCGAGCACCAATGCTCTTTTGCGGACACGAAACATCACACGACTCCTTAGGCTGTTATGTGGCCTAGCCGACGTTAACCGGCGCTGACGGGTCCGTTCACCCATCCAAAGGGTCGGCTCGTCGGATTTCTCGAAGCAGCGAGCGCGCTCGAGCGCTCGAGCAGCTTAGCCCTGGCGCGCTTTGAAGCGGCGGTTGGTCTTGTTGATGACGTAGGTCCGGCCACGCCGGCGGATCACTCGGCAGTCCCGGTGCCGCGACTTGAGCGACTTTAGTGAATTGCGAATCTTCATGGCCGGGCGCCGCCTCGTTCTCTTAAATCTCGTTGTCGGAAGGTTCGTGAAAACCGGCGGTTCCCCTAGTCAGCGGGCCGGATCAAGTCAAGGCAGCGCCGCCGCCTCTCCGCGTGGACCCTTAGACGCCGATTGGAGTCCTATGCTTGGTGATGCGATCATCCAGCAGCCAAAGATTGCGCTTCATGGTGGCGCGGACACCCGGATCGATTACGTCCCCGTCGTCGAGAAGGCTGAGCTGGATACTTAGGTGATCCCGCTGGTCGCGTAGGTCGATCAAGGTGCGGTCTGCCGCGGTTGTCTCGCGATGTTCGTACTTTCGCATATCTGCTCCAATGCTTTGCGCTAAGCATATGGGAACGATGACACGAAAGCGAAAGCGATCGGCTCAAAATCAAACTGAGATTCTATCCCCCGCTTACTTGAGAACCCCGCGCTTACTTGAGCACCATCGTGTCGCCGTGGATCTCGACCGAATCGAATTTGCTGAGGACACTCTGACCCAAAAGCGTCAGCTGGCCGGAATTGAGCACAACGGCGGGCACGTCCTCGACCGTCTTCTGGCCGACGCTGACCCGGTCGAGCGTCACATATTCGCCGCGCACGTCGCCGTCGGCGCCCTTGCCGACGACGTCGGGCATGCCGATCGAGGTCGCAAGCCCGGCGCTGCGCGCGTCCTCGCGCGACAGCGCGACCCCGGTCGCGCCGGTATCGACCAGCGCATGGACCGGTGCGCCATTGATCTGCACGTCGGCGTAGAAATGGCCGTCCGGGCTGCGCTGGATTTCGACCGACCCGTCGCTTGAAAAGCTGCTTCCGCCCGAGGGCCGATCGCTAGCAGCCTGGTCCGCATCGGCATCGAGATGCGCCTCTTTGGCGCGCTCGTTGAAAATCTGGTCGCCGCTTCGCGAACTGGTGTCCGACGCGCATCTCATGAGCATCGAGGTGAAGAACCCGAAGGCGAGGATCGCAAAGATGAAGTTCCGGCCCATGGTCGAAGATTATCCGAGCCTCGGTAAACAAACGTCTAAACGCCCGGCGATTGACGCTTTGGTAACCGCACGTCGGCTACATTTGGCCGCTGGGATCGAAGGGGATGTCGGTATGTATCGCTTGTACGGTATGGTCGCGGTCGTTCTATTCATCGTCGGCGCCGCCGGCGTTTCGACGATCAACCGTGCCACCAATTACACGCCGGCCAAGGCATCGGTGTTCCTGATCGATCGCAAGTGCGACATCATCGAAACCGAGACCAGCCCGGACGGTCACAAGACGACGCGCACCTACAACGGCGAGTGCAAGTCGGTCGACGATGCGTGGGACAAGGCCAAGGCGAAGCATGACACGAAGATTTCGGGCAGCGCGACCGTAAAGGTCACCTACACCGCGCCCAAGGACGGCAGTTCCCAGACGGCGGAGTTGCATTTCACCGCGCGCGACGATGAATTCTACGATTTGAAGGCCGGCGACGAGATCAAAATCCTCGTCCGCAACGACGACCCGACCAAGATCACCAAGGGCTAGACGGCGCTCCGTTCTTTGAGCTTGCGCTCCCACGCGAGCGCATCGCCCACGATCGTGTCGATATCGGCATAGGCCGGGCGCCAGGCCAAGGTTTCGAGCAGAGCACGGTTCGACGCGACGAGCTGGGGCGGATCGCCGGCCCGGCGCGCGCCGGTCTGCCTCGGCACTGGCGAACCATTGGCCCTATCGACCGCATCCAGAACTTCGAGCACTGACAGGCCGTGACCGTAACCGCAGTTGAGGATCAAATTTTCGCCCGGCCGTTCAATCAGCCGCGCGAGCGCCGCAACATGAGCGGCGGCGAGGTCGCTGACGTGGATGTAGTCGCGGATGCAAGTGCCGTCGGGCGTCGGATAGTCGGTCCCGAACACATCGACATGGTTCCGCTTGCCGACCGCGGCCTCGACCGCGATCTTGATCAAATGGGTCGAGCCCTTGCCGATCTGCCCCGCCCGCCCCTGCGGGTCCGCTCCGGCGACGTTGAAATAGCGCAGCGCGCCATAGTCGAAGCCATAGGCCGCCGAGGCGTCGGCGAGCATCCGTTCGGTCATCAGTTTCGATGCGCCATAAGGGTTGATCGGCTGCTTGGGATCGCCCTCCTCGATCGGCACGCGGTCGGGCGCGCCGTACACTGCCGCGGTCGAGGAAAAGACGAAATGCTTCACTCCCGCGGCGACCGCGCTGGTCAGCAGCGCGTGGCTCGCGAGCGTATTGTTGGCGTAATAATCGAGCGGCTTCTCGACCGATTCCGGGACCACGATCGACCCCGCGAAATGCATGATCGCGCCGATGTTCTGCTCGGCGAGGATGCGGCCCACCAACGCCCGGTCGGCGACGGAGCCTTCGAAGAATGGCACGTCATCCGGAACGACCGCGCGAGTCCCGTTCGACAAATCGTCGATCACCGCGACGCTCCACCCCGCGTCCTGCAGCGCGAGCACCGCATGGCCGCCGATATACCCGGCGCCGCCGGTGACGAGGACGGGGACTTTGCTCATGCTACCGGCGCTAGCGAAGGAGCGTGGCCAACGCCAGCCGGCGCGCGGCCAGACCAATCCAGGTTGTGGAGCCGTGCCAGACGCGCGCCTACGGGGCCGTATGCCAACAGACGCGGAAGCGCTCTATTTGCGTGAGCAGGCGGCACGGTGTCGTCGCCTGGCTACCGGGCTCCTGAATGCGGAGGACGCCGCCACGCTGCTCAAGACCGCCGAGTATTTCGAGGCGAAGGCAGCGAAAATCAAACGGCGCGAGGGCCCGACGATGAACGGCGCGCCGCGGCCCCGGGTCAGACCCCCGCAGGAGTAGCCGCGCCCGTTTGCCTGATCGGCGGCGGCGCACTATCAGCCGCGGAAACCTCCACCGATCCCGAGTACACAGCGCATGACCATCACGATTTCGAGTTCGTTCGACGCGGGCAACATCCGCGTCGTCAGCCAGGACGGCGACCGCGCCGAGCTGGAGATCGTCAAGGATCATCTGTCCGATTTCTACCAATGGTTCTATTTCCGCGTCGCCGGCGCCGCGGGCCGCGAAATCACCTTGCGCATCACCAATTGCGCGGGCTCGGCCTATCCCAACGGCTGGCCCAATTACAAAGGCGTGATGAGCCTCGACCGCGAGGAATGGGTCCGCATCTCCGCCACCAGCTACGCCGACGGCGTGCTGACGATGAAACTGACCCCGCCGCAGGACGTCGTGTGGATCGCTTACTTCGCGCCTTATTCGATGGAGCGGCACCACGATCTGGTGACGTCCATCGCGGGACTGGACGGGGCGGGTTACAGCTCGCTCGGCAAAAGCCTCGACGGCCAGGACATCGACTGCCTGACCGTTGGCGACGGTCCGCTCAACGTCTGGCTCTACGCCCGGCAGCATCCCGGCGAGAGCATGGCCGAATGGTGGATGGAAGGCGCGCTCGAGAAACTGACCGACGAGGACGATCCGGTCGCCCGCCTGCTGCGCCGCGAATGCACCTTCCACGTCGTGCCCAACATGAACCCCGACGGATCGCGCCGCGGGCACCTCCGGACCAACGCGGCCGGCATCAACCTCAATCGCGAATGGCACGCGCCCTCCGCCGAAAAGAGCCCCGAGGTGCTGTGCGTCCGCAATGCGATGGATGAAACCGGCGTCGATTTCGCGATGGACGTCCACGGTGACGAGGCGATCCCGGCCAACTTCCTCGCCGGCTTCGAGGGCATTCCCTCGCTGACCGACCGCCAATTGAAGCTGTTCAACCTGTTCGGCGAAACGCTGGAGCGCCTTTCGCCCGATTTCCAGCGCGAGCAGGGCTATGAAATCCCGGCGCCCGGACAGGCCAATATGTCGATGTCGACGACCCAGCTTGCCGAGCGCTACGGCTGCGTGTCGATGACGCTGGAAATGCCGTTCAAGGACAATTTCAACCTGCCCGACGAAGTCTACGGCTGGTCGCCGCAGCGTTCGAAATATCTCGCTTACGCATGCCTCGACGCGCTCCACGCGATCCTGCCCGAGCTCAAGGCGGCGAAAACCACCGCCGCCAGGGCGGAGAAGGTCACCGCCTGATGCCGCAGCTGGTGCTCCTGCGGCACGGGCAGTCGCAGTGGAACCTCGAGAATCGTTTCACCGGCTGGTGGGACGTCGACCTGAGCGATCAGGGGATCGCCGAAGCCCGCGCCGCCGGGCGGTTGCTCCGCGACCGCGGCCTCGACCTCGACTCTTGCTTCACCAGCGTCCTCACCCGCGCGATCCGCACGCTTCACCTCGTGCTGCACGAGATGGACCGGCTGTGGCTTCCCGTAGCCAAGGACTGGCGGCTCAACGAGCGCCACTATGGCGGGCTGACCGGCCTCAACAAGGCCGAGATGATCGAAAACGTCGGTGCCGAGCAGGTCAAGATCTGGCGCCGGTCCTACGACATCCCGCCGCCGGAGCTTCCAACCGACAGCCCGTGGGACGTCAGCCGCGACCGCCGCTACGCCGGCATCGCCGTGCCGCACACCGAAAGCCTCAAGGACACGATCGCCCGGGCGCTGCCTTATTACCATTCCAACATCGAACCCGCCCTGCGCTCGGGCCAGCGCGTACTCATCGCCGCCCATGGCAATTCGCTGCGCGGGATCATCAAATATCTGTCGGACATCGACGATCGGGAGATCGTCGGCCTCGAAATCCCGACCGGCCAGCCGATCGTCTACGACCTCGCCGACGATCTGTCGGTCATCAAACGGTACGATTTGACCTGAACCTCATCCTCCCCTGCATTTGCAGGGGAGGGGGACCGCCGAAGGCGATGGAGGGGCCTTTTGCGAGCTTGTGGAAGACCCCTCCACCATTGAATCTTCGTTCAATGGTCCCCCTCCCCCAGAAATCTGGGGGGAGGATGCTCAAGCCGCCGCTTTCCGCCGGTACATTTCTTCGTCGGCGCGGGCCATGATCGTCTCGGCGCGATCGTCCGGGCCGATCATCCCAACCCCGATCGCGACGCTGAGCGGCAGGGCGTCGCCGTTGTGCATGAAGTCGCAATCGGCGATCTGATCGGCCAGCCGGGCGGCGGTTTCATGGGCGTTGGTGTCGTCGGCGTGGGCCAGCAGGATGCCGAACTCGTCGCCGCCGATCCGCGCCACCAGATCGCTCCGCCGGACTCCGCCGACCAGCAGCTCGGCGACCTGGATCAACGCCTCGTCGCCAGCCTTGTGGCCGAACGTGTCGTTGATCATCTTCAATCCGTCGAGGTCGACGAACAGCATCGCCGAGCGCTCGTCATAGCGCTTGGCGCGGTCGATGAACCGCTCGATCGCGCGCATGAAGCCGCGGCGGTTGGGCAGGCAGATCAAACTGTCCTGGTGGGCGAGTTCGTCGAGCTGCTCGACGCGCGCCTGCAATTGCGCGACCTGCGCGCGCAGGCCCTCGATCTCCTCGATCAGCCGCTCCGTTTCCGAAACGTCGGCGACGTGCTCAGTCATATCCCCCGACTGTCTCTCTTCGGCATTTGGCATAGCGCGAATCCAAGCCCCTGAAAATGCGGCCGATCGGACGGCCTCGGTTCAACCATTTGCATGCCACACCTGCACTCCTTAAACGACCGCGCTCTGGGAACTGCATTAAGGTGGGACAATGCCATTGGCTAAGGCCGGGCCGCTGGTCGGCATCATCATGGGCAGCAAGTCCGACTGGGAGACGATGCGCCACGCCGCCGAGATGCTCGACCAGCTGTCGGTTCCCTATGAAACGAAAGTCGTCTCCGCCCATCGCACGCCGCAGCGGCTGTACGATTACGCCCAATCGGCGCGGACACGCGGCCTCAAGGTGATCGTCGCCGGCGCCGGGGGCTCGGCCCATTTGCCCGGCATGGCCGCGTCGATGACCAGCCTGCCGGTGCTCGGCGTTCCGGTCGAAACCCGTTCGCTGAAGGGCATGGATAGCCTGCTGTCCATCGTCCAGATGCCCGCCGGCATTCCGGTCGGAACGCTGGCGATCGGCAAGGCCGGCGCAACCAACGCGGCCCTGCTCGCGGCGGCGATTCTCGCGACGTCCGACGCCGAGCTCGCAACGCGGCTCGACCGCTTCCGCGACGAGCAGACCCGCTCGGTCACCGAAACGCCTGAATGACGATTCCGCCGGGCTCGACCATCGGCATCGTCGGCGGCGGCCAGCTCGGCCGCATGCTGAGCATCGCCGCGGCCCAGCTCGGCTACAAATGCCACATCTTCGACCCGCACGGGCATCCGTGCGCGGCGGACGTCGCGGCCCTGTTCACGCGAGCCAGATTTGACGATGACGCGGCGCTGCGCGCCTTCGCCGAACGGGTCGACGTCGCCACCTACGAGTTCGAAAATCTCCCGGTCGAGCCGCTGAAGCTGCTCGGCGACAAGCTGCGCCCGGGGGTCCGCTCGCTCGAAATCGCGCAGGACCGCGCCGAGGAAAAGCGCTTCATCGAATCGACCGGCGCCCGCGTTGCACCCTGGCGGGAAATCGAATCGCTCGACGATGTTCGGGCGGCCGTAACCGGGCTCGGCCTGCCGCTGGTGCTCAAGACCCGCTGCTATGGCTATGACGGCAAGGGCCAGGCGTGGGTTCGCTCAGGCGGCGACCTCGAAGCCGCGTGGGATGCCATCGGCCGCGCGCCCGCCATCGCCGAAGCGGCGGTCGATTTCGCGGCCGAGTTTTCGGTCATTTTCGCGCGCTGGGCGGACGGGCGGCACGTCTTCTGGGACAGCGTGCAAAACGAACATCGCGACGGCATCCTGCGCCTGTCGACCGTGCCGTGCGGCGACGCCGTGGCCGCGCAGGTCGATGAAGCGCGCGCCGCCACGCTGCGCATCGCCGAAGCGCTCGACCATGTCGGCGTCCTTACCGTCGAGTTCTTTGCCGCGCACGACGGCCCGCTGGTCAACGAGATCGCGCCCCGCGTGCATAACAGCGGCCACTGGACGATCGAGGGCGCGGTCACCTCGCAGTTCGAACAGCACATCCGCGCGATCTGCGACCTGCCCGCGGGCCGGACCGGGCTGATGCGCGGCGGCGCGACGATGGAAAATCTGATCGGCGCCGACATCGAACGTTGGCCCGATTTGCTCAAAGAGCGCGGCGCGCACCTCCACCTCTACGGCAAGGGCGAAGCCCGCCCCGGCCGCAAGATGGGCCATGTGACGCGCGTCAAGCGCTAGGCCGTCAATGTCCGCAACGGGTGGGGAAGCGGACATCTTCCGACATTAAAACAATGACGCGATCACGAATGCGAGAAACAGCGCCGAGGCGGCGAACATCACGACGGTTGCGATCCAGCCGAGGGCCATCGTGCGTTTGGATATCGTCAGCCGCCCCATCGCCCGTGGATTGCGAACGATCAGCATCATCACCGCCATCAGGGGAGCGGCGAGGATGCCGTTGACGACCGCGGCCCAATACAGCGCACGCGCAGGATCGATGCCAATCGAGTTGAGCGATGCGCCAGCCAGAGTGGTGACCGCGATCGTCGCGTAGAATATTCGGGCGTCGAGCGGTTTGGCGTCGAGGCTGGCTGAGCGCCCAGCCATCTCCGCCACCGCATAGGCGGCCGACCCCGCAAGCACTGGCACAGCGAGCAGCCCGGTGCCGATGATCCCGATGGCGAACATCGCAAAGGCGAATTGCCCCGCAATAGGTCGCAGCGCTTCGGCGGCCTGCTGCGAGGTGGCAATGTCGCGTATCCCGTTGGCATGCAGTGTCGCTGCCGTCGCAAACACAATGGCAAGGCTGACGACCGTGCTGAAAGCCATGCCGGTGAGCGTATCGAGGCGGATGCGTTTGAGTTCAGGGCCAGCGTCGCGCGGAGTGACGCAAAGCGGCTTGATATGGTGCCGGCGCTGCTCCTCGATTTCCTGGCTTGCCTGCCAGAAGAACAGGTACGGACTGATCGTCGTGCCGAGGATCGCGACCAGGGCGGTGGCATAAGCGGCATTCCACTGCAGCTCGGGCACGACAAGCGAACGAATCGCGTGCGGCCACGGCACGTGCGCCACAATGACCACCGCGACGTACGTAAACAGCGACAGCGTTGTCCATTTCAATATGGCTGCGTAGCGCGGGTAACTAAGCCCTATTTCGAGGACGATGCAGACGATGCCGAACAGCAGCGTGTAGAGACCAGCACTTCCGCCCGACAACAGCGCCAGCGCCGCGCCCATCGCGCTCAGGTCGGCGCCCAAATTGACCACATTCGCGATGAGCAACAATGAGACGATGAGCCATAATACGATCCTCGGGTAATGGCGCTTCAGATTGCGCGCGATGCCCGCGCCGGTAACGCGCCCGATTTGGGCAGCGACCTCCTGGATGACGACCATCAGCGGAAAACTCAGAACGAAGGTCCACGCGAGGCCGTAGCCGAACTCGGCGCCGATCTGGCTGTGGGTGCCGATGCCGCTGGGATCGTCGTCGGCCGCGCCGGTGATCAGGCCCGGGCCGAGTGCCTTTAGGAACACTCGCAGCCCGCCCTTAGTGGATTTTGCCTGGCTCCCAGTGCTCATCACCGACTTCTGACGGCCGCAGGTTATCAGTGCAACTCCGGCTGGCGATCCTGAATTTGTCTGTCGTTAACGGAAACTATGGGTGGGAAGGAGACGCTCAGCGTCGATTGCCCGCCCACCAAGTCACAAGGCCAGCAACAGCTCCGCACAATGCGTACGGAATGCCGCTGCGTGCGGATTGAAGCGGTGGATAGTTGGAAACCATCCAGAAGACCAAGGTTGCAGCGAAACCGAGAAACGCCGCAGCGACAGAGCCGGCCAACCCTACCCGCGCTATGAGAAGCCACAGCGGCAAGCAGCCGATGGTGATTACTACCGCGTACTCGAATGAAAGGATGAGGGCAGCGAATGCTACGTCGGACGGCGACAAAATGGTCGTCCCCTCCGCTGGAGCCGTAATCCAGGCCTCGATGAGGCTGCAACTCGTGACCAGCGCGATCCCAGCTATGACGCCAACGGCGAGCGCCCGCGCCACATGCTTCAGAGAGCGAGACTGCGCATCCACAGAAAGCTATTTAGCATACGCACCCTAATGGCTGGAATGGGTCGAAACCGGACCTTAGCCTAAGGCGCTTCGACCACCTCGATCGGCAGGCCGAGCTTCTCGAGCTGCGGCCTTACTTTCGCAGCGTCCCCCACGACCACCCAGGTAAAGCCCTTCGGGTCGATCGTGCCGCGCGCCGCCTGGTCGAGCGTGGCCGTGGTCAGGCTGCGGTATTTCGGCGCCAGCGTTTCGTAATAATTGTCGGGCCGGGCGAACAGGTCCATCGACATCATCGCGTTGAGCACGTCGTCGGCGCCTTCGAAGCGGCCGGGAAGCTCGTTGATGCTCCGCGCGACGGTGCGCTTCAGCTCTTCGTCGGTCGCGCCCTTGGTCGACAGATATGCTGAAATCTGCGCGTTCAATTCGGCGATCGATTCGCCGGTCTTGTCCGCCTGTACCGGGGCCGAGACGATGTAGCTCACGCCCTTCTCGTAATAATTGGGCCGCCCGCTGACGCCGTAGGACCAACCCTTGCTTTCGCGCAGGTCCATGTTGAGCCGCGACAGGAAGTTGCCGCCCAGAATATCGTTCGCGGCCGACAGCGGGATCACGTCCCCGCGCGGATCGACCGGAATCAACTGGCCGCCGAGGATGGAGGATTGCGGAGCGCCGGGACGATTGACCAGCAGGATCCTCTGCGCGGCCGGGCGCGGCGGCGACGCGGTGAAGCTCTTCATGCCCTTGGCGCTGGCCGGCGCGGTCCAATTGCCGAAGCGCGCGTCAAGCAACGGTTTGACCTCGGTCAGCGGAAGGCTCGAAACGACGAAGATCTTGACGTTGTCGGGGCGGATCCAGCGTTGTTCGTATCCGGCCAGATCGGCGCGGGAGAAACGCGCGATCGCCTTGGGATCGCCGCCCGCCGGGCCGCCATAAGGATTGGCCGCGCCGAACAACACCGCCGGCAGCACGCGATTGGCGACCCGCGTCGGGTCCTTCTGCGTCTGGGCGATGCCGGTCAGCGTCTGCGCCTTGATCCGCTCGATCTCGGACGGCTGGAAGGCGGGATTCCGCACGACATCGGTGAGGATGTCGAGCGACGGCGCGAGGTTGGCCGACAGCGCGGACAGGGTCGCCAGCGACCTGTCCGACGAATTGCCGGTGCTGATGTCCGCGCCCAGCCGCTCCTCGGCCTCGGCCAGTTCCTGCGAGGACATCGACGTCGTGCCCTCATCCATCAGGTTCATGGTCAGCGCCGCGAGCCCGCGTGAATCCGGCGCGTCGGAAGCTTCGCCGGCATCGAATGCCAAGGTGAGCTGGGTCGTCGGGATCGCGCCGCGCTGGACATATTCGACCGGAATCCCGTTCGCCAGCTGGGTGTGGACGATGTCCGGGAAATCGAGCGCGGTCAGCTGGCCGATCGGCGGGATCGTGCGCGTCCCCGTGGCGGGCGGCGCCTCGTCCTTCGCGTGCGGAGCCGCGGTAACCTTGGTTTCGGCGTAAGCGGCGCGTTCGCCCGGCGACAGGATGATCGTCAGTGCCGGGCGCTTGAGCCATTGCGCCATCGCCGTCCGCACGACCGCGGGCGTAATCGCGGCGTAAGATGCGAGCGTCTTCTTATAGAAATCGCTGTCGTGGGCATAGGTCTGCCCCTCGGCCAGGGTCACCGCCTTGCCGCCGAACCCGCCGACCGCTTCGAGCCCGCGGATGCGCCCGGAAACCTCGCTCATCACCGCGCGCTGGACTTCGTCGGCGGTCGGGCCCTTGGCGATATAGTCCGCCATGATCTGGTCGAGCCGCTTGGACACGGCGGCCGGGTCGGTCCCCGGCTTGACCACCGCGGTGACCGAAAAGATCCCGGCGCGCTGCAGCGGGATCAGGCCCGCGCTGACCCCGACCGCGCTTTTCTCTTCGCGGACCAGGATCTTGTCGAGCCGCGAGCTCGCCAGTCCGCCAAGCACCGAGCCGCCGATGTCGATCGCCGCGAGGCGCTTGTCGAGCAGGCCGGGCACCGCCCAGTAACGCTGGATGATGGTGGTCGCGACACTGTCCTTCATCGCGATCGTCTTGGCCCGGGCGAGCGTCGGCACCGTCGCCATCGCCGGACTGTTGACCGGGCCGCGGCCGATATTGCCGAAATACTTCTCGACCAGCGGCCTGGCCTGCGCCTCGGTCACGTCGCCGGCGATCACCAGCACTGCATTGTTCGGTCCGTATTTGTCGCGGAACCATTGCTTGACGTCGGCCAGGCTGGCGGCGTCGAGGTCAGCCATCGAACCGATGGTGGTGTGGTGATAGGGATGGCCCGCCGGGAACAAGGTGCCGAACAGCTCATATTGGACGAGCCCGCCGGGGCGGCTGTCGCCCTGCCGTTTCTCGTTCTGGACGACCCCGCGCTGATTATCGAGCACGCCCTGGGTAACCGCGCCGAGCAGATGGCCCATGCGATCAGATTCCATGAACAGGCTCCGCTCGAGCGCGCCGGTCGGCACCGTCTCGAAATAATTGGTGCGGTCGTACGACGTCGTCCCGTTGTAATCGGTCGCGCCGATGTTCTGCAGATAATTGAAATAATCCCCCGGCAGATTCTCCGAGCCGTTGAACATCAGATGTTCGAACAGATGCGCGAAGCCGGTCTTCTTCGCCGGCTCGTCCTTTGAACCGACATTGTAATAGACGCTGACCGCGACGACCGGCGCCTTATGGTCCTCGTGGACGATGACGGTCAGCCCGTTGGCGAGCTTGAACATCGTATGCGGGATCGTGACCTGCTGGACCAAGGTCGGGATCGGCACCGACTTCGCGGCAGGCGCTGCGGCCACGGCGGGCGGCGTCAAAACGGTCGCGGCGGCGAGGTAAGCGAGGCTGGTCGAAAGGCGCATCAGCTTGAAATCTCCGGATTAATTCTATGTCGTTGAGCAGAGATTAGCGGCAGTTCGCGGACGCGCAATGGTGGCTGGTAAAGCGAACATGAATCTCGACGAACGGACACGCCAGCTTCGGGGTCAAAGGGACCGCGCCGGCCGAAGGTCACGGGCAGGACCGTTCGAGCGCATGGTCGCGCGGCGCGTGTTCGGCATCGACCGGCACCCGAATGATCGGCAGGAAAAGCATTGGCGGGACGATCACGAAACACGCCCACGCCAGCCACAAATTGACGAAAGCGAGCGGAATCGACGCGACATAGATGGCGAGGAACAGCCACGTCCGGTGGATCACGCGCCGGTGAATCCCGCGGTGCACGTCGTTGTGCGTGGTCCGTGCCGCGTGCGATCGCAGCAGCATGAACGCAGCCGTGCACAGGGCCGCCACGAAGCCATAGCTTGCGGCCGCTCTGGGCGCTGACGGGTGCATTCCCAGGAATCGCGTCGCAACCGGAACAAGGGTCACGGTGAACAGCAAAAGACTATTGTACCACAGGGTGGTTCGTGCCGGCTGGCGCAGCGTGAACAGCAGATAATGGTGGCTTGTCCACAGATTGACGATGACCAAAAAGCTCAGCGCGTAGGTGCCGAGGTAGGTCGCAAATTCATTGAACGCGGCACGGTCGTAACCGAACGCCAGGCTGTCCGGAATCCGGATCTCGAGCACCATGATCGTCACGACGATCGCGAACACCCCGTCGGAGAAGGATTCGATCCGACGATTGTCGGGCATCAGTTCCGATTCAGCGACGCTTTTCACTTGACCGGCACAATCAGCGGCTTGCCCTTTTCGACGACATAGGTTGCGAGCTCGGCCGCATGGCTACTGCCCACATTTCGCGCCGAGTGGACGGATCCATAGGGGATGAACAGCACGTCGCCGGCTTTCAGCGTGACCGCCGGCCGGCCCTCGACCCGATATTCGATCGCGCCCTCGGTCACGTAGATAATTTCTTCCCCTGGATGCTTGTGCGGCGGACCGGCTGCGCCCGGGGAGAAGCCGACGATGATCTGAATCACCTCGCGACCAGAAATGCTGAGGTCATGCCGCTGCAGATCCGTGCGGGTCGTCACGAGAGCCTGGGCCGCAGCCACCAGCGCAATCGGCAACGAAAGCATCAGTGCCTCTCTTACCTCAGCGGCCGGAACGCGGCGCGCAATTCGTCGGCGAACAGCTCGGGCTGTTCCCATGCGGCGAAGTGCCCG
>DATFUB010000084.1:0-19329 GCA_035261225.1 Sphingomicrobium sp.
CAAACTCATGATAAATCGCCGCATTACAGGTGACAGACCGAATCTTGTAAACCCAAGGGGCGGCAAGTTCCCAATCACGAATAATTGTGCCGCGAACGGCGCGCCTGACAAACTCACGGTCCAGAATGCCAAACTGAATCCCAATGGCGAGCCGCTCATTCTCGTTCAGGGTGAGCCGCATGGCTGCGGCTTCGTTCGTGTCATATTTGTCGGGTGTCGTGAACGACATAAGATCGAAGCCTTCGCCGGTCACGTGAACGAACAGTTTCCGAGCATCGATCAAGTCGCGATCATTATCCATCCTCGAAAAGTAATCGAGCGTAGCGTTGCGACGGGCTACGATCCGCTGGGTGATAACACCCCAGACGGCGATAAGGCCCGCTAAGAAGGCCGTAACGAAAATGGCCTCCACTTCGTTGAGGGAGGCCATTCCGAATACTGCCAAATCAGTGGCGGTTGCTGGTGCTTGCGCTAGCGTGTTCCACCCCAAGTTTCACGGCGAATTGTCATGTCGGGTCTCTCCTGTGTTACCATTTACTCTGTCACGCAATGCCTGAATGTCTCGTGAATGATTACATTTAGCAGCGCCGTTGATGCTGAGTAATAGCCTTACTCATCGCATGTGGGGTGTCAACGAGAGGTTAAAAGGACCGTTCCCAACGCGGGAGGCGTGAGTTCCCACTCCATAACCGCGCTGCGATGCGCACGCTTGCTCGTCACCTTGTTCCGGCTCCGCATCCGAGCCAGCGAGTAGCCGGTGCGCCGCGCGATCAGCTTGAACAGAACACGGTCGGTGGGGTCCAAGCCGCGTTTGACCATGACCCGCTCGGCAATCTCGAATGTGCTGAGCGGCGCGTTTGCCTTCCGCAACTCGTCCAAGAGAAACCGTTGTATCTCTCCTCGGAAGCCAGCGAATGGCAGCGGAGCCACGCCTTCTGGCAAGTCTTCCAGATGAAGGTCGGGCCTGAACACGAGGATCGCCGCGTCAATGTGGGTGAGTCCGTCCACCAAGCTCCGCATCTGGAGGCGCAGCCCTTCAAGCTCGCCTGCCATTTCTGCTCGCTTACGAAGCAATCCGCTGAGCGTTAGGTCGTATCCCATCCACAGAAATGTAGCGGAAACGATGATTAAAGCCGCGCACTACGTTGGTGCATCTGCTACATAATACCGCGGAACTCAGTAGCGCTGCTGGCGCTCGTACTGGTCGCGATACTGCTTGATTCGCGTGACCCGGAGGCCCGGCATGCCGCTGCGATCGACCGCGCGCTGCCAGCTGGTAAACTCCTCAAGGCTGAGGGTGTAGCGCTGGCACGCCTCGTCGACCGTCAGAAGGCCACCGGCGACCGCGGCGACGACCTCGGCCTTGCGCCGCACGACCCAACGAGTTGTGTGCGCCGGCGGCAGGCTGTCGAGCGTCAACGGCTCGCCGAGCGGGCCGATGACCTGGGCCGGCCGGATCTTCTGATTCTCAAGCATTCTGTTAAACCTGCTTAATCATTGTCGATGCGTTCGTTTTAAGCGCGGTTCGTTGAAATAATTCTGAAGCGCGCTGGTTAATTCCGTACTTAGACCGCCTTACTTTCCCTTAACTTTTGTCCCCGCCGCAAAGGCGCCGCCAAGGCGCTGAACGGCTTCGCTCCACCCCTCGCTGGCCGAAAGATAGCAAGCGATCGCCTCCTGGCGATCGCGACACGACTCGGCTTTTGCATCGCCAAGCAGCGCCAGGAGTTCATCGAGACTCAACGGACCGCCCGAAGACGCTCGAAAATCCGGCTCGTGACGCGCCAACACTATCCCCCTGAGGACTACGTTGGGTCCTGCTCTAGCGGTCAGGAGTGAAATTCGAGTAAAGACCTGCCCGATGCCCGTCAGCTTCGACCTTGACCGGCCACCGAGCCAGGCCCGGATCGTCGTCGCCATGTCTGGCGGCGTCGACAGTTCGGTCGCGGCCGCGCTCGCCGCCGGCACCGGTGCCGAAGTGATCGGAGTGACGCTCCAGCTCTACGATCATGGCGAGGCGGTACGCCGCTCGGGATCCTGTTGCGCGGGTCAGGATATTTACGACGCCAAGCAGGTCGCCGACCGTCTCGGCATCGCCCATTATGTGCTCGACTACGAAAGCCGCTTCCGCACCGGCGTGATTGACAAGTTCGTCGACGAATATGCCCAGGGACGCACGCCCGTACCCTGTTCGCTGTGCAACCAGGGGGTGAAGTTCACCGACCTCATCGCCTTCGCTCGTGAACTCGGCGCGGATTGCCTCGCGACCGGCCATTATGTCCGCCGCGTCGCCGGGGATGGCCGGGTCGAACTGCACAAGGGCGCCGACCTTCGCCGGGACCAGAGCTATTTTCTCTATGGAACGACGCGCGAGCAGCTCGATTTCCTGCGCTTTCCGTTGGGCGAGTTGCCCAAGAGCGAAGTGCGGGAACTCGCGGCCGGGCTCGCGCTGGAGGTCGCGGCCAAGCCAGACAGCCAGGATATCTGCTTCGTTCCGGACGGAGATTACGCCGGATTGGTCAAGCGCATCCGTCCGGAAACCGAAGCGCCGGGCGACATTGTCGATCTTGGCGGGAGCGTTCTCGGACAGCATCGCGGAGTGGTGCATTTCACCGTCGGCCAGCGCCGCGGGATCGAAGTCGGCGGCCAGGCCGAACCCTTATACGTCGTCCGCATCGAGCCTGAGACCCGGCGGCTCGTCGTTGGTCCGCGGCGCGCGCTGGCGGTTGAGTCGATGCGGGTCGAGCAATGGAACTGGATCGGCGAGGAACAGCGCGAAATCAGCGTCAAGGTTCGCTCGCTCGCGCCGCCGGTTCCGGCGCGGATCGAGAACGAATGGATTCGTTTCGATCAGGCGGAATTTGGCGTCGCGCCCGGCCAGTCGGCGGTGGTCTATGACGGCAGCCGTTTGCTCGGCGGGGGCTGGATCGCGGAGACGGTGGCGGCAGAGCAAAGCGCGCTGAATGCCGCCGCCGCTTAGCGCCGGCGTCCTCCTGTTTCGCGACCGTGACGGCGCGACCGAAGTGCTGTTGATCAGGCCCGGCGGACCGTACTGGACGAACCGCGACACGGGCGCGTGGATGATCCCCAAGGGCGGCGTCGAGCCGGGCGAGGCTCCCGCCGAGGCGGCGCTGCGCGAATTCGAGGAAGAAACCGGGACGCGGTTGACCGTGGTCCCGTTCCCGCTCTCGCGGGTCCGCCAGGCCGGCGGTAAGTGGGTCGAAGCCTTCGCCGCCGAGGGTGATTTCGATTGCGCGAGCCTCAATTCGAATCTGTTCGAGGTCGAATGGCCGCCCCGCAGCGGCCGGCGCCAGAGCTTCCCCGAGGTCGTCGAAGCGCGGTGGATGACGCTTGCCGAAGCCCGCGCCATGATGCTGCCGAGCCAGTTTCCCTTTATCGACGCGCTCGAAGCCAAACTGAAACGAGGCCGTTGATGCTGTTGCTGTTCTTTGCCGCGCTTACCCTTCAGGCGCCTGCGCCGCCCGTTTCCTGGGGCCCGAATGCGCCGCCCGCGACGCGAACCTGGCCGATCCGCGAGGGCGATGTGACTTTGCGCGATTTCCGCTTTCGGTCGGGCGAATCCCTGCCCGAAGTCCGGATTCACTACATGACGCTCGGGAATCCGCACCGCAATGCGGCGGGTACGATCGATAATGCGGTGATGGTCCTCCACGGCACCGGCGGGACCGGTAAGCAATTCCTCCAGCCGCAGTTCGCCGACGAGCTTTATGGCCCTGGCCAGCCGTTCGATATCCGCCGCTATTTCATCATCCTGCCCGACAATATCGGTCACGGTGGATCGTCGAAGCCGTCCGACGGCCTCAGGATGCGATTTCCCAAATATGATTACGACGACATGGTCGAGGCGCAGCGGCGGATGCTGGTCGAGGGCCTGGGTGTAACCCGTCTGCGGTTGATCCTGGGCACGTCGATGGGCTGCATGCAGGCGTTCGTGTGGGGCGAAACCCATCCAGCCTTCGCTCAAGCGCTGATGCCGCTCGCCTGCGAACCGGTCGAGATCGGCGGGCTCAACCGCATGTGGCGGCAGCTCGCGATCGACGGCATCGAGGCAGATCCGGCGTGGGCGAACGGCGACTACAAGAACCAGCCGACCGTCGGTCTGCGTGCCGTCCAGAACCTGCTGTTCGTCGCCGGCGCCGCGCCGCTTTATTACCAGTCGCAATATCCTCAGCGGGCGGCGGCGAACGCGTTTGCCGAAGACCGCGTCGCGACCGCCATCGCGAAGCTCGACGCCAATGATTTGATCTACCAGCTGGATTCGTCGCGGAATTACAATCCGTGGCCGAAACTCGAGCAAATCACGATGCCGCTGACGTGGATCAATTCGGCCGACGACTTCATCAATCCGCGCAACCTGCCGTTCCCGCAGCAGGCGCTGAAGCGGATGCCGACCGCGCGCTTCCACCTGATCCCCGAGAGTGCCGAGACGCGCGGCCACGGCACGCATAGCTGGGCGAGGTTCTGGAAGGCCGACCTTATCGCGTTGCTGGCGCGTTCGGAGGCGCCAGATCGTAAGCCGAAACGTGGTTTACGCTGATCAGCCAGCGGCCACGGACCTTGCGGAACAGCCGGGTGTTCACGCCCTCGGTGATACGCGGGCCGCGCACCAGGCGATATTGTCCGATCAGCATGGCCGCATCCGGCGCGAGCAAATCGACCTTCATATTGTAGAAGTGCAATTGGCCGCGCCGTTCGGCTGAGCCGCCATAATCGCGGACGTAATGGTCGAGCGTGCCCTGCCAGCCGTCCTGGAACTTGCCGCCTGACACGAATACGACGCCGGGATTCTGGAACCCGGCCATGTAACCGCGAAAATCGCCGCGGTTCCATGTCGCTTCCATGCGCTCGACGGTTGCAAGAATCGCCGCCCGGTCGCTTTTAGGATTCGCAATCGCCGGGGCCGCGAGCACAGCGAGCGCCAGCGTCGCAGTGAACCTCACAGCTGGAATTGCCCGGCGATCACCGTGTGGCACTGGCCGCCGAGCAGCACGCGGTCGCCGTCCAGCCGGCAATGGAGAACCCCGGTTCGCGCGCTCGCCTGAAGCGCGGTAAATTCATTGCGGCCGAAGCGCTCCGCCCAATAAGGCGCCAGCGCCGCATGGGCCGAGCCCGTGACCGGGTCCTCGTCGATCCCGAGATAAGGCACGAACACGCGGCTCACCACGTCATGGGTCGTCCCGCGGGCGGTAACGACCGGCATGCGATGGATTTTTCCGAGCGCGCGGAAATCGGGCTGCACGGCGCGAACCGCGGCTTCATCGGCAAGCTCGATGATCGCCGCATCGTTATAACCGTCGGCCAGCCACGCCGGCGATTCCGGCAGCCCAAGCGCCCGGCATAGGTCCGGCTCATGGACCTCGGTGAGCTTCGCGGCCGCCATCTCCAGTTCGAGACGTTCGCCGCGCCGATTGACGGTCAGGATCCCACAGCGCGCCGTGAACCGGACAGGCCCCGAGTGGATCAGCACATGTCCGGCCGCGAGCGTCGCGTGACCGCACATCTCGACCTCGCTGGTTGGCGTGAACCAGCGCAGGTCGAAGTCTGCAGTTTCGCTTTCGCTCGGAACCGTGAACGCGGTCTCGCTGAGGTTATTCTCGGCGGCGATCGCCTGCATCAGCGTGTCGTCGAGCCAACGGTCGAGCGGCATCACCGCCGCCGGATTGCCCGTCAGCGGCCGGTCGGCGAAGGCATCGACCTGGAAGAACGGGATACTGGTCATTTCGCGCTCTCCGTCAGGTGCGACGAGAGCAGGGTCTCGCGGTCCGTCTGGCCCTCGGGGTCGACATGGATCAGGATTTCGGTGCCGGGGAAGCGCTGCTGCAACTTCTCCTCCACGGCATCAAGGCGATCGTGGGCTTGCTGCACCGTCCAGTCGGCCGGGACCCAAACGTGGAACTGGACGAAGCGGACAGTGCCGCTCTTGCGCGTGCGAAGATCGTGAAGCCCGCGAAGCTCCTCATGTCCGGCGGCAGCGTCGAGGAATTCCTGCCGTTCGTCTTCGGGCCATTCGCGGTCCATCAACTGGTGAATGGCTTCGTTCGACGCCCGGTAAGCGCCCCACACCAGCCACAGTGCGATCCCGATCCCGAACACGGCATCCGCGCCGCGGATATGGAAGCTCTGGTCGAGGATCAGCGCGACGATCACCGACCCGTTGAGATATAGATCCGACTGGTAATGGACATTGTCGGTCTTGATCGCGACCGAGCCGGTGCGAGCGATCACGATCCGCTGGTACCACAGCAACACGAAGGTCGCGGCGATGGCGAGGACGGACACGCCGACACCGGCCTCCAGCGCCGCCGTCTCGCCGCCGTTGATCAGTCGGTCGATGGCGCGCCAGCCGATCCCGACGGCCGATACGCTGATCAACGCGACCTGGGCGAGCGCGACCAGAGCCTCGGCCTTGCCGTGCCCGAAGCGGTGATCGTAATCGGCCGGCGCGGCCGCGATCCGGACGCCGATCAGGGTCGTCAGGCTGGCGATCACGTCGAGCGCAGTATCCGCGAGCGAGCCGAGCATCGCGGTGGAATCGGTCACGTAAGCGGCCCAGGCCTTGGCAACGAGCAAGGCGACCGCGAGCGAAACGCTGGCCAGCGCAGCTCGGGTCGACAGCCGAGAATGTTCGGCGGCGATCTTGGCCGTGGTCATGGGTATAGCAGCCCTTCGGCCCAGCCGCTTTCGCCGAGCGTGAACAGCCGCCGTTCGTGGAGCCGGTGCGGCCGGTCGGTCCAGAACTCGATCCGATCGGGGATCACGCGATAGCCGCGCCAATGCGGTGGGCGCGGCACGTCTTTTCCTTGGAATTCACGCTTCACCTGATCGAAGCGGTGCTCGAACGTCGCTCGGTTGTCCAGCGGGTGGGACTGGTCCGACGCCCACGCCCCGACCTGAGAGTCCCGCGCCCGGCTTGCGAAATAGGCGTCGGCCTGGGCGTCGGCGACGCGCTCCACTGCGCCCTCGATCCGCACCTGCCGCCGCAACGCCTTCCAGTGAAAGAGCAACGCCGCGCGCGGGTTTTGCGCGAGTTGGTCGCCCTTTGCGCTTTGTTCGTTGGTGTAAAACACAAAGCCGTCGGGGCCGTGCCCCTTGAGCAAGACCATGCGCACGGAGGGCTGCCCGTCGCTGCCCGCCGTCGCGAGCGCCATCGCCTCGGGGTCATTGACCTCTGCCGCCCGCGCTTCCGCGAACCATTGATCGAACAGGGCGAAGGGGTCGGTCATGCTGATCGCGCTCTAGGCTTGGCCTCGCGCAAACGGCAACCCATCTGGTCAGCGCGAAACGGTTACGGCATGGAAGCGAAATGGCACTCGATCTCTACCAACGCCTGGGCGTGCAGCGCGGCGCGAGCGCGGAGGAGATCAAGAAGGCCTACCGCAGCCTCGCCAAACAGCTCCATCCCGACCGCAACAAGGACAAGCCCGACGCCGCCAAGCGGTTCGGGGAGATCACGCACGCCTATGATCTGCTGTCCGACAAGGACAAGCGCGCCAAATACGATCGCGGAGAAATCGACGAGGACGGCAATCCTAAAATGTCGTTCGGATCGGGCTATGGCGGCTATTCGAGCGGTGCTGGCGCGGGCGGACCGCAGCCGGGCGCGGGCGGGGCGGGGTTCGAGAACTTCAATTTCGGAAACGACACCGCCGACCTCAGTGACCTGTTCGAGGGCCTGTTCGGTAGCGCTAATCGGGGTCGCGGCGGCGGTTTCGGCGGCTTTCGCCAGCGCGGGCGGACCGCACAAAAGGGCGCGGACGTCGCCTACCGGCTGAAGGTGCCGTTTATCGACGTGGTCGCGTTGAAGCCGCAGCGGATTTCCCTCGCAGACGGCAAGACCATCGATGTGAAGCTTCCCAAGGGGCTCGACGACGGGGGCAAGATTCGCCTCACCGGCAAGGGCGAGGATGGCCCCTCGGGCCGGGGCGACGCGATCGTCACCATCGAAATTGCGCCGCACCGATTTTTCACGCGTGACGGGAACGACATCCGGCTAACGCTGCCGGTTACGCTTAAGGAAGCCGTGCTGGGGGCGAAGGTGCGGGTGCCAACGCCCGAAGGGCCGGTCATGCTCACCGTCCCCAAGGGGACGACCTCGGGCAAGGTCCTGCGGCTCAAGGGCCGCGGCTTTACCGCCAAGGACGGCAAGCGCGGCGACCAGTTGGTCGCGGTCGAGGTCGACGTCCCGGCGAACGACGAACAATTGCAGCAGTTCGCCGAGGCGTGGGATGGCGGGGGCAACCCGCGCGCATCGCTGGGTGTTTAACGCCACGGCCGAATGAGAGAGAATTCCCCCCAATCCCCCGAAGCCAGGCGCAAGCGCCTGGCCAGTCTGCGGGCCGCGTTCGGCGTCGAGGTCGAAGAGAAGCTCAAGCCCAGGGTGACGGCCTGGGAGGTGATCAAGCGGGTCGCGGTTGGCGTCTATAACGACGGTTTCATTCACGCTGGCAATCTCGCCTATCTGGCGATCGTCGCCTTGTTTCCATTCTTCATCGTCGCGGCGGCCGCGGCGCATTTGCTCGGCCAAAGCCAGGACGCGCAGCTGACGGTGGCCAACGTTCTGCATCGCCTGCCGCCGGATGTCGCAAAGACGCTTCGCGAGCCGATCAACGAAGTGCTGACCGTGCGAACCGGCCCGCTGCTGTGGCTGGGCGCGATCGTTGGCTTGTGGACCGCCGCCAGCTTCGTCGAGACCATCCGGGACATCTTGCGCCGGGCGTATGGCGTCAAATTCTGCGCGCCCTTCTGGGAATACCGCCTCGGTTCCATCCTGCTCATCCTGGGCGCGGTCATGCTGCTGATGATCGCGTTCGCGGCGAGCGTGGCCTTGAGCACGCTGCACCATGTTTTGGTCGAATGGTTCCCGTTCGCCGAGGGCCTCGGCGCGACGCTCGGGCTTTACCGGCTGGTGCCGGCGGCAACCTTGTTCGTGACCTTCTACGGCCTGTTCTTCGCGCTGACCCCTGCGCGCTACCGCAAGCGGGCCTGCCGCAAGTGGCCCGGCGCTTTGCTAATCACCGCCTGGTGGCTAGCGACCGTCGAAATCCTCCCCAGCGTGCTCGGCCTGCTCGGTGGCTACAGCCTGACCTACGGCAGCCTGGCCGGCGTGATGATCTCGTTGATTTTCTTTTTCGTCGTGGGGCTCGGAGTGGTCACCGGCGCCGAGCTCAACGCGGCGCTGGCAGAAACCGGCGCCACCGCGCTAAAGGGCGAAGTCTATTCCGGGCCGTACACAGACCAGCTCGAGGTCGAGGAGCCTCAGCCCGGGGAAGATGTCGAAGCCGTACTGGAGACAGGGGGACCGCAACTTTGACCGGATTGATGCAGGGTAAGCGCGGCTTGATCATGGGGCTCGCCAACGATCGATCGCTGGCGTGGGGGATCGCTCGCGCGGTCGCCGCGCAGGGCGCGGAGCTGGCTTTCTCGTATCAGGGCGAAGCGCTCGAGAAGCGGGTGCGGCCGCTGGCGACGGATCTGGGCTCCGACATCCTCGTCGACTGCGACGTCTCCGACATGAAGGCGCTCGACAGGACTTTCGATGCCCTGAAGGAGCGTTGGGACAGCCTCGACTTCGTGGTTCACGCGATCGGTTACTCGGACAAGAACGAACTGCGCGGGAAATTCGTCGATACGACCATGGATAATTTCCTGATGACAATGAACATCTCGGTGTTCAGCTTCCTCGCCATCGCCCAGCGCGCACGGGGTCTTATGAGCCCCGGCGGGTCGCTCCTGACGCTGACTTATTACGGGGCCGAGAAGGTCATCCCGCATTACAATGTGATGGGCGTCGCCAAGGCCGGGCTCGAGGCCTCGGTCAAATATCTCGCCGCCGACCTCGGGCCGGAGGGCATCCGCGTCAACGGCATCTCGGCTGGACCGATCAAGACCCTCGCGGCAAGTGGCATCGGCGACTTCCGCTACATCATGAAGTGGAATGAATATAATGCGCCGCTGCGCCGCAACGTGACGATCGAGGATGTCGGCGGGGCTGGCCTTTACCTGCTCTCCGACCTCGCCAGCGGGGTCACCGGCGAGATCCACCATGTCGACGCCGGCTATAATGTCGTCGGGATGAAGGCCGAGGACGCACCCGACATCGCGACGGTGTGATGGCCGATATTGCGCGGCACGTCAGCGTAACCGGGAGAGTGCAGGGCGTGTTTTTCCGCGCCTGGATGAGTGAACAGGCGGCGGAACTCGGCGTGACCGGCTGGGTGCGGAACTGCCCGGATGGGCGGGTAGATTCGCACATCGAGGGCGAGGAAGCGGCGGTGCTGCAGTTGATCGAACGGCTAAAACGGGGTCCGCCCGCTGCAAAAGTCGACGACGTTCACCTGTGGGACGTCGAGCTGTTCGATTTCGACGATTTCGAGGTGCGGCACTAACCCGCGAACGGGTCCCGCACCAAGATCGTGTCGTCGCGCTCGGGGCTGGTTGACACCAATGCCACCGGACAGCGGATCAATTCCTCGATCCGGCGGACATATTTGATCGCCCGCGCCGGCAGATCGGCCCAGCTGCGCGCGCCGCGCGTCGAGCCCGGCCAGCCTTCAACCTCCTCATAGATCGGCTCGACCCGCATTTGGTCGGCGGAATGCGGCGGTAGATAGTCAAACTTCTCGCCGCCGATCGAGTAGCCCGTGCAGATTTTCACGGTCTCGAAGCCGTCGAGCACGTCGAGCTTGGTCAAGGCGACGCCCGTGATTCCGCTGACGGCGGCAGCCTGGCGAACCAGCACAGCGTCGAACCAGCCGCAACGGCGCCGCCGTCCGGTGACCGTGCCGAACTCGTGCCCGCGCTCGCCGAGCCTTTGGCCGACCTCATTGTCCTGCTCGGTCGGGAACGGGCCCGATCCGACCCGCGTCGTGTAGGCTTTGACGATTCCAAGGACGAAGCCCGCGGCCGACGGCCCGATCCCGCTGCCCGACCCGGTGGTTCCGGCGACCGTATTGGACGAGGTGACGAATGGGTAGGTGCCATGGTCGACGTCGAGCAGCACGCCCTGCGCGCCTTCGAACAGGATGCGGCGGCCGCGCTGCAGCGCCGCGTCGAGGTCGCGCCACACGGGGCGGGCGAAGGGCAGGACGAACCCGGCGATCTCCCGCAAATCCTTGAGCAGCCGCTCGCGATCGACCGGCGGTTCGCCGAAGCCGGCGCGAAGGGCGTCGTGGTGCGCGCACAGGCGGTCCAGTAACGGGCCGAGATCGTCGAGCTTGGCGAGGTCGCACACGCGGATCGCGCGGCGTCCGACCTTGTCTTCATAGGCGGGGCCGATTCCGCGTCGGGTCGTGCCGATCTTGCCCGCGCCCGAGGCGTCCTCGCGCAAGGCATCGAGGTCGCGGTGGATTGGCAGGATCAAGGGGCAGGTCTCGGCGACCATCAGGATTTCGGGCGTGACCGCGATGCCCTGGGCGGCGATCTTCTCGACCTCGGCTTTGAGCGCCCACGGATCGAGCACGACGCCATTGCCGATCACCGAGGGCGTTCCCCGTACGATCCCCGAGGGCAGGAGCGAGAGCTTGTAGGTCTGGTCGCCGACGACGAGGGTGTGGCCGGCGTTGTGGCCGCCCTGGAAGCGCACGACCATGTCGGCCCGGCTCGCCAGCCAGTCGACAATCTTGCCCTTGCCTTCGTCACCCCATTGCGCGCCGATGACCGTGACGTTGCCCACAAGTATTCCTTATTGTTGGAAGCCCGCGCGCTCCTAGGGGGCGGACGGCGGTGCGTCCAGATCGGCCTCACACTTACATTGCCGCGCCATCCGGCCTATGTGCAGAATCGCTACTAGTCGCAAACGGACGGACTTCAGGGCGCTTTGCGGCTCCTCATTCCTTTCCTTCGCCTCTCCTAGCGCCGGCGGACCGATTGGCGGGCCGCCTCAATAAGGAAGGACTGAGCAATGCCTCTCGGCACAGTCAAATTTTTCAACGATTCCAAAGGTTACGGCTTCATCAGCCCGGACGAGGGCGGCAATGACGCATTCGTCCACATCACCGCGGTCGAGCGTGCAGGTATGCGCACGCTGCAGCAGAACCAGCGCGTGAGCTATGACCTTGAAGAGGACCAGCGCGGCAAGACCAAGGCGGTCAATCTGCAAGCGGTCGAAGGCTGAATCCCAACGAAAGGCCGCCGGGCGCGTGATCGCGTCCGGCGGACCCATCCATGCCCATCACCACGCAATTGCAATTCTATCTCGACCGCGCCGCCCAGGCGAAGGCCGATGCCGACGCAGCGACGCTCGACAATGTTCGCGACCGCTGCCTCCGCGCCGAAGATGCGTGGACCCGAATGGCCGAACGCGCCGCCCGCACCGAAGAAATGCGCGCCGGGCGCAAGGACTAAAACCCGCCTCGGTTGACAGTCGCAACGCACCCCCCGAAGCTGACCCGGCTCGGGTTACGGATTGGGGGGATTTATGCGCCTGCTTGCCGCGCTTTTTGCCGCAGCCCTGTTCAGCGGCAGCGCCGCGTCCGCACAAGATGAACCTGCCGCGGTCTCCGTAGGCTCTCAGGAAATCGTCGTCACCGGCTCGCGCGTCAATGTTGACGGATACAACGCGCAGACGCCTGCCGTCGGCCTCAAGAAGGTCGCCGATTTTGCCATTCAGCCGGTGGTGGTCACTGGCGACACGCGCGAAACCGGCCTTCGCCACGAGGAGATGTATCAGACCATCCGGCGCGCAATTGAGCTTGCCAATTCGCAAGGCGTGCAGCTCGCGTTCGGCGAGCTGGTGGTCGAGCCGCTGACGCTCGCAAATTACCGCGATTTGACCTTTGGCACGGACAATCGGCCCGATACCAACCGGGTGGAACTCCTCGTCAAGACACCGCTGATCGGTGCCGACGCCAAGGAAGCCACGGCGCGGATTGACCGATTCCTCAAGGCCATCAAGCCGGTCGGCCGAGCCCTGGTTGTGTCCAGCGGCGACCTTTCGCTGTCGGTCGTTGCGCCGGACCAATACCGGCCCGAGATTGTGCGGATCATCTCGGCCGATGCGGCGGCGATGGCCGCCAAATTCGGCCCGGATTATGCTGTCGAGGTACGCGGCCTCAATCGCCCCGTCGACTGGAGCCGGGCGAGCCTGACCGAAGTGTTTCTGTACATCCCCTACGAGCTAGTGATCCGGCCAAAGTAGGGCGCGGAGGGCGCCGCTTCAGGATGATGACACCGGCGTGTCCGGCTTGGCCGATTCCTTTGGGAAATAGTCTGTATATTCGCGGATCAGCAGCGTCCTGAGCGCCTTCATGTCCACCTCGCTGGGCGAATCGTCTTGATCCCGATGAAGAAATTCGGGGAGACGCGGGTCAAGCCCCGCTGCCTTGGAAAAAGAGGTTACGCCGAACGCCTTTCTTTGGCCCGTGAAGTCGACCAGGAGGCGTGCATCTCGCTTCGTGAGGTGGATCGGCAGCAGGTAGAAGGAGACCTGGCTCCAATGGGCCTTCTTCGCGCTCCGAGCCTCCTTGGCTTGCGAAGCGTTGAACAAAGCGATGCGCTGGAGCGGCACCGCGGCGTCTTCGGTCTCGATATAGGCGGACGTCAGAGGCAGGTCGGTTGCGAAAACGCTCGACGCCGTGAGCATCAAGATCGCGTGCTTGCCGAGCGCGCGATACTCGTCGTTAGTGGCAGGCCAGCAGAGATCGAAGTGCACGAGGCGGATGACGTGATCGTCCGCTACCGCTGGGGCGTCGTCACCTTCCACATGCGCTCGCTCCTCCGGTGCCGGACCTTCGGTTGTCGGCCGAGCGGGCGCCGCGGTCGCAACGCAGAGCAGCAGCATCGCCATCAGCGGCTTGAGGAACTGACAAACGCGCACGAATGCCGTTAGAGCGCACATTGTGAGCCTCGACAACGCGACTTCGTTCAAAAGCTCAACGGGACGACCTGCAGTACGCCCGGCAAATCGTGCAGCTGCTTTGCCACATCTGCCGTGATCGGGTCGTCGACGGCGACCAGCGCCACCGCTTCGCCGCCCGCCGCGTGGCGGCCGAGGTTGAAGGTCGCGATGTTGATCGCATTCTCACCGAGCTTGGTCCCGAGCGCGCCGATGAAGCCCGGGGCGTCAGTGTTGACGATGTAGATCATCTGGCCCGCCAGCTCGGCCTCGACCGGCACGCCGAAGATGTTGACCAACCGCGGCGCCCGGTGGCCGAACAACGTGCCCTCGACGCGTTTTTCGCCCTGGCTGGTGCCGACGGTTACCGCGACTAGCGTGTGGTAATCGCCTTCGCCCTCGTTGCGGATTTCGCGCACGGCGAGCCCGCGCTCCTTCGCGAGATAGGGCGCGTTGACCATGTTCACCGTGTCGGACCAGCTGCGCATCACGCCGGCGAGCACGGCGCCGGTGATCGGCTTGATGTTGAGCTCGGCCGCCGCGCCTTCGACCTCGACGTCGATCGAGCGGATTTCCGTTCCCGCGATTTGCCCGATCAGCCGCCCAAGCTTCTCGGCCAGCGCCATGTACGGGCGGAGGCGCGGCGCTTCCTCGGCGGACAATGAGGGGACATTGACCGCATTGGTGATGCCGCCAAGCAGCAGGTAATCGGCCATCTGCTCGGCGATCTGGATCGCGACATTGACCTGCGCCTCGGTGGTCGAGGCGCCGAGGTGGGGTGTGCAGATGAGTCCGCGCGTGCCGAACAACGGATTGGCCTTGGCTGGCTCCTCGGAGAACACGTCGAGCGCGGCACCGGCGACGTGGCCGCTGTCGAGCGCGTCCTTTAACGCCGCCTCGTCGATCAGCCCGCCGCGCGCGCAATTGACGATGCGCACGCCGGGCTTGGTCCTGGCCAGCGCGTCGCGGCTGAGAATGCCGCGGGTCTGGTCGGTAAGTGGCGTGTGCAGGGTGATGAAGTCGGCTCTTGCGAGCAGTTCGTCCAACTCGACCTTGTCGACCCCCAGCTCGACGGCGCGGTCGGGCGACAGGAACGGGTCATAAGCGACGACCTTCATCTTGAGGCCATGCGCGCGGTCGGCGACGATCGACCCGATGTTGCCGCAGCCGATCAGGCCGAGCGTCTTGCCGGCCAGTTCGACCCCCATGAAGCGGCTCTTCTCCCACTTGCCCGATTGGGTCGACTGATCAGCGGCGGGGATTTCACGGGCGAGCGCGAACAGCATCGCAATCGCATGTTCGGCGGTGGTGATTGAGTTGCCGAACGGCGTGTTCATGACGACAATGCCGCGAGCGGAGGCGGCGGGGACGTCGATCGTGTCGACCCCGATCCCGGCGCGGCCGATCACCTTGAGGCGAGGGAGGGCGGCGTCCATTGCCGCCGCATTGACCCGCGTCGAACTGCGGACGGCGAGGCCATCGTAATCGCCGAGGATCGCGGCGAATTCTTCGGGTGTCAGGCCGGGCTTCTCGTCGACGGCGATGCCGCGTTCGCGGAAGATCGCGGCGGCGCGCGAGTCCATCTTGTCGGCGATCAGGACGCGTACTTGATCAGTCACTTGGTTTGCTCCCAGGCCCAGTCGAGCCACGGCCCGAGTGCTTCGATGTCGGTGGTGTCGACGGTCGCTCCGCACCAGATGCGGAGGCCCGGTGGCGCGTCGCGATAGGCGCCGATGTCGTAGGCGGCTTTTTCCGTTTCGAGCAGCTTTGCGATCGCTTTCTGCCGCGCCTTGTTTGCTTCGACGTTCGAGCGGTCGGCGAATTGCAGACAGACAGAGGTGTTCGAGCGGATCGCTGGATCCGTTGCCAGATGCTCGATCCAGTTCGCCGACTGCACCCAGCGGTCGAGCGCCCCGGCGTTAGCGTCGGCGCGGGCGGTCAGCGCCTTCAATCCGCCGATTCGTTCCGCCCAATCGAGCGCGAACAGCCAGTCCTCGACGCACAGCATCGAGGGCGTGTTGATCGTCTCGCCGGTGAAGATGCCGTCGATCAGCTTGCCGCCCTTCGTTAGGCGGAAAATCTTCGGCAGCGGGCGCTGCGCGGGATCGTCTTCAAGCCGTTCGACCGCGCACGGGGAGAGCACGATCATGCCGTGCGCCGCCTCGCCGCCCAAAGCCTTCTGCCAGCTGAAGGTGCCGACATCGATCCTGGCCCAGTCCACATCCTGGGCGAACGCGGCCGAGGTTGCGTCGCAGATTGCAAGGCCGGTCCGGTCGGGCGCAATCCAGTCGGCATCTGGCACGCGAACGCCGCTGGTCGTGCCGTTCCAGGTGAATACGACATCGCGAGCCGGATCGATCTCGCCGAGGTCACAGATCTCGCCATAACCGGCGGTACGGATTTCCGCGTCGAGCTTCAGTTGCTTGGCGACGTCGGTCACCCAGCCTTCGCCGAAACTTTCCCACGCGAGCATCGTCACCGGCCGGGTGCCGAGCAGCGACCAGATCGCCAGCTCCATCGCCCCGGTATCGGATGCTGGGACAATCCCAAGTTTGTAGCTGGCGGGGAGGCCGAGGAGCGCATGGGTGCGCTCGATCGCCTCCTGCAAGCGCACCTTGCCGAGGGTGGCCCGATGCGAACGCCCAAGCGCGTCCTCGCGGAGCAGCGACGCGCTCCACCCGGGGGGCTTGGCGCACGGGCCAGAGGAAAAATGCGGACGCGCCGGAAGCGCGACAGGACGGTCAACCAAAATCACTCTCCTCGCAGAGAGCTCGCGCCGCGTTGGGACGGCGTGGCCCGTCGCCGCTTCTAAGCCGCATTATGGCGGCGGCAAGGCAGCGCGAAAGATTCGCCTGCTGCACCGCACAATCGCTTGATTTTGCTTGGTGAGAGAGCGTTCCGGACGCGAATCGAACGCTTCACCGCAGTTACCTCGCGACTCGTCCCGGAGGAGGGGTCCGAAGGTTGAAATGATTAACCATTCGGGGCCAGTCCAACCTCACCAGCACGCGGCGGGCAATTCGCGGGTTGGGTCAAGGGGCTGGGGAGCTCCCGGATAGACAGAGAAATCAGCGCTGCGCGCTTTTGTGCGTAACGCCCGGGCTTTTGGAGCGGGGATCGGATGACGCAAGTTTTGGCTGCGACGGGAGCCTTGTTCCGCGACCGCGAACTGTTTGTGCATGACGGTTCCAAGCTTCGTCGTTTCCGTGTTTCAGCCCCGATTCAGGCAGTCTTCTTTCTGATTCTCATGGCGCTTGTCGGCTGGTCGAGCTTTGCCACCGCGCGGCTGATTTCGCGCCCACAGGTTACCGGCGGCCTCAGCGCCGCGACCGAAGCCCGGGCGCGCCAGATCGAGCAGCGCCAGGCGATCATCGAAGGCCTGCTCAGCGGCCAGAATGTCGATCCGAGGCTGATCGCTCAGGCGGCTGCGAGCGGTCAGGTCGCGCCGGACGGGCCGCTCGCCCGGGTCGAGCAGCAACAGCTCCAGCAGGCGGCACTCGTGGCTGCGGCGCTCGATGTCCGCTATCAGGTCACCGCCGCGGAACTGAAGAAGCTCGGCATTTCTTCCGCGCGTGTCGGTGCCAGCGATGGCGTCGGTGGTCCGTTCGAAAGCGCGGGCAATCCGACCTTCAAGGCGCTGTTCAACAGCTGGAAGAAACTCGACCAGCTTCAGGATGGCGTCATCGCGATACCCTCCGACAAGCCGGTCCAGGCGAGCGTCACCATGATGTCGTCTTTCGGTGTCCGGTCCGACCCGTTCAATCACCATGCTGCGATGCACCCGGGCATTGATCTGTCGGGCTCGTATGGCACGCCAATCTATGCAACCGCTGATGGCACGGTGCTTCGCGCCGGTTGGAACAGCGGCGGCTACGGCAATCTGGTCGAGCTTGATCATGGCCGCGGCATCACGACACGCTACGGCCATATGTCGGCGATCCTCGTGAGCGCGGGCCAGCATGTCACTCGCGGTCAACAGGTCGGTCGCATGGGTTCGACCGGCCGCTCGACCGGCAATCACCTGCATTATGAAGTGCGCATTGACGGCCGCGCGGTGAACCCCATCCCGTTCATGAAGTCGACCGACTATGTGCTTGCGATGCAGCGCCGCTCCGGCACCGCGTCGATGGAATCGCTGGCGATCGGCGGCCCGGGCGCCGGCAAATAAACTTGTTCGAGCGCCTGGCGCTCCCTATCTCGCTCGCGTGAGCGACCCACAAATCAGCCTGACCGAAAATGCCGCCAAGCGCGTCGCGTGGATCGCCGAGCGCCAGGCGAAGCCTGCGATTTTGCGCCTGGCCGTCGACGGCGGCGGCTGCGCCGGGTTCACCTACACGTTCGAGCTCGCCGAGGCGCTCGATGCCGAAGACACGGTCGCCGAGACCGACGGCGTGAAGCTGATTGTCGATCCGGTGAGCCTGGAGCTGGTCAAGGGCTCGGCGGTCGATTTCGTCGAGGATCTCGGCGGATCCGCGTTCCGGGTCACTAACCCCAATGCGCAGTCGGGCTGCGGCTGCGGAAGCAGCTTCTCGGTCTAACCACGAACGGCTAGGGCGGCTCGATGAAGCTCGCCACATATAACGTAAATGGCATTCGCGCGCGCCTGCCGCGCCTTCTCGAATGGCTCGACCGCGAACAGCCGGACATCGTCTGTCTGCAGGAGCTGAAATGCGCCGACGATGCCTTGCCGATCGCCGACGTCGAGGCCGCGGGCTACGGCGCCGTGTGGCACGGGCAAAAGGGCTTCAACGGGGTCGCGATTCTCGCCAAGGGCGGTGCGCCCGAATTGCGCCGCGTCGGACTTCCCGATGATCCCGACGACAGCCACAGCCGCTACATCGAAGCGGAGGTCGACGACCTGATCGTCGCCTCACTCTATCTGCCCAATGGCAATCCGGTCGGGACCGAAAAGTTCGACTACAAGCTCAAGTGGATGGAGCGGCTCGGCGCGCATGCGGCCGAGTTGCTGGCAACCGAGCGCCCGACCGTGCTGGCCGGCGACTGGAATGTGGTCCCGGAGGACCGCGACGTCTTCTCGGCCAAGGCTGCGGCGGGCGACGCTCTCCTTCAACCCGAGACCCGCCAGGCTTGGCGGCGCATTCTCAACCAGGGCTGGACCGACGCGCTGCGCATGTTCCATCCTAAAGAAGACCGGCTCTACACCTTCTGGGACTATACCGCGGGCTGCTGGCAACGCGACGCCGGCTTTCGCATCGATCATCTGCTGTGCTCGCCCGAGGCCGCGGACCGGCTGGAGGCGGCCGACGTCGACAAATGGGCGCGGGGCGAGGAGAAAGCCTCGGACCACACGCCGACGTGGATTGAGCTAAGCTAGAGCGCCTTCTCGTAGATCCGGTAGCGGTGGTTGACGTGGGCGCCGGGCAGCTGGGCGATCGACAGCATCCCCTTATTGTCCTCGAGGATCCAGCCGAATTCTCCGTGCGTCGCGCCGAATTTGGTCGTCGCATCGCGGCGGG
>DATFUB010000085.1:0-11023 GCA_035261225.1 Sphingomicrobium sp.
CGGTTCGTGCTCAAGGAGCAGCTGGGGCGGCTACAATGGGCAGCGGTCGCGATCGCCGCCGCAGGCATCTCGGTGCTCGCCGCCGGGTCACTCGGCCAATTGTGGATCAGCCTCACCTTGTGCGCCAGCTTTGCGCTCTACGGGCTGCTGCGCAAGGTGGTGACGGCGGACGCGGTCACCGGCCTCGGCGTCGAGACCGTATTGCTGTTCCCGCTTGCGGTCGCCTGGCTCGCCTGGCGCGCAGCGACAGGAGCGCCGGTCTTCGGACCAAGCGAGGTCGACATCGCTTTGCTGCTCGTCGCCGGAATCGTTTCGACCACGCCGCTGCTACTGTTCACAGCCGCCGCCCGCCGCCTCCCCTATTCAACGCTTGGCATGCTGCAGTTCCTCGCGCCGACCTTGCAGTTCCTGATCGCCGTCCTGCTCTACGGCGAGCCGTTCACTCGCTCCCACGCCATTGCCTTCGTCGCGATCTGGACCGCACTCGTGCTGTACGTCGTCGCTTTGCTACGCGCCCCGCGTCTGCCGCAGGCGCCCGAATGATGATAGGAGCCCCGACAGGTTCAACCTTGCTTGCAAAAGCGGATCGCGGATGCGGTCCAATGGCTGTCCGAAGACAAAAAGCGCCACTGGAAGTATGAGAATTGCTGAGCGCTAGCGCGCTTTGACATAGCTCCCGGGTGCGTCCTCGATCGCTTTACGCTTGCCCTTGCCAGGCACGCGCGCGCCCTTGGCCGGCACCGTTTCCGAATCCTGGGATTTCAGCCATTCGAGCCAGTCCGGCCACCACGAGCCTTTGTGCTCCTTCGCCCCCGCAACGAAGGAATCGAGTGTCTCGCCGGGTCTATCGTTGATCCAATACTGATACTTCTGTGCCGCCGGTGGATTGACCACGCCCGCAATGTGCCCGGAGCCGGCGAGCACGAACCGCTTCGGCCCGGCGAAGTGATCCATGATCTTCCACACGCTCTGCGGCGGCGCGATGTGGTCTTCGCGCCCAGCCTGGATGTAGGCTGGCGTCTCTACCGCATCGATGTCGATCGGCGTTCCGGCGACCGAGATCCCGCCTTTCTCGGCCAGCTTGTTCCCCTTGTAGAGGGTCTCGAGATAGCCGTGGTGCCAGCCCGCCGGCAGGTTGGTGGTGTCCGAATTCCAGTGGAGCAGGTCGAACGGCGGCGGCTCCTCGCCGAGCAGATAATTGTTGACCACGTAGCTCCAGATGAGGTCGCGGCCGCGCAGCAGATTGAAGGTCGCGGCCATGTAGCGGCCATCGAGATAGCCCTTCTCGGCGGTCAGCTGCTGGAGCAGGCCCATGGTCTCATCGCCGAGGAACAATTTGAGGTCGCCGGCCTCGCTGAAATCGACCTGGGCGGTGAAAAAGGTCGCGGATTTGACCTTTTTCGCCCTCTTCCTGGCTTCGAGATAAGCGAGCGTCGCCGCCAGCGTGGTCCCGGCCACGCAATAGCCGATCGCATGCACGCTCTCGACGTCCAGCAACTCGCGGATCGTGTCGATCGCGTCGACCTGGCCCTTGAGCACGTAATCGTCGAGCCGCGCATCGGCGATGCTTTCGTCGGCCGACTTCCAGCTGACCATGAACAGCGAAATGCCCTGGTCGACGCACCATTTGACGAAGCTCTTCTCCGGGCTGAGATCGAGGATGTAGAAGCGGTTGATCCACGGCGGAAAAATCACCACCGGTGTCTTGAGCACCGCGTCCGTCGACGGGGTGTACTGAATGAGTTGGTACAGCGGGGTCTCGTGAATGACCTTCCCGGGGGTCGTCGCCAGGTTCTTGCCGACCTCAAACGCGCCTGCCTTGCTCTGGGTCATCTGCCCGGAGGCAATGTCTCGCAGCATGTTGGCCAGGCCCTTGAGCAGATTCTCGCCACGCGTGTCGAGCGTGCGCTTGAGCACCTGTGGATTGGTCAGCGCGAAATTGGACGGGCTCATCGCGTCGACAAAGCTGCGCGTGGCGAAGCGCAGCTTGTGGCGCGTCGGTTCGTCGACGCCGTCGATCTCGTCGACCGTGCCCAGCAATTGATCGGACACCCGCAAATAGGATTGGCGGATCGTGTCGAAAATCGGGTTGTCACGCCATTCCGCGGCCGCGAACCGGCGGTCCTTCCGCTCCTTCTCGTCTGTCCCGGGAGCAGTGGTCACCCCGCCAAGCACCTTGCCCCAGGTCTCGAGCCCCTTGGCCCAGGCCTGCGCTCCTGCGCTCATCAGCGCCATCGGGTCGGCGGGCGCCTGTTCGCCAAAACCGAAAACTGGAACGGAGCCGAGCGACTGGAAGTTCGGCATCGGTTGATCGGTCTTCAGGCTCTCGGCCCAAAATTCCATCAGCATCTGCTGGGCGCGGCCCATGACCAGCGTCCAGTGCTGCCAATCCTCCAGCGTTGGGATCGCGGCACCGCCATTCGTATCTTCCGCCATGTCGCTCATGTAGTCGTCATTGCGAGCAAAGCGAAGCAACCCAGATTCTTACGCTACTGGATTGCTTCGTCGCTGCGCTCCTCGCAATGACGCCGGATGGACGACGATTTCTACCGCATCCGCCGGCTGCCGCCCTACGTCTTCGCCGAAGTGAATGCGATGAAGGCCGCGGCGCGGGCGCGCGGCGAGGATGTGATCGACCTCGGCATGGGCAATCCCGACGGTGCCCCGCCGAAACACGTGATCGACAAGCTCGCCGAGGTCGCGGCCAAGCCCACGGCCCATCGCTATTCGGCGAGCCGCGGCATTCCGGGTCTGCGCAAGGCGCAGGCGGCTTATTACCAGCGCCGCTTCAACGTGACCCTCGATCCGGACAAGGAAGTGATCGTTTGCCTGGGTTCGAAAGAAGGCCTCGCCAACCTCGCCCAAGCGATCACCGCCCCCGGCGATGTCGTCCTCGCGCCCAACCCGTCCTACCCGATCCACAGCTTCGGCTTCATCATCGCCGGCGCGTCGGTGCGTTCGATCCCCGCGGCCCCGGGCGATGAGTTCTTCGAGCGGCTGACCAACGCGATGCGCTTCACCGTCCCGCGCCCCAAGGTGCTGGTGATCGGCTATCCGTCCAATCCCACGGCCTATGTCGCCGACCTTGGCTTTTACGAGCGACTGGTGGCGTTCGCCCGCGAGCACGAGCTGATCGTCATCTCCGATCTCGCTTACGCCGAGATCTATTTTGGCGACGCACCGACGCCCTCGATCCTGCAGGTGAAGGGCGCGAAGGACGTCGCGGTCGAGTTCACCTCGCTGTCGAAGACCTATTCGATGGCCGGCTGGCGGATTGGGTTCGCGGTCGGCAACGCCAGGCTCATCGAAGCGCTCGGACGCGTCAAATCCTATCTCGATTATGGCGCGTTCACGCCGATCCAGGCGGCCGCCTGCGCCGCGCTGAACGGCCCGCAGGACATCGTCGAATATAACCGCAACCTCTACCGCGGACGCCGCGATGTTTTGGTCGAGAGCTTCGGCCGCGCCGGTTGGACCATTCCGCCGCCCGAAGCGTCGATGTTCGCCTGGGCGCCGATCCCCGAGCGATTTCACAACCTCGGCTCGATGGAATTTTCGAAGAAGCTGCTCACCGAAGCCCATGTCGCGGTCGCTCCCGGCGTCGGGTTCGGCGAACAGGGCGAAGGGTTCGTGCGCATCGCGCTGGTCGAAAATGAACAGCGCCTGCGTCAGGCGGCGCGCGGCGTGAAGAAGATGCTGGGCGGCTAGCCCCAGTTAATTGACAATGCCAAGCAAACAACGATTTCCCGGTCGCCGAGTCTCGGGAGTGAGACGGTATGACCTCTCTGCACGTAAAAATTGCGCTCGCGACCATGTCGCTGGTCGCGACTGCGGCGACGGATGCGGATTCCCGGTCAGGCTTCAGGGCCGCAATGGATCAGGCCATGACTACGATGATGGCGGACATGCAGGTTGCGCCCACAGGCGACGTTGATCGCGATTTCACCCAAATGATGGTTCCGCACCACCAGGGGGCGATCGACATGGCCGTCGCCGAGATCCGCTATGGCACGAACCCTGGGCTCAAGCGCATCGCGCAGGAGATCATCGTTGAGCAGCAGCAGGAAATTGTCGCGATGCGGGTCGCGACCGGCGCAGCGCTGCCTCAACCCGAGCCGACACCCATCCAGCAGCCCGTGAAAGGCCATTGAGATGAAAATAGCGCCATTCGCAACGCTCATTCTGGCGGCCATAACGACCTCCGCCATTGCCCAGCCGGCTCAGGCGCCGTGGGCGCGGAACGTTCCCGCAAGCCACCGCGATCGGGTGTACGCAGCGGAGCAATTCTCAAATACGGTGTCGGTCACCGATCCCGTGGCCGGCAAGCTTCTGGGCGTCATTCGTCTCGGTGACCCGCAGCCGGCCAATTTCAGCCCGCTTTATAAAGGGCAAGTACTCGTCCACGGGCTCGGCTTTTCGCCGGATGGACGGACGCTGGCCGTCGTCTCGATTGGATCCAACTCGGTCACTTTCATCGACACGTCCACCAACGCCGTGAAGCACACCACCTACGTCGGGCGCTCGCCCCACGAGGCGTTCTTCACGCCGGATGGCAAGGAACTCTGGGTGACGGTTCGCGGCGAGGATTATGTCTCCATCATCGATCCTGCGACCTACGAGGAGAAGATGCGTTTGAAGACGCCCGGCGGTCCGGGAATGACGATTTTCTCGCCCGACGGGAAGTATGGGTTCGTCTGTTCATCGTTCAATCCCGAACTCGTCGTGTTCGACGTCGCGAGTCACGCGGTCGTCGGGCACGCAGCTCAGCCAAGCCCGTTCTGTCCGAACCTCGCCGCCACGCCCGATGGCAAGCAGCTTTGGTACACTTTGAAAGATGTGGGGGAGACGGTCGTCATCGCGGCGACTCCGCCATTTGCGACCCTGAAGGTGATCGACACCGGCCCGATCACCAATCACGTGAATTTTGCGTACACGCCCAAAGGCCGGTTCGCTTACGTCTCCGTTGGCGGCCTCAACCAGGTGCAGGTATTTCGCACTAGCGATTTCCAGAAGGTCGCCACGATCCCGGTAGGACGCTTGCCGCATGGCGTGTGGCCGTCGGGGGATGGGCGGCGAATATTCGTCGGGCTCGAGAATGGCGACGCGCTGGCGATCATCGACACGACAACCAACACCGTTGTGGGCAGCGTGCCGATTGGCCAGGCGCCCCAGGCGATCGCCTATGTGCCGAACGCGGTACCGGACGGCGATGGTCGGCAGAATCTGAAACCGCTCGGCGTGGCCGGGCAAGCTGCGAAGCTGAATCTTGGCGCTGGGGGAAAGGCCCTGACGACCGTTACCCTATTCGATCAAGGGCTGATCCAGGTCCTGCAGGCGGCAGCCACCGGACTCATCCCCAAACACCACTATCAACTCGTGCTGGCCGTCAATCCGGATGGCAGCGGCGCCGTCGAGCCGCTCGCGGACTTCATGACCAATCCCGCCGGCTCCGCGATCGTCAACGCGACCGGACCGATCCGCCAGATCGTCAGCGATCCAGCGGCTGCACCGCGCCGCTACCTCGCTATTCGAGAGGGCAACTCGCAATCAGCCGGCGCGATTGTCCAGGTCCAGCAATGAACCTGGCTTGTCTTAGAACTGCCTGGCGACGCCGACGTAGACATCGACGTCCGGCGTATCGCGGTTAAGGCCGAGATTGGCGCCGGCGTCGAGTTGCAGTTTGTTGTTTACGAGATAGGCGATTGCACCGTCGGCGCTTGCCTGCCGCGTCGTCCCGGTCGGATCCCACTCCCATTGCCGCCATATCTCACCCGACAGGTTGAGCTTGTCGGTGATTTGCCAGCCGAGGTTGGCGACATTCGACATCGCGGCGTGATAGCCGCGGCCGTCATTGTCCGCGTTCCAATCGATCTCGGGCGTAAGCGACACCACGAGCGGCGTTTTGCCGATCGCATATTGAATCGGGACGATCAGGCCGCCTTCCCATTTGCCGTTGCCGATCGAGCGCCTGGCCGTCGGCACCTTCACGAACGGCGAAACCGCCACGAGCAGCGCGGAATCCGCAGCCGTCGCGCGGTACTTGTAGCTAACCTGCACGTCGCCGAAGCCGGATGAATGGTCGCGCACCTCGCCGGCTGGCTGGTCGTTCGCACCCACGGCGCGACGTCGATGTCGATGTGCGACCGGTCGCTCAGGCCATATTTGAATCCGGTTTCGCCGACCGCCAACGCGGTGGCTCGCTCATCGTTGTTTTTGTCGACCGTCCAGTCGGCGAAAGAACTCTCGAACTGGAAGTGACCCGCGGGCACCGTGCATGCCTGGCTCGACTTGCCCGGCCTGTCAGCGCAAATCGGCGCATCGCCGTCGGCTGCCGCTGCCGCTGCCGCGGCACTGGCCGTGCACAACAGCATGGCCGTCAGCGATGCGCGAATTCCTGCGCCCATGAGGTTTCATGCGCTCCCGCGAACGGTCCGTCGAGAGATGCAAGCGGCGAGCGCGAATGGCTCCACTGGAAATCAGCGTCGCGGATGATGCATAGAACACCCATGTTCGAAAGCGGACCCGGCTTTTCCGTCAACACCGTCGCTGAGACCGTCCGGCTGGCGCTCGCGCCAGTGTTCCTGCTGAGCGGTATCGGCGCCTTCCTCAACGTCCTCGCGTCGCGCCTGTCACGGATCGTCGACCGCTCGCGCGAGATCGAGCCGCAGCTTCTCGCAAGCCGTGGCAGCGAGCATGACCGCTGGATCGCCGATCTCAAAATCGTCGATCGGCGGATGTCGCTGATCAACTGGGCAACCGGCCTGTCGGTGACGTCGGCCGTGCTGACCTGCCTCGTCGTCGTCCTGCTGTTCGCCGCCAACCTCAACCGGACGCATCTCGGCACGGAAATTGCGGGGCTGTTCATGGCCTCGATGCTGGCGATCGGCACCGGGTTCGCGGTGTTCCTGATCGAAACGACCGTGGCGGCTCGCGCGGTGCGGGTTCGTTCCGATCTGCTCCAGCACCGAGTGGACGAAGACGACGACTAGACCCCGGACTCGCTTCGGCTAAGGTCGAGCCGTGGCGTCCCCTCTCAACATCGACCGATCGATCACCGGCCAGCCGTGGCGCTGGCGGCGCGATGCCGAGCCCGGTCTCGAGATGGACGCGCTGGTCGACGAACTGTTGCTCGCCCGCGGGGTCGCGCGCGAGGATCTGGCGCGCCACCGCACACCGACCATCCGCGATTTCCTGCCCGACCCGTCGATCTTCCAGGACATGGACAAGGGCGCCAAGCGCCTCGCCGACGCGGTTCAGAAGGGCGAAACGGTTGCGATTTTCGGCGATTACGACGTCGATGGCGCGACCAGCGCCGCGCTGCTCGTCCTGCTGCTCCGCCGGCTCGGCGCCGAGCCGATGGTCTACATCCCCGATCGGCTGATGGAAGGCTACGGGCCATCGGGCGCGGCGCTGGTCGAGCTAAAGGATCGGGGCGCAACCCTCGCGATCACCGTCGATTGTGGCGCACAGGCGTTCGAAGCGCTCGACGAGGCCCGCGCGGCCGAACTCGACGTGATCGTCGTCGACCATCATCAATGCGCCAGCGAACTCCCGGTCGCTCTCGCCATGATCAACCCCAACCGCCTCGACGAGAGCGCCGACGGCGCGGCCCACGGACATCTCGCGGCGGTCGGCATGGCCTTTTTGCTTGGCGTGGCATTGCTTCGCGAGCTTCGCGGGCGCGGTCAGTTCGCCGACAAACCGGAGCCAAAAATCATCGACCTGCTCGATCTGGTCGCGCTCGGCACCGTCGCCGATGTCGCGCGGCTGAAGAGCCTCAACCGGGCATTCGTCACCCAAGGTCTCAAGATCATGGCCGGGCGCGAGAATATCGGTCTCGTGGCGCTGGCCGAGGCGGCGCGGCTGGTGAAACCGCCATCGTGCCGCGATCTCGGCTTCGCCCTTGGCCCGCGGATCAACGCTGGCGGGCGCGTCGGCAAATCCGATCTTGGCGTGCGCCTGCTGACCGCGACGGACGCGGAGGAAGCGCGGACCATCGCGGCCGAGCTCGACCGGCTCAACGAGGACCGCCGGGCAATCGAAATGCTGGTCGGCGAGCAGGCCACCGAACAGGCGCAAGGCCAGGCCGACTCACCGGTGATCACGGTGATGAGCGCCGGTTGGCACCAGGGCGTGATCGGGATTGTTGCGGGCCGCCTCAAGGAGCGATTCGGCCGCCCGGCGATCGTGATCGCCGAGTGCGAGGACGGCACCGGAAAGGGTTCGGGCCGTTCGATTCCGGGAGTCGACCTCGGCGCCGCCGTGCTCGCGGCCAAGGATAGCGGGCTGCTGATTGCTGGCGGCGGACATGCGATGGCCGCCGGCCTGACCCTGCCCCCGGGCGGGCTCGAGGCGTTTCAGGCCTTCATCAACGAGCGCCTTGCCACTGATGTCGAGAAATCGCGCGACGATCGGGCGCTTCTGCTCGACGCTTTGCTTGCGCCCGGCGGGGTCGCCGCCTCGCTATGCGATGCGCTCGACGCGGCCGGTCCGTACGGCGCCGGTTGGCCGCAGCCCCGCGTTGCCGCTGGACCGGTGCGGCTGATCAAAACCGGCATCGTCGGCGACGGCCACGTTCGTGGCTTCGCCTGCGGCGACGACGGCAAGAGCTTCAAATGGATCGCCTTCCGCAGCGCGACGACGCCCCTCGGGCAAGCACTCCTCGAATCCCCGCCGGACAAGCGCTGGTGGCTCGCCGGGACGATCAAGCGCGACGAGTGGAACGGCGGCAACGCGGCCGAGATGCACCTGGAAGATGCGGCGCTCGCTTGACCCGTTGGGGCCGCTCGCCTAACCGGCGAGCCGCCTTGCCAAGGCCCCATCGTCTAGCGGTCTAGGACGTCGCCCTTTCACGGCGAAAACACGGGTTCGAGTCCCGTTGGGGTCACCAGAGTCAAGCGCTAAGCGCTTCAGATTAGCTGAATTTTCGTCCTCCGCCTCGATTCACTGCCACACTCCGCCCCACACTTTTTCTGCGCTTTGATAGGCTCAAATGATACAATTTGAGTTCTGATGAGCCGCATCGAAGGCGGACAGCTAGTGTCTGCTTTGGGTGGAAACCAGACACTAGGTTGATCAAATCGCGCTGGCCAATCCACGGTCGACAGCCAGAATGATCCGCTCTGCTTCCAACGCCGAAAAGCTTGAATTCTTGTCCGAGGTAGAGAGCTCAGGCCAGTATCAGTCACGAGGCCTGTAATGCCGCGCGACGATATTGAGTTGGCGAGACACCACGCGCCGACTTGAAGGCGCGGCTAAATGAGAATTCCGAGCGATACCCCACGCGCGAGGCGATCTCGATCAGTCGAAAGTCTGTGTCCTCGAGCAATTGCGCCGCAATGCCCATGCGCCAACGTGTCAGATAACTGTGCGGCGGCTCCCCGACCGAAGCACTGAAGTTGCGGACGAAGGCTGCACGCGACAGGCCGGCCTCGCAAGCGAGTTCCTCCAATGTCCAAGCGCGTTCCGGCTCCTCGTGAATACGAGAGAGGGCCAGCGCCATGCGTGGTGAGTGCAACGCCGAGAACCAGTCATTCGCTGCCGGAGAAGTATCGAATGCCCATTCGCGAATGAAGTAGATGAACAGGGACGAAAGCAGATTGCGCACGACAACCTGATTGCCAAAGTCAGGGGCCTCGACCTCGTTCCGAAGCATGCGCAGAGCGTCGCCCAGCGCTGAACATCCAGATTCCAGTCCGGTGCGGAGCGACACTGCCTCCGGCAAGGCTCGCAGGGCGGGCAGTGCCAGGTGTTGATCCAACCTGAATTGACCGCAAACCAAGGTCACGGCCCTCGGATCGCTATCGACGACGCCGTCGTGTTTAGCCAGAAAGGCTTCCAGCGGCATCGCTTTACCTCGCGGCGAGTGCGCCATTTCGTGCGGACTGCCTCTGGGGAATAGAATTAGCTCGCCGGCCTGCAATTCGATCGTATCCGCGTTGGGCTGGCGCACGAAGGCACGCCCCTCCGCCACGAAATGGAACACAACCGCGGTGTTAGGCGGAGCCGCGAAGCCCCACGGCCCCGCTATGCGCGCGCGAACGAGAGCCAAGCCATCCGCGCGAATGATTTTCAACCAGCCGTCTAGAGCGTCCATGAGCAAGCCTCAATGAGACGAACTGCTATGTTATAGCGCCTTTTGCGCATGGTCCATCTACCAAATCGCATTCAAAGGCGGCCACTTCGAACAACGCCAACACGGACGTTCCGATGAGCAGGCACCGATCCAAGCAGGCCGAAATCCGGCGCTGAAGGCTATCCGACCTCCTGCCGGCAGGTGCTCACCGGCCGATGTGAGGCCGATGCGAGACACTGGGAGCGATTATGGCCGAGACGCAAACCACTTATCGGGCGGTGCAGGCCGTCAGTCCTGGTAAGCTGGAGCTGACGGAAAAGCCGCTGCTTGATCCGCCGGCGGGCCACGTCCGTGTCCGCGTAGAGGCCTGTGGCGTGTGCCATTCGGATACTGCGACGGTCGAGGGGATCTTGCCGATCGAATGGCCGCGGGTGCCCGGCCACGAGGCGGTTGGACGGATCGATACGATTGGCGAAGGCGTCGAAGGCTGGTCGGTGGGCCAACGTGTCGGCATTGGTTTCCTAGGCGGCAGCTGCGCCCACTGCGAGTACTGCCGCGACGGCGACCTCGTGAATTGCATCAACCAGGGCTACACGGGCGTGCAGCACGACGGCGGCTACGCTGAGGTGATGATCGCGAAGGCCAGCGGGCTGATTGCCGTCCCCGACGACCTGACTTCGGTCGACGCGGCGCCTCTGCTGTGCGCCGGCCTGACGACCTTCAGCGCGCTCCGCAACTCCCCGGCGCGGGCCGGCGACCTTGTCGCGGTGTTCGGCGTTGGCGGGTTGGGTCATCTCGGCGTGCAATATGCTCGACACATGGGGTTTGAAGTGGTCGCGATCGATCGCGGCAACGATCGGGCCGAGTTGGCGAAAAAGCTCGGCGCGCATCATTATATCGACAGCTCCGCTGCCGATGTCGCCAAGGAGCTCCAGGCGCTCGGAGGTG
>DATFUB010000086.1:0-7155 GCA_035261225.1 Sphingomicrobium sp.
AATGGGTCGAAAGCGGTCACCACAAATCAGATCGGATAGTGGCCCGGTTCGCCGGTGATGGTGATCCAGCGGAGCTCGGTGAAGGCGTCGATGCCGGCCTTGCCGCCGAACCGGCCGTAGCCCGAGGCGCCGAGGCCGCCGAACGGCATTTGCGGTTCGTCCTGAACCGTGGGGCCGTTGACGTGGCAGATGCCCGAGCGGATGCGGCGGGCGACGCGGAGGCCGCGGGCGGCGTCGCGGGTGAAGACCGCGGCGGACAGGCCGTATTCGCTGTCGTTGGCGACGCGGATCGCTTCTTCCTCGTCGGTGACGCGGATGATCCCGACGACCGGGCCGAAGCTCTCGTCGCGGTACAAGCGCATGGCGGCGGTGACGCCGTCGATCACCGCGGCCGGAGCGCCCGCGATCTGCCGCGCGCCCTGGGTCAGCGCATCGTCGATCAGCGCCTGGACCTTGTTGACGTGGTCCGCATCGACGGCTTGGCCGATGGCCGCCGCGGGCATGCTCGCGGCTTTTTCGGCGAGGCGGCGGGCGAATTCGTCGGCGATGGCGTCGACGACGATGATCCGCTCGGTCGCCATGCAGATCTGGCCGGCATTCATGAACGCGCCGAACGCCGCCGCCTTGACCGCTTCGTCGAGGTCGGCGTCGGCGAGCACGATTAAAGGCGCCTTGCCGCCGAGTTCGAGCAGCACCGGCTTCAGATTTTTGGCGGCGCTTTCGGCGATCAGCCGCCCCACCGCGGTCGAGCCGGTGAAATTGATCCGCCGCACCGCGGGATGATCGATCAGCGCGCCGACGACCTCCGCCGCCTCGTCGGCCTTGTTAGTGACAAGGTTGACGACGCCGTCGGCGAAACCTGCCGCGCGAAATGCCTCGACCAGCAGGCCGTGGGTGCGCGGGCAGCGTTCGGCGGCCTTGAGGACGACCGTATTGCCGCAGGCGAGCGGGGTCGCGATGGCGCGGGCGCCGAGGATCACCGGCGCGTTCCACGGCGCGATGCCAAGAACCACTCCGGCCGGCTCTCGCAGCGCCAGCGACAGCAGCCCGGGCTTGTCCGACGGGATCACCTCGCCGGTGATCTGGGTGGTCAGCGCCGCGGCCTCGCGCACCATGCCGGCGCCGAGCTGCACGTTAAACCGCGCCCACGGCTCCGACGCGCGCAGTTCCTCGCGCATCAACTCGACGAATCTGTCGGCGCGCGCTTCGATCGCGTCCGCCGCGGCGTTGAGCAAGAATCGCCTCGCATTTGGACCGAACTCGGACCAGGCGGTGAACGCGGCCCCGGCCGCTTCGGCGGCGCGATTGGCAAGATCAACGTTGCTCATGGCGCCCCGCTACATCGCTCCGCGCGTCGCGGCTACAGGGCCGCTGCGACGGGCGATCCCATCCGCATCGGTCGGAAACCTAAAGGCTTGAACACAGGCCGATCCTAACCCCGGCGGCGATGGCTTCGAGATCCATTCAAAAGTCCCGCGAGCTTCGTCGGCGAGTCGTCCTGCCGGCACGATTTCGGACTCCGGCGGGCTGGAGCGAAGCGTGCATACTCAACATCTCGTCGCGCGGTTTGCTGATTCATGCCGGTCGCCCGGTTTCCGAGGGGGTGACGATTCAGATTCATCACGGCGATCATCTGATTTCGGGTCGAGTCGTCTGGCAGCGCGGATCGCGGTTCGGTCTGTGCGTGGACGAAAAGTTGCCGGTCGAACATATTCTGACGGCCGGCCAAGCGGCGAGCCTGGGCTTGGCCGCGCCATGCGAGAGCCCGCCCGAACGGCGGCACAGTCCGCGCCACTTCGAAGACAGTCGCCTTCAGTCTCGCACGATGCAATTCGTTAGCATTGCGGTGATCGCCTCGTGCCTCGCGGGGACTTTGTTCGCAATGGTCGAGCAGGCGCTGGCGAAGCCGTTCGCCCAGGTCCTGGCGGCGCTCGGAGGCTGATCAGGGATCACTCGCCGCACGGCGGATCGCTCGCTATGGCGGCGCCATGAACCCACTTTACGAGCAAATGCAGACCAGCGTGTTCGAGCGCATGTCCGGCCTCGCCGCGAAATACGGCGCGGTCAATCTGGGGCAGGGCTTTCCCGATTTCGGCTGGCCGGATGAGATCCTTGAGGCGGCCGCGCGCGCGGTCAAAGAGGGATCGAACCAATATGCGCCGTCGCGCGGGGTGATGGCGTTGCGCGAGGCGGTGGCGAACCATTATCGGCGCCAGCAGCAGCTCGATGTCACGGCCGACCAGTTGTGCGTGACCAGCGGCGCGACCGAGGCGCTCGGCGCCGCGATCCTGGCGACGGTGAGCCCGGGCGACGAGGTGGTGATCTTCACGCCCGCCTATGACAGCTATGCGCCGATGATCCGGCGGGCTGGGGCGACGCCGGTCGAAGTGGCGCTGAAACCGCCCACATGGCGGATCGACCGCGCCGCGATCGAGGCCGCGATCAGCCCGAAGACCCGGGCGATGATCTTCAACAATCCGCACAACCCCGCCGGCCGTCTGTTCGACGCGGGCGAACTCGAGATCATCGCCGACGTGGCCCGCGAGCATGATCTCACGATCATCGCCGATGAAGTGTGGGAGCAGATCGTGCTCGGCGGGCAGCGCTTCACCTCGCTTGTCTCACTGCCTGGGATGGCGCAGCGGACGATCAAGATCGGCTCGGCCGGCAAGATCTTTTCGCTTACCGGATGGAAAGTCGGGTGGATGGTCGCGCCGCCCGAACTCGCCGGGACGGTGTCGCGGGCGCACCAGTTCCTGACCTTCTCGACCGCGCCCAATTTGCAATCGGCGGTCGCGTTCGGGCTCGACAAAGGCGATGCCTGGCTCGACCCGATGCGGGCGCGGTTCGAACGGGCGCGCGACCGCATGACCGCGGGGCTGCGCGCCGAGGGATTCACGGTGCTCAATGCCGCGGCGACTTATTTTCTGTGCGTCGACTTGCATGCTTCGGGCATCGCCATGGACGACGAGGCGTTTGCCGCGGCGGCGGTCGAGCGGGCCGGGGTGGCGGTGGTCGCGCTGTCGGCGTTCGCCGAGCAGGACCCGCCGCGCAACCTGGTCCGATTGTGCTTCGGCAAGAAGGACGAGACGATCGATGCCGGAGTGGCGGCGATGGCCAGAGCGAAGGCGTTGCTGTCGTGAGTCCGGCCGAGGAAACGGCGCAAATTCTCGAGCGGTTCGGAATCAAATCCGGGGGTGATCTCGCCAGTTTCTCGCCAATTGATGGCGCGGAGATCGGGCGCGTCGCGGTCGCCAATCCCGATGAGATTTGCAAGCGCGCGGCCGGTGCGTTTGGCGAATGGCGCACGGTTCCCGCACCCCGCCGCGGCGAGCTGGTCCGCCTGCTCGGCGAGGAATTGCGCTCGGCGAAGGAGTCGCTTGCGCGTCTGATCACGCTCGAAGCCGGCAAAACCCACGCCGAAAGCCTCGGCGAAGTCCAGGAAATGATCGACATTTGCGACTTCGCGGTCGGCCTGTCGCGCCAGCTCTACGGTCTGACCATCGCCAGCGAACGGCCCGACCACCGGATGATGGAGCAATGGCATCCCTTGGGGCCGGTGCTGGTGATCAGCGCGTTCAATTTCCCGGTCGCCGTGTGGGCTTGGAACGCCGCGTTGGCGTTGGTGTGCGGCGATCCGGTGATCTGGAAACCGAGCGAGAAGACCCCGCTCACCGCCGAGGCGGTGATGGCGATCGTGCGGCGCGCGCTTGGCCAGTTCGGCGACGCGCCCGACGGGCTGATCCAGCTAGCCCAGGGCGAACGCGACATTGGCGAGGCGCTGGTCGACGATCCGCGCGTCGCTTTGGTGTCGGCGACCGGATCGACCGCGATGGGCCGCGCGGTCGGCCCGCGCGTCGCGGCCCGTTTCGGGCGCACGCTGCTCGAACTCGGCGGCAACAATGCGACGATCGTCTGCCCGTCGGCGGACCTCGAACTGGCGACCCGCGCGATCCTGTTCTCGGCCGCCGGCACAGCGGGCCAGCGGTGCACGACGCTGCGCCGGCTGATCGTCCACGAGGACGTGGCCGACGCGCTGGTGGCGCGGCTCAAGGCACTATTCGCGGCGGTGAAGATTGGCGATCCGCGGCTGCCCGACACTTTGATCGGCCCGCTGATCGACGAAGCGGCGTTCGACGGCATGAAACGCGTGCTCGGCGATGCGGTCGAGCAGGTCGATGCCGTGCCGGGCGGTTGCTACGTCCGTCCGGCGATTGTCGAAGTCGACGCCCAGCAAGGCAGTGTCCTGCGGGAGACGTTCGCGCCGATCCTCTACGTGCTGCGTTACCGCGATCTCGACGAGGCAATCGCGCTTCAGAACAATGTGGTCCAGGGCCTGTCGTCGTCGATCTTCACCAACGATCTGCGCGAAGCCGAGCGGTTCCTGTCGGCGGCCGGGTCCGATTGCGGGATTGCCAACGTCAACATCGGCCCGTCGGGGGCCGAGATCGGCGGCGCGTTCGGCGGCGAAAAAGAGACGGGCGGCGGGCGCGAGAGCGGCTCGGACGCGTGGCGCGCCTATATGCGGCGCCAAACCAACACCATCAATTACGGGACCGACTTACCGCTCGCCCAGGGAATCCGTTTCGACGTCGCTGAATAAAGCGAGTTTTTCCTCCGCGATCATCGCCGGCCAGGCGCGGCGGAACTTGGCCTTCCAGCCCTTGAGCGCATGCGGTTCGAGCGGCTGCGAGATGAGATAGCCCTGGACGACGTCGCAGCCGAGCTCGCGCACCAGCCGCAACTGCCCGAGCGTCTCGACCCCCTCCGCGGTCGCGGTCAGGCCGAGGCCGTGGGCGAGGTCGGCGATCGACTGGATAATCAGCCGGCAATCGCGCGATTGCTCGACGTCAGCGATGAATGCCTGGTCGATCTTGACCTCGGTGAACGGCAGCTGCCGCAGCTGCATCAGCGACGAGTAACCGGTGCCGAAATCGTCGATCGCGAGGCCAATGCCCTTGATCCGGAACCGGGTCAGCGTGTCCATCAGCTTGACCAAAGGCTGGGTCGCGCTCTCGGTCAGTTCCATGATCAGCCGGTCGGTGGGCACGCCCAGTTCAAGGCACATGCGTTCGACCAGGTCAGGGAAATCGAGGTGCTGGAGGCTGAGCGCGGAAATGTTGAACGCGATACAGGTGTCGAGCCCGTCATCGCGCCATTCGAGCCACTGTTTGAGGACGGTGGTCAGGCCCCATTGGGTGAGCCCGTCGATCAGGCCGTGGCGCTCGGCCAAAGGTACGAAGCGCGATGGTTCGACCGCACCCCGTTCGGGGTCATCCCAGCGCACCAGGGCTTCAACCCGCTTCAGGCAGCCGTCGCGAAGCGCGACCTTGGGCTGGTAGACCATGTGCAGCCGCTGCTCCCCGAGCGCTTGCTCGAAGCTCGCCAACAACGCGGCTTCGGCTTTTTGCATCAGTTCTCCAGCGTCGCCTTGAGGCCGTTGAGCAAAGCCTCGAGCGCCTCGAGGCGGACCGGCTTTTCGAGCGGCCCGGCCATGTTGAGGCCGAGCGCTTCGCCCAGCCGGAAAGCGGATTCGAGCACGCGGCGATCGAACCCGCTGACGATCAGGACCGGCGAGCGATAATCCTGGTCGGCGAGAAAGCGCAGCAGCTCGACCCCGTCCATCCCGGGCATGCCGAGGTCGAGCGCGACCACGTCGGGTCGTTCGGCCAGGAATTCATCGCGGAATTGCTTGTCTTCGGAGGTGATGGCCGGCTCGAACCCGGCCTCGACCGCGGCATTGGCGAGGAATTCGGCGAGCGCCGGCTCGTCGTCGATTAGCAGCAACCGCGGCTGCGCCATTCCCGCTCCTCTCTCCCGGCTCACGGATGGGCCTTTGCACACCTTCCGGGGCATAGGTCAAACCCTGGATTCCCTGCGCGTTCCATCATCCGGCGGATTGCGCCACGATGGGACTCACCGAGGCTTCGTTCCAGCGCAAATCGCCGGAAAGGAAACGCTCTTTTAACCACGTGAACCCTAACGTCCGGCGTTTGAAAGCATTCGAGGATGCAATTGGGGGCGATTGACAGCATGTTTGGATCGCTGATCCGACGGAAATCCGCCAACGAAGCAGGTGGCGGTGGCGACGCCGCGTTCGAGTCGACCAGCGTCTCGCTGTCGACCGCGGTGCCGCGGCCGGTGGCGGAGCGACGCAGCGACGAGCGGGTCTCCTCGATGCTTCGTCTCGGCAAGATCGTCACCCAGAACGGCGAGCAGCTGATCCAGGTCAAAAATCTCTCCGCCGGCGGGCTGATGGCCTATGTCGGCCGTCCGCCGCAGGTTGGCGACACGCTCGAGATCGAGCTGTCGTCGCAGAAGATTCCCGCATCGGTGGTGTGGATTCGCGACGATCTGGTCGGTTTCAAGTTCGAGCAGAACATCGATCTCGGGGAACTGCTGGCCGGCCGCAAGCAGCGCCACGGTTTCCGTCCGCGCCCGCCGCGCCTCGACATCCAGTGCAAGGCATCGGTCAAGGTCGGCAAAATTTATTACACGGTTGACGTCCACGACGTTTCGCTCGGGGGCATGAAGGTTGAGCCGATCGGCGAATATTGCGTCGGCGCGCCGGTCGTCGTGGTCGTCGAGAGTCTGAAACCGATCAAGGGCGAGGTGCGCTGGTATTCCGACCGCAAGGCGGGGATCGTGTTCGACCAGCCGCTCGATTTCGATGAGCTTGCCGAATGGGTCGGCAAGCGGCTCGAACTGGCCAGCCTCAAGGCGTCTTACAAAGGTAGTTGAGGGCCACTATTTTGGCTGCTCCAGACAATAGGAGCGGATCCATGGCCGACGAAATCGCAATTCTCGCGGGCGGATGTTTCTGGTGCACGGAGGCCGTGTTCCTCGACGTCATCGGGGTGAAGACCGTCGAGAGCGGCTACACCGGCGGGCACATCGCCGATCCAACCTATCGCCAGGTGTGTGGCGGCGACACCGGCCATGCCGAGGCGATCCGCGTCACCTTCGACAATGAGCAACTGAGCTACGACGATCTGCTCGACATCTTTTTCGCGACCCACGACCCGACTCAGCTCAACCGCCAGGGCAACGACGTGGGCACGCAATATCGCTCGGCGATCTTCCCGCAGAATGAGGAGCAGGAGGGCAAGGCGCGGGCGGCGATCGAGCGGGCCAATGCCGACAATGGCGGGCGTG
>DATFUB010000087.1:0-2389 GCA_035261225.1 Sphingomicrobium sp.
TGGTCAAGGAAGGCACGACGCTGTTCACGATCGAGCCCGAGACCTACAAGCTGAAGCTTGAGCAGGCGCAGGCGGCCGAGGCCGGCGCGCAGGCCTCGCTGAAGCAGACCGAAGCCGACTTCAAGCGCCAGTCGGATCTGGTCGCGAGGCAAGCCGTCTCGCAGGCAACGCTGGATCAGTCCACGTCTTCGCGCGACAACGCCCAGGCCAACCTGCAGCAGGCCCAGGTCAACACCAAGATCGCGGCGGTCAATTACGGCTATACCAACGTCGTCGCGCCGTTCGACGGTATCGTCAGCGCGCATCTGGTCTCGGTCGGAGAACTGGTCGGCGCGTCATCGCCGACCCAGCTTGCGACCATCGTGCAGCTCGATCCAATCTACGTGAATTTCAACGTCAACGAACAGGACGTGCTGCGGATTCGGGAAGAAGCCCGGCGGCAGGGGATCACGGTGAGCGATCTCAGGCAGTTGCCGATCGAGATCGGATTGCAAACCGAAAGCGGCTATCCGCACAAGGGCAAGCTCGATTATATCTCGCCGACGCTCAATCAGTCGACCGGAACGCTGGCGGTGCGCGGCGTGCTGCCGAATCCCGATCGCGTCCTGTTGCCGGGATTTTACGTTCGCGTCCGCGTCCCCTTCGACCAGGAGCCGAACGCGCTGTTGGTCCCCGACGTCGCGCTGGGCAGCGATCAGGCCGGACGATATGTGCTGGTGGTGAACGCCGAAAATGTTGTCGAGCAGCGCAAGGTCCGGACCGGGCCGGTGGAGGGTGAGTTGCGCGCCATCGAAAGCGGCCTGAAGCCGGATGATCGCGTCGTCATTGCCGGGCTGTTGCGCGCGATTCCGGGCCAGAAGGTCGATCCGCAGCTCCAGAAGATCGAAGCGCCGCCGGCATCGACCAAATAGGACCGGTCATGATTTCGAAATTCTTCATCGAGCGGCCGGTCCTTTCCAACGTCATCGCGATCCTGATGATCCTGATCGGCGGCGTGTCCCTGTTCAGCCTCGCGGTTGCGCAATATCCCGATGTCGTGCCGCCGACGGTGCAGGTCACGACCCGCTATCCCGGCGCCAGCGCCAAGACCGTCATCGATACCGTGGCGCTGCCGATCGAGCAGCAGGTCAACGGTGTCGAGGACATGCTCTATATGCAGTCCTATAGCGGGGCTGACGGCACCTACTCGCTGACGGTGACGTTCAAGATCGGCACCGATCTCAATTTCGCGCAGGTGCTGGTGCAGAACCGCGTGTCGAGCGCGCTGTCGCAGCTCCCGCAGTCGGTCCAGAACCAGGGCGTCACCGTGCAGAAGAAGTCCACGGCGATCCTGTTGTTCGTGACGTTGACGTCCCCGAATTCGACCTACGACAGCCTTTTCCTCAGCAACTACGCGACGATCAACATTCGCGACGAGCTGTCGCGGCTGCCCGGCGTCGGCAACGTCACGGTGTTCGGCGCCGGCCAGTATTCGATGCGGGTCTGGCTCGACCCGAACAAGCTGCAGGTGCGCGGGCTGATGCCGCAGGACGTCATTTCCGCGATCCAGCAGCAGAGCCAGCAGGTGACCGCGGGTCAGGTCGGCATGCCGCCGACGCCCGCGGGACAGGCGTTCCAGTACACGCTGAACGTCAACGGACGGCTCGACGACAAGGATCAGTTCGAGGATATCATCGTCAAGACCGGCAACGTTGGCGATGTAACCCGCGTCCGTGACGTCGGTTGGGTCGAGCTCGGAGCCCAGACCTACAGCCAGGTTTTCTCGCTCAACAAGAAGCCGGCAACCGGCATCGGCGTATTCCAGTCGCCCGGCGCCAACGCGCTCGAGGTCGAGCAGGCGGTCGAGAAAAAGATGGCGGCGCTGGCGGCGCAATTTCCGCAGGACGTGAAGTACGACACGCCGTTCGACACCACCAAGTTCGTCTCGGAATCGATCAAGGAAGTCTACAAGACGCTGATCGAGGCCGGCCTCCTCGTCCTCGTCGTGATCCTGATCTTCCTGCAGGATTGGCGCGCGATGCTGGTGCCGGCGACGACGGTGCCGGTCACGATCATCGGCGCCTTCGCCGCGATGGCGGCGCTCGGTTTCACGGTTAACATCTCGACTTTGTTTGCGATCGTGCTCGCCATCGGTATCGTGGTGGACGATGCCATCGTCGTCGTCGAAGGCGCCGCCCATAATATCGAGCAGGGCATGTCCGGCCATGACGCCGCCATCAGCGCCATGGACGCGCTGTTCGCACCGATTATCGGCATCACGCTGGTGCTGATCTCGGTGTTCCTGCCGGCGGCGTTTCTGCCGGGATTGACCGGCAGGATGTACTCGCAATTCGCGCTGGTGATTGCCGCGACCGCGCTGCTCAGCGCCGTCAACGCGGCCACGCTGAAG
>DATFUB010000088.1:0-7151 GCA_035261225.1 Sphingomicrobium sp.
GACGGCCGCGCCTTCGCGACCGGCTATTACGAACCCGAGATCGAAGGCTCACCGGTCGAGCTGCCCGGTTACGTCCCGATCTACCGTGTCCCGCCCGATCTCATCCGCTGCACCAAGCCGGACGGCACTAGCGGCCGCGGCCGCATCGACCAGACGGGCCTGTGCACGCTCTATTTCACCCGCGCCGAGATCGACGATGGCGCGCTCGCGGGCAAAGGGCTCGAGCTGGCCTGGGCGAAGGATCCGGTCGACCTATTCTTTCTCGAAATCCAGGGGTCGGGCCGGGTCCGCATGCCCGACGGCAGCGTGATGCGCATCGGTTATGCCGGGCAGAACGGCCGCGACTATGTCGCGATCGGGCGGCTGTTACGCGACCGCGGCCTGCTGCCGCCCGGCGCCGCGACCATGACGGCGATCAAGGATTGGATCCGCGCCCACCCCGAGGAGGGCAAGGCACTGATGCGCGAGAACCTGTCCTACATTTTCTTCAAGGAATTGACCGGGGCGGGGCCGCTCGGCGCGCTCAATGTCGCCGTCACTCCCCATGCGACGGTCGCGGCGGACCCGAATTTCGTGCCGCTCGGCGCGCCGGTCTATCTGCACAAGGCCGACCGGCACGAGGTCGATGGGCTGTGGGTCGCGCAGGATACTGGCGGCGCGATCAAGGGACCGAACCGCTTCGACACTTTCTGGGGCGCGGGGCCCGAAGCGGTAACGACCGCCGGCGGAATGTCGGCCTCCGGTGAGGCGCTGATCTTGCTGCCGAAGGGGGTGGCAGCCCGTGCGCTCACTCAGCCCTGACGAGGCCGACCTGTGGGCCAGGGTCGCAGCGACCATCCGCCCCTTGTCGCGTGAACCGGTCAAGCCGCAAGTTTCTGAAAAACCAGAAGAACCTTTATCCGTCAAAGTGATAGCGATCGCTCTCCCGGTAACTCCCCGAAAGCCGCAACTGGTTCCCCCCAAACCCAAACCCGGAACGACCCTCGACGGCAGCTGGGACCGTCGTCTCAAAGGCGGCACGGTTGTGCCCGATCGCACCCTCGACCTCCACGGGATGAACCTTGATCGCGCGTGGCAAGCGATCGACCGCGGCCTCGATCAAGCGATTTCGGCCGGCGATCGGGTCTTGCTCCTGATTACCGGCCATCACCGGCCCGGCGATCCGCCGATCGAGCGCGGGCGTATCCGCGCCGCCGTCCACGACTGGCTCGCCGCATCGCGCCATGCCGCGAATATCGCCGCCGTCCGAGGCGCTCACCGACGTCATGGTGGCGGCGGCAGTTTGTACATCGTCCTGCGCCGTCGCTGACAATTTCTTAACCGGGCTCGGTTAACGCGAGCGGGTAAGGGCGGGCATTTCCGTCGCGCGAGGCGCAGCACGAAGATGAGAGCGGGCACCGGCGAAAAGATCAGCAACACGATCCTGTCGTGTGCTGCCGGAGTCGCGTCCTTCGTATTTTCACTGGGCGCGCTGCTCTACCTCACCGGGTTCAACGAGAAGATCCTCGCCGCGATCATCGCCGGCGCCTTCTGCCTGCTCATCAGCTACGTCGCTTCGGAGCGACCCAACAGCGAGAGCGCCCGGGCCTTGGCGGCCCTGCGCAACCGGCTGATGGCGGTCGAGGAGGGCGATCTGGTTTCGCCCGCTCCGCCGATCGTCAAGCAGGTGATGCCCAAGCTGGCCTCGGCCGTCGACACTTTGTTCGCCGAGGTCCGCGCCTCGATCGAGAACGCCCAGGCGCTCGGCATGTACGATCCGGTGACCTCGCTGCCCAACCGGCTGCATTTCCGCTCGGAGGCCGACAAGTTGCTCGGCGAACTCGACGGCAAGCGCGCGGCCATGCTGTTCGTCGATCTTGATCGCTTCAAGATGGTCAACGACAGCCTTGGCCATGCTCGCGGCGATCAGTTGCTGATCATGGTCGCCAATCGCCTGCGGGTAGTGGTCAGCGCCGAAGGCACCGGGACGGGCCGTAATCGCCCGCTGCTCGCCCGGCTCGCCGGCGACGAATTCACCATGTTCTTCCCCGAAATCGAATCGGTGGCCGAGATCGAACGCGTCGCGCGGCGCGTGGTCCTGGCCGTCTCCGAACCGTTCGAATTGAGCTCGCACAGCGTCGACATTGGCGCGTCGATCGGCGTCGCCATCTCGCCTGATCATGGCACCAGCATCGAGGCTTTGATGCGCGCCGCGGACATCGCAATGTATCGCGCCAAGTCATGCGGTGGCGGCCAGCATTGCCTGTTCACCGACGATCTCGCCGCCGAGCATCAGCAGAAGATCGAGATTGAGAAAGCCCTGACCGAGGCGGTCCAGCGCGGCGAGTTCATCCTCGCCTTCCAGCCGCAGATGAGCCTCGTCACCGGCGAGATCGCCGGCGCCGAGGCGCTGCTCCGCTGGAATCACCCGCGCGACGGGTTGCGTGGCCCGGACAGTTTCATTCCGATCGCCGAGCGGACCGGGGTCATTTCCGAAATCGGCGACTGGGTGCTGGGCGAAGTGGCCGCTGTGCTCGCGAACTGGAACCGGACCGGCGTCGCCCGGCGGTTGTCGTTCAACATCAGCCCGCGCCAGCTCGATCGCCCCGATTTCTTCGCCAAGCTGCGCCAGGCCTTTGGCGATGCCCAGGTTCCACTATCTTTGATCGAGCTCGAATTCACCGAGAGCGCGGCGATGGTCGTCAGCGACTCCGTGCTCGCCGAAATCGCGGCATTGCGGTTGGACGGCGCGACCATCGCCATCGACGATTTCGGCACCGGCTATTCGAACCTCGCGCGGCTGCGGGCGATGCCGCTCGACCGGGTCAAGCTCGATCAGTCGCTGATCGCCGACATCGAGACCTGCGAGAAAGCGCGCGTGATCGTCCAGGCAGTGATCCAGCTGCTCAAGGGCGTCGAGTGCGAGGTCGTCGCCGAGGCGGTCGAAACCGCCGCGCAGGCCGACATCCTGCGCGCGATGGGTTGCGATATTGTCCAGGGCTACGTGTTCGCGCAGCCGATGTTTGAGGCGGAATTCCTCGACTGGACCGGCAACGCCGACCGCAGCGGCGCGAAGTCGGTGGCCTAGGCCAACACCTTCCGCACAATCCGCTCGTAAATCCGAGACAGCGCGTGAATGTCTTCGACCGCGGCGCTTTCGTCGAGCTTGTGCATGGTTGCGTTGGGCAGGCCGAAATCCACCACGGGACAAAGCTGGATGAGGAAGCGGCCGTCGGACGTCCCGCCGCTGGTCGACAGCTCGGGTTTTTCGCCCGTCTCTTCCTCGATCGCTTCGACGATCACGTCGAACAGCTTGCCGGGCGGGGTCAGGAACGCTTCGCCCGAAATCCGCGCGCGGACTTTGGCGCCGGGCGCTTCGCGCTCGGCGATCTCCTCGACCAACCGCACCAGGTCCGCGCCCTTCTGCAGATTGTTGAAGCGGATGTTGAGCTGCGCGGTGGCTGAGCCGGGGATGACGTTGCTGGCGTCGGTCGGAGTTGAGATCGCGGTGAATTCGAGGTTGGACGGCGGGAATTGATCAGTGCCGTCGTCAAGGTGGACCGCGTCGAGCGCCGCGATCACCCGCGCTAGCGGCGCAATTGGGTTGGTGGCCCGGTGTGGGTAGGCGACATGTCCCTGTACGCCCGGGGCCTCGATCCACATATTGACCGATCCGCGGCGGCCGATCTTGACCGTATCGCCGAGCCGGTCGACCGACGTCGGCTCGCCGATCAGGATCATGTCGGGGCGAATCTGGCGTTCGTTGAGCCAGTCGATGATCCGCGGCGTGCCGTAAGCGGCATAGCCCTCCTCATCGCCAGTGATCAGCAGCGATAGCGTGCCGTTCGTTTCCCCAATCCGCGACAGCGCGGCCACATAGGCGGCGATCGCGCTCTTCATGTCGTTGGCGCCGCGTCCGATCAGGTGGCCGTCGACGATTTGCGCGGCGAACGGGTCGCCGCTCCAGCCATCGCCCGGCGGCACCACGTCGAGGTGACCGGCAAAGCCGAAATGCGGGCCGCCTTCGCCCCGGATCGCAACCATATTCTCGGTCGGTCCGTCGGGCGGATCGCCCATCACCCAGCGGTCGCAGGTGAAACCGAGCGGGGTGAGCGCCGCCTCGAGCACGTCGAACACCGCGCCGCTGGCCGGCGTGACACTCGGGACATTGATCAGGGCGGTGGCGAGCGCGACGGGATCGATGGTCATGGGGCCGCGTAGCAGGGAGTGACGGTCAGTCGAAGATAGTTTCGGCGCCGAGCTTCTCGAAGGTGAGATTGACCGATCGCGCACCGCCCGGCCGGGTTCGGTGGCGGAGTCCCGCTGGCACGGTCAGGAACTGCCCTGGCTGAAGCACGACTTCACCGTCTTCGAATTCGATCACCAGCTCCCCGTCGACGACGAGGAAACTTTCGTCGGAATCGGGATGGTGATGCCAGGGGAAGCCGTGGGTCATCACGCTCATTCGGACCTCATGGTCGTTGACCGCGGCGAGCCGGCGATTGTGATACGGCTGCTGAATTTCCCGGCTGAGCTCCAACGGATCCATCGGGGCGGGCGGCTTGCTGCTGATCCTGGCATCCATGGGCATATCTTCTCCAGTCGGTCGGGTCCGGTCCAATAGAAGTCGAAACGCGGTCCATCAGGCACGGTTATGTGTCCGGACAAGCCTGAGCTAAGTGTAATACAGTATTATGGCACTGTCACGCCAGTCGCGGCAGTTCGTCGGTTCGTCGGTTCGTCGAACGGGGCTTGCGCTAACGCTACAAATGTAGCACGCTACAAATGTAGCACGAGCATGTGCTTCGGAATTGAGGGGAAAAACCGGTGCTCGTGTTGCGTACCTTGTTTGCGACAGCCGCACTGGTCGTTCCGGCGGCCGTTGCCGCACGAGCCACCGCTCCAGCGACCACGGCGACCAAGCGCATTTATACGCCCGCCGACTTCGCCCGCTTCGCGCCCAAGACCGCCTACGACATGCTGGTTCAGGTGCCGAGCTTCACCATCCGCGGCGCGAGCAGCGAGCGCGGGCTCGGCCAGGCGTCGGAGAATGTGCTGATCAACGGCGAGCGCATCGCCAACAAGTCGGGCGGAGCGATCGACCAGCTGCAGCGCGTCTCCGCCGCCAATGTCGAGCGGATCGAGATCGTCGACGCGGCCGGGCTCGGCATCGCTGGCTTGTCCGGGCAGGTCGCCAACGTCATCCTAAACGCGGCGACCAAGGCATCCGGCCAGTTCGAATATAATCCGATTTTCCGCGCGCATTATGCCAAGCCGGACTTCGTCTCGGGGTCGATCAGTTACTCGGGCAAGAAGGGGCCGGTCGACTACACCATATCGCTGAAGAACGATCCGGGTCGCGGGGCGTTCGGCGGGCCGATCTGGATTTACGACGCTAACGGCGTGGTCACCGAAACCCGCAAGGAAATTTATCATTCCGAATTTGACCGGGCGAACTTCCAGCTGAAGCTCGGCCTCGACGGGGCCGGCTCGTCGGTCGGCAATTTGACGCTCGGCTACACGCCCTACTGGAACCCCGGCGTGCGGCGCGATCACCGCGTCCTCGCCACAGGCGAAGAGCGCAGTCGCGACATTCGGACCAAGCTCAATGGTTATTTTGCCGACATCAGCGCCGACTATGACTTCGCGCTCGGGCCCGGCCGGCTGAAGCTGATCGGCGTCCGCCACTGGGAACATGAGCCTTTGGTCCAGACGCTCATCCTTACCTTCGACACCAGTGGCGCCGACAGCCAGGGCACGCGGTTCGTCCGCGACACCCATCTCGGGGAGACCATCGGGCGCGGTGAATATCACTGGAAAAGCGGCAAGAACGATTGGCAAATTTCGATCGAACGGGCGTTCAACTCGCTCGACCAGAAAGGCGGTCTGTTCGAGTTGGATTCCGCCGGCGAATTCGTTGAAGTGCCGTTCCCGGAAGGCACCGGCAAGGTCACCGAAACCCGCTACGAGGGCGTGGTGACGCTTAGCCGTTCGCTGACTTCGAACCTCGATCTGCAGGTTGCCGCGGGAGGCGAGATTTCGCATCTCGACCGTGTCGACGACGACCAGGCTGCGCGCAAATTCTTCCGTCCCAAGGGTAGTATCACGTTCGGCTGGCGGCCGGCGAAAGGCTGGGATGTCAGCCTCAAGCTCCGCCGCCGGGTCGGTCAGATCAGTTTTTACGATTTCCTCGCCCAGCCGAAGCTCAGCGAGGATCGCGAGAATGCCGGCAATCCCGACCTCGTGCCGCCGCAAAGCTGGGAAGCCGAGACCGAGATTTCGCGTGATCTCGGCCTGTGGGGCAAGACGCGGCTTCGCAGCTGGTATTATCGCGTCGAGGACATCATCGACGTAATCCCGATCGGCGAGGACGGGCAGGGCATCGGCAATCTGCCCCGGGCCATCCGTTACGGAGCAGAGAGCGTCAGCACGCTGAATTTCGATCCGCTCGGCTGGAAGGGCGCAAAGCTCGACCTAACGCTCGGCCGCGAGTGGACCTCGGTCAAGGATCCGCTCACCCGCGAGAAGCGGCCGATCAGCGGCGTCCAGGACGCCTGGTTCAGCGCCCAGGTCCGCCACGACATCCCGGGCACTCCGCTCGCCTGGAGCGCCTATGCCCAATACCAGCACTACGGGAAGAATTTTTACCTGACCGAGGTTTACCACGGCCTCGACTTGCCATGGATTTCGGGCTTCTACGTGGAGCACAAGAACGTGCTCGGCATGAAATTGCGGGTCTCGGTCGACAATATCCTGAACGGCCGCCACTTGTTCTACCGCCACGTCTACGAAGGCTATCGCGACCGGACGCCGCTAGCTTTCTACCAGAGGCAGAATCAGCTGGTCGGGCCGCTGTTCAGCATGTCCCTGAAAGGCACCTTCTAGCCCCCGGCCTCCGCTGCTAGAGCGCGGCCATGCCCAAGCTCGACCTCGCCGCAATCGAACAGTCCAACCGCACTGGCTATCCGCCGCCGTTCAATCGGGTTGTGGCTGGCCGCTGGTACCGCCGACTCGCCCCGCCGAGCGGACTGACCGATTTCGGGGTGAGCGAAGTCATGCTCGAGCCCGGCGCCTGGTCGAGCCAGCGTCATTGGCACGATGGCGAGGACGAGTTCCTGGTGATGATCGAGGGCGAGGCGGTGCTGGTCGAGGATGACGGGCGGACGATCCTG
>DATFUB010000089.1:0-8300 GCA_035261225.1 Sphingomicrobium sp.
CCTCGCCGCCGAGGTCATCGACAATGCGATGGACGAAGCGGTCGCCGGCCACGCCAGCCGCATCGAGGTCACGCTCGACACCGGCAACCGCCTGACCGTGTTCGACAACGGCCGCGGCATCCCGGTCGACCCCCACCCCAAATATCCCGGCAAGTCGGCGCTCGAAGTGATCATGACCACGCTCCACTCGGGCGGGAAGTTCGAAGGCTCGGCTTACTCGACCTCGGGCGGCCTCCACGGCGTCGGGGTCAGCGTCGTCAACGCGCTCTCGACCGAAACCATCGTCGAGGTCGCGCGCGACAAGTTGCTCTACCGTCAGACCTTTTCGAAAGGCCTCGCCACCTCGAAGCTGCAGGAAGTCGGCGCCGCGCCCAACCGCCGCGGCACCACTGTAACGTTCACCCCCGACCCGGAGATCTTCGGGGCCGACGCGGCGTTCGATCCAGCCCGGCTGTACAAGCTCGCCCGCTCCAAGGCCTATCTCTTCGCCGGGGTCGAGATCCGCTGGCGCTGCGACCCGTCGCTGACCTCTGCTGACGTCCCCGAAACCGCCACCTTCCAGTTCGTCAACGGCCTCGCCGACCATCTCGCCGAGCAACTCGGCGACCGCCCGGCGGTCACCAACCAGCCGTTCACCGGCAAGCAGGACTTCCCGAACGATCAGGGCCGCTGCGAATGGGCCGTCGCCTGGCCGCTCTACAGCGACGGCAGCGAATCCTATTACTGCAACACCATCCCGACCCCCGACGGCGGCACCCACGAAGCGGGCCTGCGCGCCGCTCTCACCAAGGGCATCCGCGCGTTCGGCGAGCTGGTCGGCAACAAGCGCGCCAAGGAAATCACCGCCGACGACGTGTTCAACGGCATCGAGCTGATGCTCTCGATCTTCATCCGCAACCCGCACTTCCAGAGCCAGACCAAGGACCGCCTGACCAGCCTCGAGGCGGCGCGCTTCGTCGAAGCCGCCGTCCGCGACCATTTCGACCATTTCCTCGCCGATAACATGGACCGCGGCCGCGCCTTGCTCGGGGCGATCGTCGAGCGCGCCGAAGAACGCCTCAAACGCCGCGCCGAGCGCGAAGTTCAGCGCAAGACCGCGACGTCTGCGCGCAAGCTCCGCCTCCCCGGCAAGCTCACCGATTGCTCATCCGACGACCCCGAGGGCACCGAATTGTTCATCGTCGAGGGCGACAGTGCCGGCGGCTCGGCCAAACAGGCGCGCGAGCGCAAGACCCAGGCGATCCTCCCCATCCGCGGCAAGATTCTCAACGTCGCCAGCGCCACCGCCGACAAGATCCGCGCCAACAACGAAATCGCCGATCTCGGCCTCGCGCTCGGCTGCGGCACGCGCGACAAGTTCGACGAAAATGCGCTGCGCTACGAAAAGATCATCATCATGACCGACGCCGACGTCGACGGCGCCCACATCGCGACCCTGCTGATGACCTTCTTCTTCCAGGAAATGCCCGAGCTGGTGCGCCGCGGCCACCTCTACCTCGCCCAGCCCCCGCTCTACCGCCTGAGTGCCGGCGCCAAGACCCTCTACGCCCGCGACGATGCCCATCGCGCCGAGCTCGAAGCGAGCGAATTCAAGGGCAAGAACGTCGAGGTCAGCCGCTTCAAGGGCCTCGGCGAAATGAACCCCAACCAGCTCAAGGACACGACCATGAGCCCGGCGACCCGCTCGCTGATCAAGATTACGCTGCCGGCGGCCTACGAAGACCGCCAGGCGGCGAGGGATATCGTCGAGCGCCTGATGGGGCGCGACCCGGCGAAACGGTTTGAATTCATCCAGAACAGCGCCGTGGCGGTCGATGAGGGGGCGATTGATGCGTGACCGGCTGACTGAGATCAATTACGGCGGCAACGTTTACGCTGATGCCTATGCGAACTGGCTCAAGAAGAATCATGGAAGCCTTTTCAATAAGTTGAGCACGACCGCCGAAGAGACTCCGTCCGAGGAGTAGGCGACCGGAGCCCCAATGCGACCCGCCGCCGCCTTCGAACGCTCGCCCGATGGCACCACCGTTAAAGGTCTGCGCCAGTTGCTCGATACCGAGCAGCAACGCGCCTGGCTGGAAGGCCAGACAAGTTTGCCCGACTCCGACGAGCGCTCCGAGTCCCTCGAACAACGCTTCAAATACACCGCCCGTTTCGAAAAACTGCTGCGCCGTCCGCAGGCGCGGGACGTCCTCGACATCCTCCGCCTCTACGCCGAAACCTGCTTGCCACTCCCGCGCACAACCGAGCGCCACTACTGGTCGGTGTCCTGCCTGCCCTCGACCTCCGACAAGCCGCTGGTCCGCGTGAATGCGAGCTGGATGGAGCTGTTCACTTTGCTGTCCGACGCCGGTGATGGCCTCCGCGCCCGGTTCATCCTGCATCTGTCGGATTTCACCGCCGACGGTTCGCCCGAACCCGACCACCTCGATTTGGCCTTGCTCGAGCAATGCGTGATGCAGCCAGAGGACGTCAGCCATTTCCTGTGGAAAGCCGACACCTTCGGCGTGAAGGTGCGCGGCGCGGCCTCGATCCGCAAATTCCTCGCCGACCCCCGCGCGCTCCGCGCCGTCCGCAATTTCAACCTCACCCACATGAACCGCGGCCGCAACGCCTATCAGGCGAGTCACTGCTACAGCGTAGCGGATCATATGCTCGATTGAGCCCCGAGCGCAGGGGAGCCGCCTTGTTCCCCGGCGAAGGCCGGGGTCCAGGAGCCCGTGAGGGCTTAAGCTTCGTTCACAGGAAACCGGCTTGCGCCGCCTGGACCCCGGCCTCCGCCGGGGAACGCCGCACTCTGCGCCTCCGCGCCTCCGGTGAAAAACAACTTTCCTACACCCCTTCTTCTATGTTCCAATATGGTTCAAGGAGATTCGTATGGACGAACCTATCACACATGCCCCACATCCCGCCCCTCTCCGCGCGTGGCCCACTTCGCGCCTTCGTGCCTTCGCGTGAAACAAAATGCTTCCTCACCCCGCGCGCGTAGGACCATGAACTTTGTAAACTTTCGCGCCTTCGCGTCTTCGTCGGGGACAGCCCGGCAATCGTGCCTGGCGGCCCTATATCCATTTCGGCAGCATCGTTCCGTTTCGGATGTATCCTTAACCATATGGGCCGCCGCGCGCGTTACAGACCGGGCGAAGGAGAAACATGGCCGAGTCTCGCGGCGGCCGCAGGTCGAACGTTTTTCTCACCGCGACGCTGGTCATGGCGCGCGGGACCGTTGCGGTGCGCGTGAGGAATATCTCGGCCTGCGGCGCCCTTCTCGATGGCTCCAACTTGCCGCCAGAAGGCGCGGTCGTGGATCTTCGCCGCGGCAGCCTGGTCGCCCACGGTCAGATCGCGTGGCGGACAGACGATGAGTGCGGCGTTCGGTTTGACGCCGACGTTGACGTCGCCAGCTGGACCAAAAGGGTTGAGCATAGTGGCCAACAAGCGGTGGATGAGATCGTCGCACTCGTGCGGCGGCCCGCGGCCACCGCTGCGGTTTCTCCAGTTTCCGCGGCCTCGGTCATTCACGCGACCGGCGAGGATTCGCTCGCCCTGATCAGCGCGGACCTGGCGGAAGCGTGCGAGCGCCTCGCCGCCCGGCCGGATCTGGTGAAGGCCTTCGCCGAGGATTTGCTCAAGCTCGATGCGATCGCGCAACGGCTCAGGAACATCGTTCAAAAGGGTCGCACCGACTGAGCGTTACCGGCTTCGGCATCCACATCGCGCGCGCGGAGTCTGGAGTGGCCCTAAACCTGGCCCGGGAGGCTAACCGGACGCTCGTCGAGCGCCTTGGCCAGAGTGATCGGTCCGCGCGCGATGGCTTTCCAATGATCGGCGTCGAGCTCGCCAAGCATCGACGCGCCGATCAGCCCGGCGAGCAGCCAGATGAAAACAACGATGCCAACAGCGAACTTCATCGCGCCCCCTGCCCGGCCGACCCCAGGCGGTTACACCCTTGTAACATGGACAGACGTGTCCGAAAAACGCGGCATGGACGCCCAGCCTATCACCATCCCCGTCGGCGCTGACCACGTCTCCGGCCTGCTGCTCCGGCCGCCAGAGGCCAAGGCGCTCTATTTGTTCGCCCACGGCGCCGGCGCGGGGATGACTCACAGAGCGATGGAGTCCAATGCCCAAGGCCTCGCCGCGCGCGGCATCGCGACCCTGCGCTACCAATTCCTGTACATGGAGAAGGGCTCGAAGCGCCCCGATCCGCCGCGCATCGCACACATCGCCGTCCGCGCCGCCGCGGCCAAGGCGATCGAGCTCGCCCCCGACCTCCCCCTGTTCGCCGGCGGCCGCTCGTTCGGCGGGCGCATGACCAGCCAGGCGCAGGCGCTCGATCCGCTGCCCCACGTCCGCGGCCTCGCTTTCCTCGGCTTCCCGTTGCACCCCGCCGGCAAGTCCGGCACCGATCGCGCCGCGCACCTCGCCGATATCATCGTGCCGATGCTGTTCGTGTCGGGCGAGCGCGATGCTTTGGCCGAGTTGGATTTGTTGAAGCCGGTCGTCGCCGCCCTTGGCGAGAGCGCCACGCTTCACCGCGTCGCGCATGCCGATCACAGTTTCAAGGTCGCGGCCAAAAGCGGCCGCACCCCCGCCGAGACCGAGGCCGAAGCGCTCGACGCGCTCGCGGCCTGGATTACTCCGCTTGCGACGCGTCCAGGTCTTTGAGGTAGTCGGGCTTCATCGCCGTCTTCGTCCTGGCCGCGGGCCTGGCGCTCTGCAGCAGCTTCAAATTGAACTTCTCGTGAAACTGGACGCCGACCTGCGAATTCCGCGCCCACACGACCGTGCCGTCAATCAGCCCGCCGGCGGCGAAATCGAGCTGGATTTCGGCGCCGGCCGGCAGCTCTTCGCGGCTTTCGACCAGCGCGCCGCCGCTCGAAATGTTGCGCAGCCGTGCGCCTTTGACCTCGCCGCGATAGTGGAGCAGCGCGGCGCGGATGATGCGGATGCGCGGCTCGCGCTGCGCCAGATGCGCGTCCGGCCGGCTCGCCGAGCCCTTCGCCGCCAGCGCGCGGGCTTCCTCGGCCGGCATCGGCTTGCCGAAATAATAGCCCTGGACGAGTGAGCAGCCGAGGTTGCGGATGAGCGTCAGCTCGTCCTGCGTCTCGACCCCTTCCGCGGTCGTCACCATCTTGAGATCGGAGGCGAGCCCGACCATCGCCCGGATTAGCGCGGCATTACGGCTTTCGGGGTCCGACGCGCCGCGGACGAAGCTCTGGTCGACCTTGATCTTGTCGAACGGCACGCGCAGCAAATAGCTCAGCGACGAGTAACCGGTGCCGAAATCGTCCAGCGCCAGCTTGAGGCCGATCGCCTTCAACGCCCCGATCATGTCGTGGACATGATCGTCGTTGCTGAGGAACACGCCTTCGGTGATCTCGAGCTCGAGCCGCTTGGCCGACAAGTCGGTTTCGCTGAGCACCGCACGCACCATCGCCGGCAGCGACGGCACTTTGAACTGGATCGGCGACAGATTGACCGCGACGCTAATGTGCTGCGGCCATTTGGCGGCCTCGGCGCAGGCGGTGCGCAACACCCATTCGCCAATCTCGTTGATCAGCCCGATTTCCTCCGCGAGCGGGATGAACATCGCCGGGCTGATCGGCCCGTGCTCGGGATGGTCCCAGCGGATCAGCGCCTCAAACCCCACCACCGCTTCGCTCAAGGCGTCGACACTGGGCTGGAACACGACCCTGAGCTGGCCCTTTTCGAGCGCGACGCGGAGATCCGATTCCATCCGCTGCCGTTCGCGAGCCGACTCGTGCATTTCGGGCGCAAAGAAACGGAAACAGCCCTTGCCGGCGGCCTTGGCGGCATAAAGCGCCAGATCGGCGTCGCGCATCAGATCGTCCGACGTGCGATCGTCGTAGTCCGACGTAACGATCCCCACCGACGTCCCGATCGACACCACCGTGCCGTTGATCGTGTACGGCCGCGACACGTTGTCGATGATCCCCTGGGCGATCCGCCCGAGGTCCTCCTTCGACGGCGCGGTCGGGATGACGACCTCGAACTCGTCGCCGCCGAGGCGCCCGACCTGCCCCATCTCCCCGACCTCGTCGCGCAGCCGCAGCGACACCAGCCGCAGCAACGTATCGCCGGCCGGGTGGCCGAGCGTGTCGTTGACCGCCTTGAACCGGTCGAGATCGAGCAGGAACACCGAGCAGCGGTGCTTGCGCCGCGCCGCGCTCACCAGGGCGTCGTCGAGTGCCCGGCGGAGGACTTCGCGGTTGGGCAGCCCGGTCAGCGAATCCTGGCGCGCGAGCCGGTCGAGCTCGACTTCCGACTGGCGCATCTTGGTCAAATCGGAGGCGAAACCGCGGAACCCGAAGAACCGCCCGATCTCGTCATGCACCGGCCGGCCCGAAATCGACCACCATATCTCGTTCTTGGTCTTGGCCCGGACGATCAGGTCCTGGAACGCGACGTGCGACGACAGATAGAAACCGAGCGTCCGTTCCGAAGTCGCGGCGCCGTCGGCGTTCTCGGCCGAGATCAGATCGGTGAACGGCCGGTCGATCAGGTCACTGGGCTCGCACCCCAAAGTGCCCGCGACGCAGTCGCTGACGTAGGACAGCATGCCGTCGCGGGTGGTCTCCCAGAACCAGCCCTTTTCGCTGTTCTCGAATTCCTGGATCAGCCCTTCGGCGCGCGAAGATTGCGGACGCGACTCATCGTGGGCCACTTGACCCCCCGACCGCAGCATTCGTCTAATCGTCCCCACGCGCGCTCCTTGTCCGCGCCCGCTATGAACAGATTTTGGTTTAAATTCGGTTATATCAAAGCTTTAAATTATGCGACCAACGACGAGCGCGACTTGGGCGGCGCTCTCTGGCAGGAAGAAGGGCTATGGCGACCGCCGAAACACTCGCGCCCCGAGCCCACCGCATCTCCCGCGCGTCGCTCGCGATCGCGGCCTTTTCGACCGTGGTCGAATGGTATGATTTCACCCTCTATCTTTACTTTGCGACCGTTCTCAGCCGCGTGTTTTTCGGCGGCGGCGCAGCGTCGCTGTTGATGACGCTCGGGGGGTTCGCGCTGGCCTATCTGATGCGGCCCCTGGGCGCGGTATTTTTCGGCCATATCGGCGACCGCCATGGCCGCCGCCACATGCTGCTGATCTCGGTCGCGGTGATGACCGCGGCGATGCTCGCGACCGCGCTGCTCCCGACCCGCGCGGCAATCGGCCCCGCGGCAGGACTGCTCCTGTTCCTGCTGCGCTGCGTGATGGGGTTTTCGGTCGGCGGCGAATATACCGGCGTCGTCGCTTACCTCCTCGAAGGCGCGGCACCCCACAAGCGCGGCCTCATCGCGTCCTCCGCCTCGGCGGCGAGCGAAGTCGGCGCATTGCTTGCCGTCGGTGTGTCCGCGCTCACCGTCGCGTCAATGAGCGAAGCCGACCTCACGAGCTGGGGCTGGCGCATCCCGTTCTTCGTCGGCGCGGCGCTTGCCGGCAGCGTGTGGATCGCGCGCCAGGCGATGGAGGAATCGCCCGAATTTCATCGTCAAGTCGCCGAGCAGACCGTGCCCGACAGCCCGCTCCGCCACAGTCTCGCCAACCACAAGGCGGCGGTCGGCCGCGCCTTCGCCATCTCGGCGCTCGGGTCGATCACTTATTATGTCGGGATCACCTACGTCCCCGCCTTCCTCACCTCGGCCGGCAAGCTCAGTGAATCCAGCGCGCTATGGCTGTCGACCGCCGCGGCGGTGATCGTCATCCTGGTGACGCCGCTGGTTGGCGCCTTATCCGACCGCGTAGGCCGCAAGCCGGTGCTCGCCGCGCTCAGCCTCGCCAACGTCCTGCTCCCCACGACCATGTTCGCGCTGATGGCCAGCGGCTCGCACGGTTTGGCTTTGGTCGGGGCGCTGGTGCTCGCCGCGCTCGCCGGCGGCGTCAGCGCGGTCGGCGCGGTCGCGACCGCCGAGCAATTCCCCGGCGAAGGCCGCGTCACCGGTCTCGCGCTCGGCGCGACCGGCGCCACCGCGATCTTCGGCGGCTTCACGCCGTGGCTCGCGCAGCTGCTGATCGAGCGCACCGGCTGGACCATGTCCCCCGGCGCGATGATCGCCGTCGTCGGCCTCGCCGTCCTGCCGCTGTTCCTGTGGATGCGCGAGACGGCGCCGGCGCGCCGCCACCGGGAAACCTGACCGCCACGAAAAAGGGGCGAGACGATCGCTCGTCCCGCCCCGATTTTTACCGAATATTAGTCCCGCTTAGAGGCCGCGTTCCGGCGCCGGAGGCGGCGGCGGAGGCGGAGGCGGCGGAACCGGGCAAGCGTCCGTCGCCAGGATCACCG
>DATFUB010000090.1:0-7021 GCA_035261225.1 Sphingomicrobium sp.
GCCGGGATCAGGATTACGCCGATCAACAGATAGACAAGCGCCTTCGGGCTTTCGCTGCGGGGCTTCGCGACTTCCATCAATCCTCCTGTATCAGGCTGGTCCGCTTGGTTTCCGGAAGCATCACGAAAGCGGTCGCCGCCATTCCGATGATTGCGGTCAGATACCAGTAGAAGCCGGCCTCGATCCCCGCCTGCTTGAACCACAAAGCGACATATTCGGCGGTGCCGCCGAACACAGTGTTGCCGACCGCATATGGCAAAGCGACGCCGAGCGTCCGGATATGCGCCGGGAACAGCTCGGCTTTGATCAGGCCGCTGATCGAGGTGTAAGCGCCGAGCAGGACCAGCGGCACCAACGTCAGCCCCAGCGCTACCATCGGCGTCGACGCCGTGCTGATCGCGGTGAACACCGGCACCGACACCAGCATGCCGCCAAAGCCGAACACGTAGAGCATCGGCTTGCGCCCCCAGCGGTCGGCCGCGAGCCCCCAGAAGGGCTGAATCAGCATGAACAGCACGAGCGCCACGGTCATGATCTCGGTCGCGGTCGAGCGCGAGAAGCCGCTGGTGTTGACCAGGAACTTCTGCATGTAGGTGGTGTAGGCGTAAAAGGCCGCCGAACCGCCGCCGCTGATCGCCGCGACGATCAGGAATTCGCGCGGATGCGCCCGCCACAGATTGAAAATCGACGATTTCGGACGGTCGGCGGACTGGACGGTGAACGATTGGGTTTCCGCCAGCCGCCGGCGCAGGACATAAACCGCGAGTGCAAGTACCGAGCCGACGCCGAAGGCGACGCGCCAGCCCCATTCCTGCAAGCTTGCTTCGCTCATGGTCGACTGGAGCAGGACAACCACGCCGAGCGCCAGCAACTGCCCGCCGATCAACGTGAAATATTGGAAGCTAGCCCAGAAGGCGCGGCGATTGCTCATCGCCATTTCCGACAGGTAAGTCGCGCTCGCCCCATATTCGCCGCCGACCGACAGGCCCTGAAGCATCCGCGCGAGCACCAACACCGCGGGGGCGATCGCGCCGGCACTGGCATAGGTCGGGGCGGCGGCGATCATCATCGATCCCCCGGCCATCAGCGCGACGGACAAAGCGAGGCCGGACTTGCGCCCGTGGCGGTCGGAATAAATACCCATCAGCCAGGCGCCGATCGGCCGCATCAGGAAGCCAACCGCGAAGATCGCCGCGGCGCTCAACAATTGCGCGGTCTTGTCCTCCTTGGGGAAGAACACGGGCGCGAAATAGATCGTCAGGACCGAATAGGCGTACCAGTCATACCATTCGACAAGGTTGCCCGCCGATCCACCAAGGATGCTCTTGAGGCGACCGAGCGGTTGGGCCACCGGCTTAGGCACCGGCCCTTCCACGCGCCCGATGGGCGGCGCCATGTCCGTAGATTGCATACAGGATCAGGCCGATGACCTGGGCCGCGAGGAAGAACAGCTGGGTACGGTTGGGCAGGCTGATGAACAGATACAGGCAGCCGAGGATGCCAAAGATCCCCACGAACCACGCCGCCGGCGTGCGGAACTTGCGCTCGCGGTCGGGCTCGCGCCGGCGCAGCACAAGCATCGCCGCGCACACCGCGACGAACGCCGCGAGCGTCCCGGCATTGGCCAGAGCGGCGATACTGGCGAGCGGGATGAGCCCGGCGAAAACAGACGTCACGATGGCCGTGAAGATCGTGATCCGCACCGGCGTACCGCGGCTCGAGACCCGCGCCAGCGCCGGCGGCAGGAGTCCGTCACGCGCAACGGTGAAGAAAATCCGGCTCTGGCCGTAGAAGAAGGCGAGAATGACGGTTGGCAAAGCGATCACGGCGGACGCACCGAGCACCCGCGCGGCCCACGGCTGGCCGATCTCGCGCAGGATTAGCGCCAACGGTTCGGCACTGCTGGAGAAACCGGTGTAGGCAACGGCGCCGATCGCGGCGACCGCGACCGCCATGTAAATCGCGACGCACACGACCATCGACCCGACGATGCCGATGGCGAGATCGCGGCTCGGGTTCTTCGCCTCCTCCGCCGCCGTGGCGATCGCGTCGAAGCCATAGAAAGCAAAGAAAATGATCGCCGCGGCCGCCATGACACCGACCTCGCTGCCGGACGGTCCGGTCTTGGGGAAGCCGAACGGCATGAACGGATCGAAATGGGCCGCATTGAACACCGGCAACGCGACGGCGATGAACAGCGCCAGCGCCGCCATTTTGATCAGCACCAATATGGCGTTGAGCGTGGCACTCTCGCGCGTCCCGGCCATGAGCAGGCCGGCGACCACCCAGATGATGAAGATCGCCGGCAGGTTGAGCACTCCGCCGAGCTCCGGCCCCTGGATCAGCGCGTCGGGTAACCCAAGGTGGATCGACTTCAGGAACCCCGCCGCATAGCCCGACCAACCGACCGCGACCGCGCTCACCACCAACGTATATTCGAGAATCAGCGCGACCCCGATCATCCACGCAATGAGCTCGCCAAAGGTATAGTAGCTGTAGGTATAGGCCGAGCCCGAGGCCGGGATCATCGTCGCGACTTCGGCGTAAGCGAGCGCGGCCGCGGCGCAGATCAGGCCGGCGATCCCGAACGACAGGATGACAGCCGGCCCGGCCTTGCCCGCACCGACCCCGATCAGGGTGAGGATGCCCGTTCCGACGATCGCGCCGACGCCGAGCGCGACGAGGTGCGGCCACGACAGCGACTGCTTCAGCCGGTGCTCCTCGGGCATGTCCTCGCGTGCGACGATCGCCTTGCGGACGTTCCAATTCTTCATGCCCGAGCCCCTCTCACCGTCATCCCGGCCTTGAGCCGGGAGCCGCCTGTCTTTCACCGTTGAAGGTGAAGGCGGATGCCGGGTCAAGCCCGGCATGACGAATGCCTAGTAATCCTTGCTCACCCGGACGGCGGCGTTCGAACGGCCGACCGTCGACACCGTCGACAGCAACGAGAGCCAGCGCGTGATCTGATATTCGGCGCGCGTCGCCGAATATCCCTGACCGTCGGTCACGACTTCGACGAACAACTTACGGGTGATGTACTTGCCCGCCGCGACCGCGGTCTTTTGTCCGGTCGCGACATCCGCCGGAACGATGCGCAAGCGATCGAGCCCCACGGCCTTGCGCAGCGCATTGATCGGATCGAGGCTGCCGCTGCCTGACTGCAGAGCGGCGACTGCCGAGGCGAGTTGCAGTGCTTCGGGCGCGGACAGGTTGGTGATCGACGTCCCGAACAGGATGCGCGACAGCAATTCGTCCTGCGGCAACGGCGGCGTGCTGGCGAAGGTGATTTCGGGCTTGAGGCCGGTGCCCTGAACCCGAACGTCGGCATCGAGGCCCTGGAGCTGCGCCTCGGCGTGGATATCGAGCAACGGGTCCGGCGGGCTTTCGCCGCGGAAGCGGATCACGCCGCGGTCGAGCTTGAAGTTGCGGCCGGCGAAATCATAGTCGCCGCGGACGAGATCGGCGCGGCCGGTGAAGCGCGGCGCGTCGGCAAATCCGCCGATCGAAAGGTCGGTCGTCCAGCGGCTGTTGATGCCGAGACCGGTCACGCGGAGGTCGTTGCCCGCGACCTTCAGGTTGAGCTTCCACGGGTGGAGATCCTGGACCTCGATGACGTCTTCCGGATCGAGCCCGCGGTCGCGCACGACCAATTGCGGAACGGCCGCAGCCGCGCTCGCCCGGCCGAGCTGGAACTTGCCCCGCGTGAGCTTGAGTTCGCCCGAGATCGTGCCGGTCAGGCCATCCGAACGAATTTGCAGCGGGCCGGTGACTCGCGCGCCGACGTCGTCGCGATTGAGCAGCAGCGCGTCGGTCGCGTTGAACGACAGGTTGAGCGCCGTGCGTCCGCCGGTGAAAGTGACGCTGCCCGACCCATTGACCGTACCGCCGCCCGGCGCCTGGGCGCTGATCTGGCTGAAGATCAGCTGCGGACCGGCGAAACGGGCCTGCGCCACGACATGATCGAGCGTCATGCCGGTGACCGCGCTTTCCAGCCGCGCATTCTGGGTCCGCAGCGAGCCACGGATCGTGGGATTGGCCCAGCGGCCGCCGATGTCGGCGCCGATCGAGATCGGGCCGGACAAATCGAGCACCTCGGTCCCCGACAGCCGCCACAAGGTATCGGCCGGACCGACGTAACGCAGTTGCGCGAACATCGGTGCATTGAGCAGTTCGGCAACCAGCGGGCCGCCGCCCATCGGCGCGAACCGGGCCTGGGCGCGGCCGATGACCGCGCCGCCGCTCGCCGCGACCGCGCGCAATGCGGCCTTATTATCGGAGATGATGGCGGCAACGCCGAGGTCGATCGGCTTGGACGCGAGGACGAGGCCGGCCCTGCTCAGCCCGCGGACCTTGAGGTCGAGGCGGCCGGTGCGATTGCCCTTCCACGCATAATCGAGCCGGCCGGTCGCGGAACCGCTGAGGTCGAGCTTGGGCCAGGCGAGGTCAAGCACTTCGAGCGGCATGCCCTGGACCTGCGCGTGCACTTCGGGGCGCGATCCGCTGCGGCCGGACACGATCGCGCTGCCGCCGGCGAAATCGAGGCTCGTCGGGGCGAGCGCCCAGCCATCGCCCGAGCGAGTCAGCACCGCGGCCTGCTTGAGCACCAGCGGTCGCTGCTCGATCCGCCCGCTGCCGGTGATCCGGATCGCGTCCGGCGAAACGTCGGTCATGGTCGAGAAGGCGAAGGCGGCGCCGCGCCGGCCGGCGAAGGCGGCGCGCACCTGCCCGACGCCGTTGATCAGCTTGGCGTTGGCGGTCAGCCGGGCCAGCGTCACCCCGCTCGTCTCGAGCCCGCGCGCGTCGACCACACCATCGATCGTCGTGCGATCGTCGGCGAGAATGATCGTCCCGTCGGCGCGCCCGGTCCGCACCGAGAACGCGCCGGGGAAGCTCGCGGCGTTGGCGACAAGGTGCGCCTCGATGCGCTGCGCGCCGCTCGCTGGCGCGAAATCGAGCGTCCCGCCGAGCGTGCCGTTGGCGAGAACCAGCCGCCCGTTGAACCCGCCGGGATCGGACCTGAGGTCGCCGCTCGCGTGCGCACCCCCCGCATCGAGCGCGGCGATGGAGATTATTGTCTGGCCATTGCGCGGCAGCAGGATCCGCCCGTTGCTGGTGAACGGACCGAGCTTCGAGCCGCCGCTGGAGCGATAATCGAACCCAGCGGCGCTCGGAACGAGCAGCAGCCGCATCGCCCGGATCCCGAGCGCGTCATTGGGACGGTCGAGCAAGAGGTCGACGCGCGGCCGCTCGATATGTCCGTCGAGCACCAGCTTCAGCGGACCGTATTTCGCCTGGCGCCCCGCAGCGATGATGTGGAAGGTTCCGTCGCGCAGGCGCTGGCCCGAGCCCGATAGCCGCAGGCTCGGCGAATAAAGCTGGAGATTGCTGAACCGGACGATGCCGTCACCACCGCGCTCAAGGTTGGTCTCGAGCCGCGGCAGGCCCCCGGTCATTTGGCGGAAGAAGCTGTTGTCGAGCCGCCGGACCCAGGCCTTGGCGGTGCCGGTAACAAGCGAGCCGTGGCCCGGCGGTCCCGGAACAACCTTCAAGTCGGTCATCACGTCGACGACGCCCAGGCCCGGGATCAAATAGCGGGTCATCCCGCCTGAAACGAGCACTTCGAACTTGCCAGTGACGAGGTCGATAAGCAGCGACAGCTTGCCGTTCATCTTGGCGCTGGTGAGCTTGAGGCCGTCGCTGCGGATGAGCTTGGGCGTGACCGTCAGCCAGCCTTCAAGCCGGGGATTGGCCAAGATCGCGCCGGCGACATCGCCAACGCCGGTGATCGCCCGGGCCTGGAGGCGCAGCGGGACCCGCATCGGCCACGGCGTCATCCGCCCGCGGCCCTCCGCGCGCAGATCGACGAAGCCGGTGTCATCGAACTTCACGCCCGGCGATGTCAGCCGGTAGGAATAATCGGCGGTCGCGAATGGGCCGTCGAGGGTCCACAGCAACCGCACACCCCTGCCGCTCATGTTGGGGAACAAAGCGGCGGGCTTGAGCAGGTCGACGCCGAGCCGGACGCCACGATAGCGGTTGTTACCGAGGTCGACCGTCCCCTTGGCGACCGCGCGCAAGGCGGGCGATCCCATCGTCAGCTGGCCGTCGAGGATGCGGTCCGTGAGCGTCGCATCGCCGCGGAGTGTCACCAACGGAGCCGTCAGGCGCTGGAGCTTGCCTTTGAGGAACGGCGCCGGCGCCCATTGCCCGGCAAGGCGATAGCGGCCCTGGTCGACACCGAGCGCGAGCCGGGCGGTCGGCCGTCCGGAGAGATCGAGCGCCGCCGTGCCGCGCCAGCGCGTCCAGCTGCCGACGCCGCCGACATTAAGATTGATCGCGCGGCGGGTGCCGATGATCGCCGGAACCACGCCGTCCGCCGGCGAGATGGCTCGCACCCCGACATCGAACCGATCGCGGTCCGGCTCGGAATCGAGCTTCAGCGCGACGCGATCGCCGGCGCTGGTCGCGGCCCCAAGCTCGACCAGCGCCCGGCCCGAGCGCACATCGGCCTTGCCGCGCAGGCTTGCGCTCCGCGGCTGGCCGCTCACCGCCTTACCGATGTCCAGCCGGTCGATGCGCAGCGCGCCGATGTGGATGTCGAAGCCCGGAAGGATCGGGCCCTTCTTCTTGCTCGGCTTGAGTTTCGGCAGGCGAATGAGGCTGACCCGCTCGGCGGTCAGGCTGTCGATGTGCAGCGAATTGTACAGCCACGCACCGGGCGACCAGTCGAGGTCGATCTCGGGCGACGTCAGGAACGTGCCGCGGCTGTCGGCAATCGCGACGTTGCGCAGCTTCGACTTGCCGAACACCGATCCGTCGATCCGGCCGATGTGAAAGCGTAGGCCCGACGATGGTTCGAGCCGGGCGATACGGTCGATGATGAAACGATGCCCTGCAGCCGTATCGAGAAGCACCAGCCCCGCGGCCAAAAGGACGAGCAAAGCGATGAACAAAGCAAGCAGCTCGTTGAGCAACCGCCGCGGCCAGTCGCGCCGAAGCCGCCTTGGCGGATTGGCGGGTT
>DATFUB010000091.1:0-12148 GCA_035261225.1 Sphingomicrobium sp.
CGCCATGCATGGCTTCGCGGATACGGTGACAGAGGAACCACGCGGTTTTGTAGGTCACGCCTAGCATGCGCTCCATTTGCTTGGCGCTCATGCCCTTCTTCGACGCGGCCATGAGGTGCGTTGCGAGGAGCCATTTATGAAGCGGAACGTGGCTGCGCTCCATGACCGTTCCGGTTCGCGCGGTGAACTTGTCGCGGCAGTCGTTGCAAAGCCAGTAACCGGCCTGGGTCTTGCCGCCCATCATGATGACACGGCCACTGCCGCAATGCGGGCAATCCACGCCGTCCGGCCAACGCGACTCTGTAATGTGCAAGGTGGCCTTGGCTTCGTCATGGAAGATGGGGTCGGTAATGTTGATGTTCATGGCTTCCTCTTGAAGCCGCTTATCCCTCTGCTCGCTTGCTAAGTCAAGTATATAATTGCCTAATTGAACCGACTCCTTGAACCAACAGGAGTCCCCATGGCCACCAAGCTGAAAGTCGTCGACCCGACCGCAACCGAAATCGCGCCGCCGCCACCCATTCCCGATTTCGAACCCGTGCCCACCCGCAAGCGCTACGCGGGCTGGACCGCCGAGCGTCAGCGCATCTTCATCGAGCGCCTGTCGCTGACCGGCAACGTCGGCGAAGCCTGCGCGCTCGCCGGCCTCTCGTCGAACTCCTTCTCTCGCCTGTGCAACAAGGCCGGCGCCGACAGCTTGGTCAAAGCGTACCAGGCGGCGCGCGTGCTCGCCGGGACCCGCGGCTCCGCCCTCGCATGGGATCGCGCCGTCAACGGCCGCGTCGAGCGCTTCTACAAGAATGGCGAGCTGGTCATGGAGCGCCGCATCCCGTCCGATTACCTCCTCACCTGGCTGCTGTCGCGGCTCGATCCGCTGACCTTCGGCTCGCCCGCCGCGAAGGCGCATGCGCTGGCCAATGGCGACCCGCGCGAGAAGGCCCGTGCCGAGCTGCCGCAGCTATTGGCCAGTCTCACCGACGTGTCCCCCGAAGACTGCGAGTGCGACGCGGGCGAGTATATCGACGAGCGCCTCGGCGAGATGGCCGACGGCAAGGTCGCGCCGGACGAGGGTTGAGGCTCATGGTCACCCCCCACACCGCTCGCCCCGAGCCTGTCGAGGGGGCGCCCTTTCCTCACGCGCGCGTAGGACTGTGAACTTTGGGAACTTTCGCTGCCAAGCCGCAGAGCGCAGCGAGGAGATTGCGGAGCAATCGCCGAGTAGTGCGAATAGACGGCGCAGTGCCCGGCCGACGGGTCGCGCAGCGAACCCGATCGACGTCACGTCCGATTTATTCCGCGTGATGGACCTTCGTTTCGCGCTCGCGCGACCCGCGCCGCGGCGCTCAGTATTTGAGGCCAACCTCCCGCACGAGTTGGGCCGTGTCGAGGAATTGCGTGCCCTTGCAGATCCGGCCGGACTCGTCGAACTCCCACAGGTCGAACATCTGGGTGTCGAACGGCTCGCTGCCGGGCGCGACGAGCGTCGCATCCCACAGGATCGCGACGCGATTGTCCTCCACCACCGCTTGAACCCGCTCGAGCTTGCGGACCTCGATCGTCTCGTACAATTCCTGCGCCGCCTCGTGCACGCTGCCGGCGCCCAATGCAGGAATCCACGTCTTGAAGCTTTGTTCGCCGGCGTAAGAGAACACCGCATCGGGCGAGACGACCGCCTCCAGCGCCGCAAAATCGCCCGTCCGGCGGGCCTGATAGGCCGCCTCGACCTTCGCCAGCATATCCTCACGCTGCATGGGTCGCTCCCTCGCAACGGATCGAACCGAGCAGGCAGTCCCTAAGGAGATTTCGTCCGTTTTGCCAGCTATTGTTCGTCAAATCACCCTCCATTCGCTGCGAACCGCTTTTCGCGGGTTCGCGTGAAATCAGATGCTCAACACCTCGCCGATATCGAACGCCACTGCGGCGATCCCGAGCGCGAACAGGATGACCCCGGCGACCGCGAAGCGGATCTCCCACTCGCGCGAGTCCCACTCGATCTTGGCCAGGCCGCGCGGCTGGTCGGGCGCCGGATCGCGCCGGATGCGCGACGGCTGCAGCTCGACGGTTTGCTTGCGCGGTTCCCATTGCCTGCTCATGCCCGAACAATAAGTCCGTTTTGGTAACGATCTGGTTAGCGTTTCTCCGCACTAACTTTTTTGCGCCGCCGCGCTTTACTCTTCCGCAACCGCCGCCGTGCGAGGGTGCCGCCATGCGCAAGGAATTGCTTCTCATTGTCGCGGCGGCGACCTTTGGCCTGGCCGGCGGCTACGCCTGGTCGGCGCTGAATGCCCCGCCGCCGAAAGCACCCCGGCACGCCAGGGCGGCGTTCATGCCCCTCCCGTCATCGCCCGAAGAGCAGCCGTCTGCCTCGGACACGGAATGGACGGCGAGCGCCGACGACACCAACGCGGTGGTCGCCGCGGGCAATGCGGATGCGAACGTCGAGGAATCGCCGTAACGCTTGAGCGTCAAGCCGCCTTGCGCTTTTTGCCGCGCGTCTTCGCGAACAGCGCCTCCTCGGCCTTGCGCCGTATCCGCTCGGCGACTTCGCCGGTGTGGTCGATCATCCCGGCGTTGCAGCGGCCGTGGCACAGGCACAGGCCGGCGAGCGCTTCGCCGCCCGGTGCCGCTGAGCGCGGCTCGATCTTGGGCGCCTGGTCGTGGCCGTTGGGCAGGTCGAAGCGCAGCGGCCGCCGGCAGCGCGTGCAATTGTCGCCGTCGCGGCCGCGCAACGTTCGCACGTGCTCGGCGGCGCGCTCGCGCTTGAGCTTCCACGGGGTCAGATAACGGGCGATGGACTTGGGCGGCATGGGCCCGTGCTAGCTCAAGAAGTTTACTTCCCGGTTAGCGGATTCGCCTGCGTAGCGGCGCTGTCCGCTTTGGCCTTTGCCGCCGCTTTCGCCTTCTTCTCGGCTTCCTTCGCCTCGCGCTCGCGCTTGAACTCTTGGTAGAGCTGGTATTCGCTCGGGTGCGGGTCGGTCACAAACATGCTGCCGATTTCCTGGCCCTTGGCCAGTCGCGATGCCATTTCGCCGGCCGTCAGGGCAGCGCCGATGAGGTTGATGCCGTAGCTCGGGCAGCCCTCGGGCCCGACGACGCAGCGGCTGTTGTCGTGATACCCGCCCGGGCCCGGCCGCGTTGGACGGCCGCCGCTGCGGATCGCGCGCTTGGCCAGCATCACGTCGGGGTTGAGGCGATAGCCTTGCGGCTTTTGCGCGCAGATCACGATCTCGCGGGTGTCGGGATTGGCCTTGTCCTTGCACCCATCGTCGGAACTCTTCGCGGGCGGCGCGACGGCCGTCGGAGCCGGCACTGGGGGCGTGGCCGTGCTCGCCGTCTGTGCGAGCAGGGTGATCGCAACGGGGAGACCGATCGGCATTAGCTTATCCTGTCCGTCGCGAGCTTGCCGGGCAATGAACATCGCGCGCCATTCGGCGTTTCCCTAACACCTCGATCACATCAGAGGAGAGCGACATGGATAAAATGTTGCTTGCGGCAGCGGCATCGCTGGTCGCGATCGCCGCTCCGGCAGGGGCGCAAGTTGGCGGAGCTCATAGTTCTCCGATCGCGCGGTCAGGGCCGGTCGCGGCATCCCCGGCGTTCCGCGGTTGTTCCGGCAGACGTCATCACGGCCGTGGCGGCTGCGACAGCGGGCTGATTCTCGACGTCTATGGCGGCGATTGGGCTTACGCCAACAACCGCAGCTTCGACTCCGACAGCTATAACGACTGGTGGCATGACCGGCCGGACCGCGCATTCCCGCGGTGGATGCAGAACAACCAGAATTGCGACCGCTTGTGGTGGTCGGGCGGCGGCTGGCGCTGCTGACCGTCAGCCGCGGCGGACCGCGAGCTTGGCGACTTCCTTCTTGCCGCACAGCACGGTGACGTTGGTGACCGCGCCGCTGCCGGGGACGGCGACGGTGAGATCCCACCAATTGTCTTCATCCGCGTAGCCGGTGTTGGGCGCCATGGTCAGCCACACGGTCGCGGTGTCGCCCGCGACCTCGCTTTGGCTGAGATCGCCGCGGTAGCGTTTGTCGTCGACCTTGACCTGGCCCTTGACCGCGACATTGCCGCCGGCATCGGGCGAAGCCGACCAGCTCCGCGTCGCCGCATCCTTGAAGAAGCAGTAGGTCGGGCGCTTGGGCGCGGCCGCCTTGGCGGTTGCGTTGGCCGCACTATTTGCGGTGCTATTGTCGGCCGACTGGCCGCACGCCGTAAGGCCTGCAACAATCGCGATCCCGAAGACTCGTTTTTTCATCGTTCCCCCATTTCCTCAGTGAAATCGTCAATCCGCCCGAAAATTCGGGATCGGCTTTAGTGCGCCGAAGTGTTCCTTCAATGGCGCGTGGCCGAGCGGCGGCCAGTCGATCCTGTCTTGCTTGCAGCGTGTATCGGGCAGGCGGCCGAGCAGGTCGCGGACGAGTGTCAACCGGCCGCGCCGCTGGTCGTTGAAGTCGACCAGTGTCCACGGCGCGTGGCGGCTGTGGGTCGCTTTGAGCATCGCTTCGCGGGCCTTGGTGTAATCGGCATATTTGGCCCGCGCCGCCTGATCGATCGGGGACAATTTCCATCGCTTAAGCGGATCGTCGATCCGCTCGGCGAACCGTTCCTCCTGCTCCTCCTGGTCGCAGGTCAGCCAATATTTGAACAGCAGGATGCCGTCATTGATGAGCATCTTTTCGAAATGCGGGACGGCGTCGAGAAACGCCGCGACCTGCTCGTCGCCGGCATAACCCATGACCCTCTCGACGCCCGCGCGGTTGTACCAGCTGCGATCGAACAGCACGATTTGCCCGCGCGACGGCAGATGCTCCACGTAGCGCTGGAAATACCATTGCCCCGTCTGCTCCTCGCTCGGTTTGGGCAAAGCGACGGTGCGGCATTGGCGCGGATTGAGCCTCCCGGCGACGGCCTGGATCGCGCCGCCCTTGCCGGCGGTATCGCGGCCTTCGAACAGGACCAGCAGGCGCTGGCCGCTCGCCGCCACCCAGCGCGCCATCGCCACCAGCTCGGCCTGCATTGGCTCGAGCAATTCCTCATAATGCTTGCGCTTCATCGCTTCGGGCTCACGATTCGGATGCGGAACCCTAGCGGAATTCTTTCTGCGCTTCCTGGAACCATCCCCTCGGCGCCGTGCCAAGCTCGCGCGGCGCCGGTTTGACCTGTGCGGCCACGGGCGGATGGACCGGCCAGGCGGCGATGGCGATGGCGACCGACAGCACCGCAAGGCCGGCGATCAGGGCGAGAAAGGGCAGGGTGCTGAGCAGTAAGCGCGGGGTCTCGGGCTCGGTGCGCGGCCCGGGCGTCCGCGAGCGCCGCGCGGTGCGCCGGCGCGCGAGCGACGCGAGATAATCGTCGAGGCGCGTCCACGACTCCTTCGCGGGCGCCAAATCGCCCTTTTCGGTCATGGGCTTGAACTGCGCTTCGGGCGCGCGTTTTGCAATGGCCCGATCGCCTAGGCGAGCGGTTCGCCCGATTGCTCCTGCTCGAACAGGGTGGTGACGACGTCTCCCCGCGCGGTCAGGCGGACGGTATCGCCCTCGACCTCGGCGACGAGACCGCGCGGAACATAATGGTGGTGGTCCTCGTGGCCGAGCCCGCTGTCGGCGCGGACCAGCTTGATGCGGTTTTCCTCGACACGGTCGACGGTTCCGATCGGCGCGCCGTCGGCGCCGATAACCTTCATGTGTTCGCGGATCTGGTCGAAAGCGGTCATTGGATTGTCTCCTGTGGTTCGCCCTCTCAACGCGGCGCTCGCGACATGGATGCGCGCCGCGCCGCGTCCGTGTGCTCGCTTCGCCGCGCGGAGTAGTCCGGCTGTGCGACGGACCGGTTTGGATCGACGCCCGCCTGCGCCTTGACCCAGCGGCCAGGCGCGTTTCGTAATCATTGGCGATCCTTTCGTTGATGGCGAGTTGCTTGGCGCGGACGCGCCCGGCGGCGGCCAGATCGGCGGCGCGCGCGGCCTCGGCGGCGGTTAGGTAATTGGCGACGGTTTGGGCCGACGCCGCCTGCTCGCCGCGGTACAATTGCTCGAACTGACCGCTTTGCTTGCGCCAGTGCCGGGTCTCGGCCTTCTGGAACAGCAGGAGGAAAACCAACGCGAGCGCGGCGGCGATGCCGGCGATCCCCTGCAGGTTGAGGAAGCGCAGCATCATAATTCTGGCTCCGCGGTTCGATTGGCGAGCCAATTGTAAAGATGGGTCTCGTTGGCCGGCCGCCGCTCGGCGAGGCGGAGATAGCGCTCGTCCTGGAGCGCCTCGAGCGCGCGCAGCAGCACGGTCTCGCCGCTGTTCGTCCCACGCAGCGCGAGGAACGCGTCGAAAGCGGCGAGTGCGGTCAGCGCGCGCTGGAGGAACGTCGCGGCAACCGCCGGCCCCATGTTCACGCCGGTGTCGAACAATTCGGCGGCGATGCGCTGACTGCGCCGGGTGATCTGGTCGAACCGCGGCCTCAGCCAGAAGAGCCGGGCGTAGATCCGCGCCGCTTCGTTTCGCGGAAGCCGGCGCATCGGACCCGCGAACCCATGGGCGCGGGCGACGGCTTCGGTAATCCCGAAGCATGTCGGTCCGCCGCGTTGGGCGGAATGCGCGACGTAACCGCCCTCGCGCTCGATCGCCACGTCGACGAGTTGCTCCACGGTCTGATCCATCACCACTCCTTCCGAGTCGCGATGAAATAACCAAATAGGTGGTGTGTAGGGAAGTGAATTTAACCAATCATAGATCCATACAGTGCCGCCATGACGTCACTTCGTAGTCCGTCTCGCCTACGGCCGTGCAACCGCAACTGCAGTTAAGTGTTGGTCGTAACGCGAAGGAGTACGCGGCAGTCGCGTCCGGGGGGCAACAGCAAGTGAGTATCAATTTGGCTGACGACCCCTTCGAGCTGCTCGTGCGATCGGTGGTCGACTATGCGATTTACATGCTCAACCCGGAAGGGCGGGTGACGAGCTGGAATGCCGGCGCGCAGCGCATCAAGGGTTATCGGGCCGACGAGATTACCGGCGAGCATTTCAGCAAATTCTACACCGCCGAGGATCGCGCGAAGGGCGTCCCGGAGGCGGCTTTGCGCGCGGCACGCGACACCGGCCGCTATGAGGCCGAAGGCTGGCGCATGCGCAAGGACGGCACCCGTTTCTGGGCCAGTGTGCTGATCGATTCGATCCGCGACGACGACGGTAATTTGATCGGCTTCGCCAAGGTCACGCGCGATATGACCGAGAAGCGCGAGACCCAGTTACGGCTCGAGGAATCGCGCGAGCAATTGTTCCGCTCGCAGAAGATGGAAGCGCTCGGCCAGCTTACCGGCGGCCTGGCGCATGATTTCAACAATCTGCTGACGGCGATCCTCGGCGCCGCCGACCTGGGTCTCCGCCACCTCCACGATCCGAAAAAGGTAGAACGAATGCTCGACGGCATCCGCAACTCAGCCCAGCGCGGGGCGAGCCTGACCAAGCAGATGCTCGCCTTCGCCCGCGCCCAGCCGCTCGAGCTCAAGCAGATCGACTTGAGCGAATTCCTGTCCGACGTCAGCACCTTGCTGCGGCCGTCGCTGCGTTCGAACATCGAGGTGATTCTCGAGATATCCAACCAGCTGTGGCCGATCGACACCGACGCCGGTGCGCTCGAGCTGGCGCTGCTCAATCTCGCGTTCAACGCCCGCGACGCGATGAAGGACGGCGGCCAACTGCGCGTCGGTGCGACCAACGAGCTGCTCGACGGCGAACCCGATGGGTTGCGCGGCGAGTATGTCGCGTTGCGGGTTTCGGACACCGGGCTCGGCATTTCGGCGGAGACAATGGAACGGGTGTTCGAGCCGTTCTTCACCACCAAGCGCTTCGGCGAGGGAACCGGGCTCGGGCTTAGCCAGGTGTTCGGATTCGCCAAACAGCTCGGGGGCTCGGTCTCGGTCGAATCCGAGCTCGGCAAAGGCGCGACCTTCACCATCTATCTGCCCGCGAGTCATAATTCCGCGCGCCACGAACGCCGGAACGGGGAACGCAATGGCGCGGCGTTCGGCCGTATCCTTGTGGTGGAGGACGACCATTTCGTCGCCGAATTGGCCGCGGGCATGCTCGACGAGCTCGGTTTCGAGCCGACGGTCGTCCACAGCGCGAAGGAAGCGCTCGATCAGCTGACCAACGACGAACGGCCGCGGCTGATCTTTTCCGATATCGTGATGCCCGGCGGGATCAGCGGGCTCGAGCTGGCGCGGAAGGTCCGCCGCCGCTTTCCCGAGCTGCCGATCCTGCTGACCACCGGGTACAGCGAGCACGTCGGCGGTACGCACGGGTTCGACATATTGCAGAAGCCATATGAGCTCACTTCGCTCGCCGATGCTCTCGCGGCGATCCTCAAGGAAGATCTGACGGCCAGGTTGCTCGCCCACCACGCTTGACATTGCGCACGCGAAACGTCCCATTGCGAAACCCGCCGGCGGGGACCGGCGCGATCGGAGGGCACGACATGCAACAAGCCGTAACCGCGCGGACACCCGTGCATCTGTGGATCGTTGGAATTGTGTCGCTGCTGTGGAACGCATTCGGCTGCTATCAATATCTGATGGTCAACCTCAAGAATCCGGCGTTCATGGCGCAAATCCCGGCCGATCAGGTAGCGTACATGGACGGCCTGCCGGCCTGGCTCACTGCTTTTTGGGCGATCGGCGTGTGGGGCGGCATTGCCGGCTCGATCTTGTTGTTGATCCGCAGCCGCTATTCGGTCTGGGCGTTCGCCTTGTCGGCGATCGGCGCAATCGTGGGGCTCGGCTATCAGATATTCGCGACGGAGAGGCCAGCGAGCATGACGGCGGGAGCGATGGGCGTCATTCCGTGGGCAATCATTCTATTTGCCGTCTTCCTGGCCTGGTATTCGTGGAATGCGGACAAGAAGGGCGCCCTTCGCTGAACCGTTCGCGACGTGTGAAGTAGAGGGCTGGCGCGGGCGCGATCTTGCGCGATATGGTCGATTGACATGACACCGGGCCGCCTCAACGCACTGACCGACGGGGTCGTAGCCATCGTGCTGACGATCATGGTGCTTGAGCTTAAGATCCCGGCGGAACCGACGTTGAGAGCGGTGATGGAGGTCCTGCCGTTTCTCGCCGCTTACTTGCTCGCCTTCATTTACGTCGCGATTTACTGGAACAACCACCACCACATGATGCAGTCAGCGCATGCGGTCACCGGCGCGGTGTTGTGGGCCAATCACGCACTCCTGTTCTGCCTCACGCTGTTTCCGCTGACGATCCGCTGGGTCGACGAAGCCGGGGTCACCGCCTGGCCGACCGCGTCGTTCGGCCTCGTGCTGCTCGGCGCCTCGATCTGCTATTTGCTGCTCGAACGCGCGCTGATTGCCGCCGAGGGCGAGACATCGGGCGTCAAGCGGGCGCTCGGCCGCGGGTCGAAGGAATGGGTGAGCTTCGCCTGTTATGCACTGGCGTTGCCGCTCGCCTTTGTCTCGCCGTGGATCTCGGTCGCGTGCTACGTCGGGATCGCGATCTTCTGGCTGGTGCCCGACCGCCGCTTCGTGATGCGCGGCTAGTTGCAGCCGTTCGCCGGCCCCCCCACATCCGCGCAATGGAACAATATCACGGAACCACCATCCTCGGGGTCAAGAAGGGCGGCAAGACCGTCATCGCCGGCGACGGTCAGGTCAGCCTCGGCAATACGGTCATCAAGCCCAATGCGAAGAAGGTCCGCCGCCTGGGCGAGGACGGCAAGGTGATTGGCGGCTTTGCCGGCGCCACCGCCGACGCTTTCACTTTATTCGAACGGCTGGAACGCAAGCTCGAGCAGTATAACGGCCAGTTGCTGAGGGCAGCGGTCGAGCTCGCCAAGGACTGGCGCACCGACAAATATCTTCGCAACCTCGAGGCGATGATGATCGTCGCCGACGCGGACGAGTTGCTGATCCTGACCGGCAATGGCGACGTGCTCGAGCCCGAGGGTGGCATCGCGGCGATCGGATCGGGCGGCAATTACGCGCTGTCCGCGGCCAAGGCGCTGGCCGATTACGAAGACGACCCCGAAGTGCTTGCGCGGCGCGCGATGCAGATTGCATCGGAAGTGTGCGTGTTCACCAACGACCGGCTGACGATCGAGACGGTGGAGTAACCACTACCGTTCGGGCTGAGCTCGTCGAAGCCCTGTCTTTCTCCTTGAACGAGGATAGAAAGGCAGTCCTTCGACGAGCTCAGGACGAACGGATGTTTTTGGATCGCCGAACCTTTGCCGCCGGTTCCGCCGCATTGCTGTCGGGCTGCGCGACCATCGGCGGACGGCCGCGGACCTTCGCCAATTGCTCGCCGCTCGCGCCGGTGCTGGTCGATGAAAGCCGGGTGATCCGGACCATCGCGGGCCTGCGTCCCTATCGCCGGTCGGGCTTCGTGGTTCGCGCCGACCAGCTCGGCGAGAAGCGGCTGGTGCACAATTACGGCCACGGCGGCGGCGGGATCACGCTCAGCTGGGGCAGCTCGAAGCTCGCCATCGAGCTCGGGCTCCAGGGTCATAGCGGGCCGGTCGCGGTGCTCGGCTGCGGTGTCATGGGGTTGTCGACCGCGCGGCTGGCCCAGGAAGCGGGCTTCCCGGTGACGATCTACACCGCCGCGCTACCACCCGACACGACGTCGAACATCGCCGGCGGCCAGTTCCACCCGTTCGGCGTGTTCCACGACGGCGAAGTCACGGCCGAGTTCAAGGCGCAGTTCGCCCGCGCGCTCGATTACAGCTGGCGCCGTTTCCAGATCATGGTCGGCGACGATTACGGGATCCGCTGGCTCCCGACCTATGTCGCGTCCGACAGCCCCGAAGCCCAGGTGATCGCGAACTATCCGCCGATCAACCGCGTGCTGCGGCCCGCCGAACATCCGTTTCCAGTCGACAGCGTGCGTCGGTACGACACCATGTATGTTGAGACCGGCCGCTATCTTCGGCAGATGATCCGCGACGTGCAGGTGGCCGGCGGCCGGGTCGAAGTTCGCCGGTTCGCCAGCCCGGCAGACATCGCCGCTCTGCCCGAGGCGCTGGTTTTCAATTGCACGGGGCTGGGCAGCCGCGACCTGTTCGGCGACCAGGAGCTTCACCCGGTGCGCGGCCAGCTGGTCATCCTCGAACCGCAGCCGGAGGTGCGCTACGCCTGGCTCGGCGACGGTTACATGTTCCCGCGCCCCGACGGGATTTTGCTCGGCGGCACGTATGAGATCGATCAGTGGGACGCCAACCCGCAGCCCGCCGACGTCGCGCGCATCCTCGGCGTGCACAAACGCTTCTTCGAGGGGTTCCGCTGCGCCGCTTGAAGTGGGTCGAGGCGCGACCAATGTAACCAAGCGATGAACTATCAATCGCCGATTTCCCCAAGCGGCGGGGACACTTCGCAAATGCTCAAAGACAAGCTCACCCCCAAGGCGATCGTCGCCGCGCTCAACGAGCACATCATCGGGCAGGATGACGCGAAGAAGGCGGTCGCGGTCGCTCTGCGCAACCGTTGGCGGCGCCAGCAGCTCGGCCCCGAGCTGCGCGACGAGGTCACGCCCAAGAACATCCTGATGATCGGGCCCACGGGCTGCGGCAAAACCGAGATCAGCCGGCGGCTGGCGAGGCTCGCCGACGCGCCGTTCGTCAAGGTCGAAGCGACCAAGTTCACCGAGGTCGGCTACGTCGGCCGCGACGTCGAGCAGATCGCCCGCGACCTGGTCGAGGAAGCGGTCAGGCTCGAACGTGAGCGGCGACGGGCCAAGGTCCGCGCCGGCGCCGAGGAAGCGGCGATGGACAAACTGCTCGACGCCTTGACCGGCAAGGGCTCGAGCGAAGCCACCCGCCAGAGCTTCCGCCAGCGTTTCGCCGACGGCAGCCTCAACACAGCCGAGGTCGAGATCGAAGTCGACGAGGCCCCGGCCATGCCGTTCGAAATCCCGGGCATGGGCGCGCAGGTGTTCGACCTGAAGTCGATGATGGGCAAGCTCGCCGGCCAGGCGCCGCGCGCCCGTCGCAAGCTCAAGGTTCCGGACGCGTTCGCCCGGCTGACCGAGGAAGAAGCCGACAAGCGCATCGACCCCGACGACATCAACCGCGCCGCGCTTGCCGACGCCGAAGCCAATGGCATCGTGTTCCTCGACGAGATCGACAAGATCGCGGTCAGCGACGT
>DATFUB010000092.1:0-8447 GCA_035261225.1 Sphingomicrobium sp.
GACTGCGCCGCTGGCGCGGCGCTCGCCACAAAAGGCCGCCGCGGACGTACCAATAACCGACCAGCCGCTGGCTCGAGGGCCGACCGTTGATCGACGCGCCGCGGAACAAATTCTGGGCCAGGTCGACCGAGGAATCCACGAGGATGCCGGAATCATATTCGCCTTGCTCGGCATGGCGGATTTCGGCGCGTGACGGCCCCAATCTGTAGACGATCGTGCGCTCGTCCGGGCCGAGCGCATAATCCTCCACGTCCGCGTCCCGCACCACCAGCGGAGCGATCCGGCCGCCGTCCACATCCGCCTGCCACAGGCCGACGGCGCCATCGACCAGCGCCCGGACGACGACGGAGCGCCCGCCGTTCACCCACAACGCCTTCTCCGGCTGCACCGAGCCCGGATCGAGATAGATCGGGTCGCCTCCGCCGCCAATGTCGCGAATCTCGCCGCTGGCCAGGTCCACCGAACGCCACGTCAGGATGTAGCTGTTGCGGACGACGTCCGCCTGCTCGGTCCTGAACGCCGCGAAGCGGCCGTCCGGCGAGGCCGACAGGCTGTCGACGTCGACCAGCTCGACGAGCTGCCGGCTGCTCGTCGCCGGGTAGGCTGGAGCGCCGGCGAGTAGCATTGCGGCGAAGGCTACGCCCAGCAAAAGCCCGGCGCCGGACCGCATTGCTGGCATCCCGCTCACCATCTGCCGCGAAGCTGGAGCGATACCGTGCGGCCGCGGCCGGTGGCGTTGACAGGATCATAGCCGATCCCCCGCGTGGAGCCCGGATCCGGCAGCAGAGGCGGCGCGTCGGCGTTGAACAGATTCTGCACGTTCAGCGCGAGGCGGAACCGCCGCATCCAGCCGCGCCCGGTCCCGGCACCGTCGAAGGCCAGGCCGGCATCGAGCGTGGTGAAGGCGCCGACGCGTCTCGTTTGCGGTCGGCGGTTGTCGCGATAGGCATCGGTGTAGTTGAGGAAGGTGATTGCGCTGAAGGGGCCGCGGCTCCACGACAGGCCGCCGCGGGCTCTCCAGCCGATGGTGTGGAAGGGCGTGTCGAGCGTGTGAATCCATGGGCTGGTCGTCGTCAGCCTGTCGTCGAACCGGAACACCTTGTTGACGTTGAGATCGAGATTGAAGCGGTGCGCGCCGAGCTCGAACGCATAGGTGAGGAGCAGGTCGAGCCCGCTCGTGCGCGTCGCCGCCGTGTTCGAAACCCGCGCATCGACGATTTCGACCACGTCCGCGGGAGTCGCTCCCCCATTCGTGAAGTCGGGGCCGGAAACATCGATCACCTGGTTCGCGCCCGCGAGCAGCCCGGTCACGAGCCCGAGGTCGGGGTTGAGGGTGACGATCGGTTCGTACGCCGGATCCCCGATCACCGCGACCTGCTCGGTGGGGCGCGCAATCCGGTTGGCGAAGCGGACCGCATAATAAGTGGCGCCGAGGCGCAGTCCGGGAACCGACACCGGCATAATGTCCACGCCGAGGGAGAAGCTTTTGGATCGCTCGGGCGTAACCCCGGGGTTGTTGCCGATGAGCGTTGCACCGACGCCCGCCGGGCCCTGCGATGGGTCCTGATAGAGAAGCGCGGCGGGAAACAGGAAGATGTTATAATAGCCGAAACTCTCGGACAGGAGCGGGGCTCGGAACGACGTGCCGTATGAGCTGCGGAGGGCGACACCCTTGAGCGGCGACCACAGCGCCCCGAGCTTGGGATTGAAGGACGAACCGATGCGCTGGTAATGCTCAAGGCGCCCCGCCGCGGTGAGCGTCAGCTGTTCCAGGCCGGCCCGGCGATTGCGCGGACCGAACAGCGGCAGGTTGAGCTCGCCGTAGGCGGAACTGACCGTGCGCGATCCGGACTCCGCAGTCGGCGTATTGACCGGCGTCGCGAACAGGCTCGAGAATTGCTCGAGGCGTGTCGCCGCGCCGACGGCAAGTTTCAGCGGACCGCCGGGCAGCTCGGCAAGGCCTCCGTCCGCCCTGACGGCGAACTCCCGGAATGCGTTCCGCGTATTGAACCGGTTGAACAGGGCACCGGCCTGCGACTGACGTTCCTGGGTACGGGTACGATAATATTCGGCGCTCGCTTCCGCGGCCCATGATCCGCCGAGGTCCAGCTGCAGCCCGGCCGTACCGCCCAGCGAGCGCGCCTTCGCGTCACCGTCGATCGGGATCAAGCTCGCATCGGTGAATGTGCGCCGCGTGTCGCGGGCGGCATAGGTTCCGGACAGGTCAAGCGTCAGTCTGCTTGTGATTTCCTGCCGTGCCGTCCCGTACAGGCTGTGCCGTTTCTCTCGCGGGAACAGATACCAGTTGGCTGGGAGATTGATGGTGAAGTCGCGGTCTTTCGCCTTGATCGGCTGCTCGTCCCGATATTCGTAGGAAAGCAGCGCCCTGCCCCCGGTCCAGCTGCCGCCGCCGGTAAGCCCGGCCAGCAGCTGGTTGCCGCCGCCCTGGGTGGACGTCCCAAGCTGCAGCATCGGCTCGATGCCGTGGAAGTCCCTGCGCAGGATGAAGTTGACCACGCCGCCGACCGCGTCCGACCCGTAGATCGCCGACGCGCCGTCCGTCAGGATCTCGACGCGGTCGATCGCGGAGACGGGAATCAGCGAGACATCGACGAACGAGCCGGTGCCGCTTGGCGCGATCCGCCGTCCGTCGACGAGGACCAACGTCGCGCGCTGCCCAAGCCCGCGCAGGTTCACGCCCGCGCCATGGTCCGTGATATCGGCACCGGCGCCCGTCACCGCGAAATTCTCCCGCGCGACGCCTGCGGAGAGATTCTGCGGAACATGCCGCATCAGCTCTTCGACCGAAGCGGGAGCGGCTTGCTCAATCTGCTTGCGCGTAAGGGTGATCACCGGGGAGGTCGGCGGCGCTCCGCGGACGTGGGTGCCGGTGACGACGATCGTTTCCGACTCCCCGGTCCGCCGGGCCGAAGCATTGCCGCCCTCGGCAGGCGCGGTGGCGCGGCTGATAACCAGGGCGTCGCCCACCGCGCTCGCGCGAAGTCCGCTGCCTTCGAGCAGCAGGTCAATCGCCTGGCGAGCGCCGTAACGCCCGTTGAGCGGCGGTGCCTGCCTGCCCGACACGAGCTCGCCCGGCGCGATGACACTGGCCCCCGACCGAACCGCGACTTCGCGCAGAGATTGGGCCAGTTCCTGCGGCGGGAGCAGATAATCGGCTTCGCGCGCTGGCTGGGCCTGCGCGGCGGTGGCGCACAGAATTGTGGTGATCGCGGTGGCGCCCAGCCAATGGGCAGCCCGCGCGTATGGCTGATCGAACATCTTCCCCCTCTTTCTCCGGCGCATCGAACGGCGCCGTCCGGGGGCGTTGACGACGATCGGGGGGCCTACCCCCCGAAATTATTTTCGCGTGATTGCGACGAGGCCTCTACTTGGCGGGAGCGCGATCGACTGGGTTGGCGTCGACCAGGAGAAGGGTTCCGTCGGTCCGGGTAATGATGCGCAGGTCAAAGGCGGCGGCCAGGCTGCGGGCGAACCCGGCGACATCGCCAGCGCGGAAGGCGCCGGATACGCGCAGGCCGCGGACCCGCCCGTCGCCGAGCTTCAGCTGCATCTTGCTGTAGCGATTTGCCAGAGCCGCCGCCTCCTCGAGCGGTGTATCGTCGAACTCCAGCATGCGCGCGGGCCAGTTTGTGTCGCCGCGCGTCGCCTGTCGCCGCTCCGCGGGCGCGGAGTCCGCCAGGATCAGCTTTTGCCCCGCCGTCAGGCGGTCGACCTTGGATCCGCGCGCCGGTCGCGCGCCGACAATGCGAACTTCAACCGATCCTTGCAGGAGGACCACCGCGGTGTGGCCGCCGATCACGCTGACGTCGAAGAGCGTGCCGGTCGCCACGACCTCGCTCGAGCCGGCCCGGACCAGGAATGGCCTCGCTTCATGCGCCACCTGAAATCGGGCGCGCCCTTCGATCAGCGTCAGCCTCCGCTGCGCCTTGGTGAACACAGCCTCGACCCGACTGCCGGAATCGAGCGTGAGCCTGGAGCCGTCCGGGAGGCCGACCTTCTTGATCTCTCCCACAGCGGCGGCGAAGAGCATCGGCCGTTGCTGCGATGCAGATCCCGGCAGCAGGTGCGATCCGAACAGGACAACCGAGACCAAAACCGCGGCGGCCAGGGATGCAGCCATTGCGAGCCCGAACGCCCGCGGTCGTTCGGAACGCGCATCCGCTTGTCGATTAGCGGTGGCCGGAGAATGAGAAAGGCGGCCAGCCTGGTTCCAGATGACGGCGATGCGGTCGTAAGCCTCCGCGTGGCGGGGATCGGAATCGCGCCATCGCCGGAAGGCGATATGCTCTTCCTCAGTTGCGCCTCCCGCCAGCCGGGCGACCCAATCGGAGGCCTGCCGGCGGACCCGGCCACGAGATTTGGGAAAGAAGCTCATTCGGCCTTCAAAGTGGGTTCAACATGCGGTCGAGCTGCGCAAGCGCCTTGCCCATCTGCTTCTCGACCCCTTTGACGGAGAGGCCGGTCCGCTCCGCAATCTGCGCGTAACTCATTCCGTCGATCCGATGCGCCATGAATATCTCCCGCGTCCGTGGACGCAGGCGCATCATAGCCGCCTCGAGGCGCCTGAGCATATCTCTGGATTCGAGGAGACGATGTTGATCGGGGCCCGGCAGCATCTCTTCGTCGGCCGCGACATGCAGGGCGGCCGAATGTCTGAAGTTGGCCTTGGCCCGATCCTTCAGGAGATTGGCCGCAATCCGGCGAAGATAGGCCTGCGGCCGTTCGAGCGAGGATGGCAGCCGCCCGCGCATTCGTGCGAAGCGGAAGAATATGTCCTGGACGAGATCCTGAGCGTCCGCGCTGTTGCGCGTCTGTCGCGAAAGAATACGGACCAACCCCGGGGATTCGCGTCGGTACAGATCCGCGAGGAGAGCATCCTCGGCCTCAGGGACCAGTCTGTCGTTGGACGCAAGTGGCTCGCCTTCCAGGAAAGCGGCCAGTCCACGATCCACGCCAGAATCCGCCGTCACGACCCGCTCACCGCCGCGGCGTGGATGAGGGCAGCCGCCGGCTAGGCCGGCCGGTTAGGTGCCTTCGCTGGTCGCAATGAGTCCGCATGACTGCCTCCCCCTGACGAGGCAGCCGGCGAAAGCCGGGTGTTGAGAACATGCTTGAACATGCGCCGCCGCCTTTAACCGCGAACGGTCTGGACATGCGCGACGGCCACCCGGCCAAAATGAAAGCCACGGAAGGTTCACAAGCAAGGTTCTCACGCCTCGGCGCCCTCAGGAGGCGCAGAAGAAGAATAGACGGAAGCATCGGAAGCGCAAGCCGACGACTTCAGATTCAAGCGCCTGAAGTGACCAATTTCCTGTCGGGGGCACGAGATGTGCCCCGTGGTGTGCTGTAGTAAATTCAATGCACGGGTGCAGTTAAGGGACTGTTTTTGTTGATTATATTGCGAACTCAAAGTCACCCGAATGAATTTTTCGCGACGAGAACCACACATGTCCTAGTGTCCGCAATGTGTGGATAGCGGACGTTGGGGCTTCCAATTTATCGCTTCCGCGAGGCCGCGATGAGGAGGAGGCCGACGACCGCGAGAATCACACCGCGGATGACCCATGGTCGCTGGTCAATCATGAAGCTGGTAGCGGGCCAGTGGACGAGACCGGTGCCTTGGCCGATCCACAGCAATCCCATCAACACAGCGGCAACGCCGATGCCCCATAAGATAGACTTCATAATAGGGCTCCCCCAATGGGCGGCGGTGCCAGTCTACCGGCGCGTCCAATGCCCGCAATGGGTTTATGCTGGACGGACTAATGGAGTGAAAAGCGGACGCTAGCTATTCTTCTTTTCCAGTTGGTCCGCGGCCTCGTAGAAGTCCTTGGCAACACGCCTAAGCATCGCCTGGTCCTTTTCGGTCGAGACGCTCTCGGCCAAACCACGGCAGCGCTTGGCCTGACTCTGAAGGTGCGCCGTTTCGTCGCTCATACCGAGCGAACGAGCTGAGCGATGATTTTCATCCTAAGGCAGGAGCGCCGCTGAGCCGCGCTGTTACGCTCACGGGTCAGGGCCGCAATGGATCGTTGATGGCGGAAGCGGACCGAAAGCTGACCTCCGTTTTCTGTCTATATGCGCTAGGGGAGCGATGGTGACGACGAGATCGGCGATCGACCGGGCGTTTGAACTGGCCAGGTCCGGTCAGTGCCGCGGCGTCTCGGAAATCATCCGCCGTTTGCCGCCGCACGACCGCGAAGCCGTGGAACGTCATCTGACTGAGCCGAGCGCGAGAAGAGAACTTATCCTGCTTTGCAGCGATGCGTGGCTCGCAGCCCATTGACCGAGCTTATGTCTGCATGGGCGTCCACAGATGGAAAGCGGACGTCCGCTTAATGCACTCGTACCCATGTGACGGTCCAATCCTGCACACCTTCTGGCAAGGGAGGAGCCGGGCGCAGCACTAGACGGTCACCTGAGACCGTGAAGAAACGTTTGCGATCGGTTCCGGTGCGGTTCGGGGAAATATCGAGTTCGACATGGTGAACCACGAAGCCTCCAGCCTCATCGACTGAATAGCTTCCGCAGTAGGCGACCATGTTTGCGGGAATGGCCGCGGCCTCCACCCCCGTTGGTCGGTCAGCGAGGCCCCATGGGCGCCGCTCAGTGTTGGCGAGCATGGCGCAGATCTGCCCGGTCTGAGTGTAGATGATGTAGCCCCGAGCCTTGGCGCCGACGTTGGGATCCGGCCGCTCCGTTCCGTCAGCCATACGCTGAGCGGCCGCAACCAGACGCCAAGTGCCGACGAGCCGTGTGGCTCCGTCCTGCGCCGCCGCGGAAGCGTTGGTCGGGGCGACGGTTAGCAATGCCGACAAGAGCAATGAAGAAAGCAGCCGCGGCATCTTTCCCTATACTCCCTCCAGGATCGCTCTCTCGGGCGAGCGGCCTAAGCCACACCCAAAGCCCCGTCTGCCTTCATAGTCGCACTCGGCGGTAGCGTCCGCAATGGGTGGAAAACGGACCTAATCGTCGTAGTCACCACGATCGCTCAACTTGCGTGGCGCTGTGCCGAACTCAAGGTCGCCAAACTCCTTCTTCCAAATGCGGTCCATGAGCTTCATCGCTTCGCCATTCGTCATCTTTGCGCCGCTCTGAAACTGGAGAATGGCCGCGCCGTCCGTTGCCGTGGCCCTTCTAACGATGGTCCACTTCTCGGTTTCGGCGGCCCTTGCGAGCGCGGAGATATCTGCGTTTGAACCCTCGGCCATATAGCGAAGCGGGGGTCGCAGCACCGCGTTCGGGTCCGCCTCATTCCCCACGAACCCGAGCTTACCAAGTTCCGCCTTGTTCAGCCGCGTAAGGGCGCAATCAACGTGGTGGTAATCTTCGTTCGGCGATGGCTGGAAATGTATCTGGTCGCCAGTGACGGTGATGATACCCTTCTTTAGGCTGCACTCGCGTTCGATGCGCGCCGCTTCCTTCGCCTTATGCGTGACCCTCGAGGCGGCGGGGCCAGCAACCCCCACGGCGACGAAAATAGCAAAGAGCACAAGCATCAAACGACCATTCATGGGGTCAATGTATCGCTCGCGCCCTAATGTCCGCAATGGGTCGGTTGCGGCCGGAACGGGTGGAAAGCGGTCGTTAGGAAACCAAAGGCTGGCAGTCAGCCTCGGTCGCCCGGAACTTGAAATCCTGCTTAGCTCCCGGCGTTACATAGCCAACGGGACAGTCCCATTCACGGCCCGATTTATAGGTGAGCCGAATGTAGCCATGGCCCTCGCAACCTATGCGTTTGCTCACAGACAACCGCCCGTCCAACCGTTGTAGAGGCGTTGTCGAGCCGCACAGGACAAGGCTACCCGCCGTCACCGATTGCTGCTCATCCTCTACGATAAAGGTGTTTTCCGCTCGCGAGCAGGCGGCGAGGGTGAGCAGCGCGGCGAAGGCAAACAACCTCATCCGATCGGTATGGAAGCGCGCCCCAATGTCCGCAATGGGTGGAAAGTGATCACTGTTGCAGAGCCGTAATCGGTTGCGCCGGACCCGGACCGGGCAAGATAGCAAACTGCCGGGAGCCGCCCCCGCCAAGTGCCAGCAGCTCAACGCTATAGACCTGCCCCAAGCCTAGCGGCTCCGCTTTAGTTATCTGCGTCATGCGGGATGGGGACGAGCCATATATAACCTCACCCAAGTCCCGACCGTTTTGATCGAGGCTGTCCAACTGCCACACGACCTGCTCATTCGCCGAGACCCGCCTAACCCACAGATGCTGAACTGGGGCCGGTTCGTGTCCACCAAACCAGCCACTCCTCGCAAACCTAAAAACAACCTGATTGCCTCGCATGAGCACATCGACCGCGTACCCGATGGTGCAACTGCCGAGCGCGATCATCATCGTCGCACAAGCGGTGATCCTGCGCATTTGACGGATCGTCATCCAACTAACGTGCAACGATCTTCTAATGTCTGCAATGGGTCGA
>DATFUB010000093.1:0-7145 GCA_035261225.1 Sphingomicrobium sp.
GGCTTGAGGAATATACGTAGCCGTTGCCGATCCGGTGTTGCAACGGAATGCGCCACTGCCAGCCGGCCTTGCGCGCGGTCGAGCGCGTATAGGGCGTCAGCGGCGCGACGCTTGCGCACGGCACCGCCTGCGCGCGGTCGCACAGCAGCCACTGGTTCCAATCCTCATAGCCATTGCCGAGCGCGTCGCCGATCAACAGCGCCCGCATCCCCGAGCAATCGACGAATAGCTCGCTCTCGACCTCACGCTCGTCGCTCAGGCGAACGCGTTCGACAAACCCGGTTTCCGGATTCTGGTCGACCTCGACGATCTTGCCTTCGACCCGCTTCACTCCGCGCGCTTCGCTCTCGGTCCGCAAAAAACGCGCGAGCAACGACGCGTCGAAATGATAAGCATAATCGAGGTCGGCGAGCGGCGAGTTCGGTTGGCGCTTATCGGCAAACGCGAACCGGTTCTTCAGCGAAGCGGAACAGTTGAGCGAGTATCGGTCGAAATGGCCAACCGAATCCGGCGCCCGTTCGCGCGCCGCCAGCCACAATTGATGCGGGTGCAGCCACAGCATATCGCGGCCGATCTTGCCGAAGCCGTGGATGTAGCTCTCGCCCGGCGCGCCCCAATCGACGAACTGGATGCCGAGCTTGAACGTCGCTTTGCTGGCGGCAATCATCTTCAGCGGATCGACGTTGGCCAGCGCAAGGTAATTGCGGATGTGCGGAATGGTCGCCTCGCCGACCCCGATGATCCCGATTTCGTCCGACTCGATCAGCGTGACTTCGACCTTGCTCAGCCATTGCGACAGGACCGCGGCGGTCATCCAGCCGGCCGTACCGCCACCGACAATCGTCACTTTCTTGACTGGCTGATCCATGGGTCCTCCGGGCATGCGGACGCGCGGCTTAACATCTTTTTTAAGACGGGGAACCGGGCTAGGCCGAACCATGGCCAAAGCCGACCAGCTCGAAATCCCGCTGCGGATCGTGATTGAAAATCCGGTTCCCGGCGTCCTTCACAGCCTGCAATCGAAGGATGGTCATCCGCTCGATCCGAAGCGCTCGAGCGCCGGCGAGCTCCTCGCCTTCGCCTTTCCGATCCGGATCGCGCCGGGACCGAAATTCTTCGGCGACCAGGTGCGGCGCGAAGGCCCGCAGCGGCGGTTCGTCTACATTCGCGTCGGACAATCCGCCGGTGACTTGTCGTCGCCCTGGTCGCGCCGGATGAAGATCGACATCCACGACATCGACCAACGCTTGCTCGACCGCGCGGCGGCCGGCGAAGGGGTGGTGGAGATCGCCGTCAACGGAACCGCGAAGGATGGAACACCGGCGTGCGCCACCGTGCGGGCGGCGCGGCGGGAATTGGCCTAGCTTGCCAGCGCCGCGGCGCGGCGCGCCCGCTCACCAACCGCGGCAAGATCGCTTTCCCCCGCCTGTACGATCCAGCTTCCGCCGACGCACAACACCGAAGGCAGCGCCAGCCAATCGGCCGCCGTCTCGGCGCGAATCCCACCCGTCGGGCAGAAACGCGCATCGCCGAACACCGCCGAAAATCCCTTGAGCGCGGCGATCCCGCCGGATGCCTCGGCCGGGAAGAATTTGAACCGCGATAGCCCAAAGTCGAGCCCGCGCATGATGTCGGCCGCGGTTGCGACCCCCGGTAAATAAGCGGCGCCGGTCTTCGCGGCCGCCCTGGCGAGCGGCTCGGTCAGGCCGGGCGAAACGATAAACCGGCTTCCCGCCTCAAGCGCCTGTTCCAACTGCCCCTCGTTGAGCACCGTCCCCGCGCCGACGATCGCGCCCGGAACGACGGCCATCGCCTGGATCGCGTCGAGCGCGTTCGGCGTCCGCAGCGTCACCTCGATCACCGGCAGGCCCGCGCCAACCAGCGTCTCGGCCAGCGCGACCGGATCGACGCCGCCGTCGAGCACCAGCACCGGAATGACCGGCGCCGTGCGCATGATCTCGTCGATCGTCATGGATACTCCCGAGCGAATGCCGCCGCCGCGCCGTACAGGCCCGGCTGCGGATAAGTGATCAGCCGGACCGGCATATCGTCCATGCGCCGCTCGAACCGTCCCTTGGCGATGAACCGGCCGCGGAAACCCGACTTCGGCAGATAATCCGCGAGGCGCAATCCGACCCCGCCGGCGATCACCACGGCGGACGCGCCCTGGGCGAGCGCCAAGTCGCCGGCGACCGCGCCCAAGGTCAGGCACAAACGGTCGAGCGCCGCCGTCGCCAGGCTGTCGCTGCCCTCGAGCGCCGCCGGCCACAAATCCTTGTCATCGTGGAGCGTCAGGTCGCGCTTCTCGATCACTCCGAGCGCTTCGTACAGGTTGTGCAGCCCCTGCCCGGCCGCGACCCGCTCGACCGAGACGCGGCGGAAGTTCTTGCGCAATTGCTTGAGGATCTTGTCCTCGAGCGCGTCGAGCGGGGCGAAATCGATATGGCCGCCCTCGGTTTCGATCACGTCATAGCTGTCCGCCCTTTTAAGCAGCGCGGCTACGCCAAGGCCGGTGCCCGGACCGACGATCGAAATGACGCCCTCGTCGGGAAGCGCATGATCGGGGCCGCACAAATGCCGGAAATGTTCATCGCCAAGCGTCGCGACCGCATGGCCGACAGCGCCGAAATCGTTGACGATGACGAAGCGCTCGACCCCCAACCGCTCCTTCATCAAATAAGGGCGGATCACCCAGGGGTTATTGGTCAGCTTCAAAACCTCACCGCCGACCGGTCCGGCGAAGGCAATCGCCAGTTCGTCGGGCAGCTCGATCCCGGCGCGGCGACCAAATTCCTGCCAGGCCAGCTGGAAGCTCGCATGGTCGGCGGTGCGGAGCGTGATCGCCTCCCCGAGCGAAACCACCGCCCCGTCCGCGATCTCGGCCAGAGCGAAACGCGCGTGGGTTCCACCGATATCGGCCGCAACGATCTGTCTCACGCCAACTCCGCTTCCATTGCGGCGAGCATCGCCGATGCGCCAAGTTCGGCTTCGTCGGCATGCAGCCGCATCAGCGCGAACAGCTCGCGTCCCGTGCCCAGGGGCGGCGGCGGCGAATTGGCCGGCGCCCGGCTCGCGAGATCGACCCCGACCGCCTCGAGCTGCCCGCTATGCGCATCGAGCCGGATCATATCGCCGTCGCGCACTCGCGCCAGCGGCCCGTCGGGCAGCGCTTCGGGCGACATATGGATCGCGGCGGGCACCTTGCCGCTCGCGCCCGACATCCGCCCGTCGGTGATCAGCGCGACGCGATGGCCGCGGTCCTGGAGCACGCCGAGCGCCGGGGTCAGCTTGTGCAGCTCGGGCATGCCATTGGCGCGCGGCCCCTGGAAGCGCACGACCACCGCGACGTCGCGGTCGAGCTCGCCGGCCTTGAATGCCTCGAGCACCTCATTCTGCTCGGCAAAGCAGCGCGCCGGCGCCTCGATCAGCCAGCGGCCCTCATCGACCGCGCTGGTCTTGATGATCCCGCGCCCGAGATTGCCCTTGAGCAGCCGCATCCCGCCATCGGGGCGGAACGGCTCACCGACCGGGCGCAGCATGTCGATATCGGCGCTTTCCTCGGCCGGCTTCCAGATCAGCTCGTCGCCATGAAGTTCGGGATTGCCGATCCACGCGTCCATCGTTTCCGCGCCCGCGGTCAGCGTGTCGCCATGAATGAGCCCCTCGCGGCCCAGCGTATAGGTAACGAACGCCATCCCGCCGGCGTTCTGGAAATCGTTCACGTCGTTCGATCCGTTGGGATAAATTCGCGTGATCAGCGGCACCGCACCCGAAAGTTCGTCAAAGTCCTGCCAATCGATGCCGATCCCCGCGGCGCGTGCAATCGCCGGCAAATGAATCGCGTGATTGGTCGATCCGCCGGTCGCGAGCAGTCCGACCATCGCGTTCACGATCGCTTTCTCGTCGACCACCCGCGCCAGCGGGCGCTCGCCGCTCCGGCCGAGCTCGGCGAGGCGATGGATTGCGGCGCGGGTCAGCGCCTGGCGAAGCGGCGTGCCGGGATTGATGAACGCCGCGTTGGGAATGTGCAGCCCCATCAATTCCATCATCATCTGGTTGGAATTGGCGGTGCCGTAAAACGTGCAGGTCCCGGCCGAATGATAGGATGCGCTCTCCGCCTTCAACAGCTCCGCCTTGCCCACCTTCCCCTCGGCAAAGAGCTGGCGGACTCGCTGCTTTTCCTTGTTCGGGAGGCCCGACGGCATCGGCCCGCCGGGGATCAGCAGCGCGGGCAAATGACCGAAACGCAAAGCGCCGATCAGCAGCCCGGGAACGATCTTGTCGCAAATCCCGAGCAAGGCCATCGCGTCGAACATTCCATGGCTGAGCGCGACCACGGTCGACAGCGCGATCACGTCGCGGCTGAACAGCGACAGATCCATCCCCGGCTGGCCCTGGGTGACCCCGTCGCACATCGCCGGAACCCCGCCCGCCACTTGCGCGGTCGCGCCCACCTCACGCGCGAAAATTTTGATCTGCTCGGGATAGCGCGCGTAGGGCTGATGCGCTGACAGCATGTCATTGTACGCGGTGACGATGCCGATATTCGGCCCCGCCATGTGGCTGATCGCGGCCTTGTCCTCGCCCGAGGCGGCGAAACCGTGCGCGAAATTGCCGCAACTGAGGCGCGGCCGGTTGATCCCCCGCTCCTTCTGCTCGGCCATCAGCTCGAGATAGCGCGCCCGTGTCGGTTTCGACCGCTCGATGATCCGGTCGGTGACGTTCGCGATTGCTGGATGAAGGGCCATGGCTCCCGCTACTCGTGCCAGCTGATGCCGTCGCGCTCGGTCAGCGCGATTGCCGCCGACGGGCCCCACGTGCCCGCGGCATAGGGTCGCGGCGCAATCCCCTTCTCCACCCAGGCGGCGCGAATGCGGTCGATCCAGACCCATTGCGCCTCGACCTCGTCGCGGCGGACGAACAAGGTCGGGTCGCCCTCGATCAGATCGAGCAGCAGCCGCTCGTAAGCGATCCGCCGGCGATATTCGCTGAACGCGTTGGCGAGCCCGATATCGAGCGGAATTTCGCGCAAGCGCATGCCGCCGCGATCGAGACCGGGGCTTTTGGCCATCAGATGAAGGCTGATCGTCTCTTCCGGCTGAAGCCCGATGATCAGCTTGTTCGGCTTCGTCGTCGCTCCGCGCGAAGCGAAGATCGAATAAGGGACGTCGCGGAACTGGATGAAAATCTCGGTGTCGCGCGCGGGCATCCGTTTGCCGGTCCGGAGATAGAACGGCACCCCCTTCCAGCGCCAATTGTCGACATGCGCCTTCATCGCGACAAACGTTTCGGCCTGGCTCTCCTTGCCGATTTCCTCGGCATAGCCGGGCACCGGCGCGCCATCGATCGCCCCGCGCATATATTGGCCGGTCACTGTGTTCGTCTCGATATCCGCCGCGGTGATTGGGCGCAGCGCCCGCAGCACCTTTACTTTCTCGTCGCGCACCGCGGTCGCGTCGAAATTGGTCGGCGGCTCCATCGCCACCAGCGCGACCAGCTGCAATATGTGGTTCTGGACCATGTCGCGGAGCGCACCGGACTGATCGTAATAATCGCCGCGGCCCTCGACCCCGATGGTCTCGGCGACGGTAATCTGGACGTGATCGATATGTGCGCTGTTCCACAACGGCTCGAACATCGAGTTGGCGAACCGCAGCGCCAGCAGATTCTGGACCGTCTCCTTGCCGAGATAATGGTCGATGCGGAACGTGCGCTCCTCGGGGAAGGCGCCGGCGACCGCGTCGTTGATCTCGCGGCTGGATTCGAGATCGGTGCCGAGTGGCTTTTCGAGCGCCATCCGAATGGTTGGACAAGCGAGCCCCGCGCCTTCCAGCCCGTCGATGGTCGGCTTGAACAGCGAAGGCGCCGTCGACAAGAAGATCGCGACCCCGTCGCACGGATCGCCGACGGCCGTCGCCAGGCGTTCGAACCCCGCCGGGTCCTTGATGTCCAGCGGCACGTAATGGAGGCGCTTAAGGAAACGCTCGGCGACCGCCTCATCGAACGAACTGGCCGGGAAATGCTCCTTGATCGCCTCAAGCGATCGCTGTCTGAAGGCGGCATCGTCGAGATCGGTCCGGGCGGTGCCGATGACCCGCAGGTCGTCGGGCAGAAGCCCGTCCGAATCGAGCCCGAACAGTGACGGCAGGAGCATCCGCCGGGCAAGATCGCCGGTCGCTCCGAACATGAGCAGGGTCGAGGCCTTTTCGCGCATGCGGCGTTGCTAGAGGCGGCCCGCGCGCAAGCAAAGGCCGAAATTCTCACGCACCGGCGAAAAAGATCACCGCCGGTAGGGCACCCAATCGCCAAGATTGCAGCTTGGCCCGGGGATGATCGAGCCCGGCTCGAGCGCGCGAATGTGGTCGCCACGGCAATATTGTCCACCGCGGACTTCGGTGATGATCGTGCTCAAATCCCTGAGGCCGGGACAGCGGTAGCCGAGCCGGTTGATGTAAATCGTCGAGCCCGAGCCGTAGGCGAGCGTCGCCGAATCGATCGCATGCAGCCCTTCGCTACTACTGGTCGAGATGCAGCTTTGCGGTGGGCCCGCGACGCGTCCGGCCGTCACGCCGGCCGAGGCGTCGCCAGGCGGCACGACCGGCCCGGCGCATCCGGCAAGCGAGAGTCCGACGACAATGGGCAGAGTCCGCATGGGAGCCTCCATACACGCGCACGCACGGCGAGGCGATGGCGATCAGAGTCCCGTCGCGGCGAAGGTCTGCCCGCCCGGATCGAGGTCGCGCAGATCGCGGCCGCGCGTTTCCTTGCCGAACCAGGCGACCAGGATCAGCGCGCCGATCGTTGGCACGATGATGATCAGCGAAACGACGTCGAGCGCCGGCACCAACGCCAGGATCGCGAGCAGCTGGGCGAACATTCCGCCGGCCTTGGTGCAGGCCGCAACGGTGCCGGTCGTCCGGCCGCGGATGCGCAGGGGGAAGCTTTCGGCCGCATAAGGCAGCAGCATCGCGATCAGCGCGTTGGTGCCGATGATCAGCAGCGCTACCGGAAGCACCGGGCTGCCGGTGCCGGTGAATTCGAGCCACAACACCCCGGTCAGACCGGCAAGGGAGACCGCGACCGATCCGACGATGGACCATTTCGTGCTCCAGCGGCTGTAGAGATAGGCAACGATGAACACCGTC
>DATFUB010000094.1:0-42873 GCA_035261225.1 Sphingomicrobium sp.
GGCTCGATCGACCCGCCGAGACGCTCCTTCACCAGCGCCATCACCCGGCCCATGTCCTTCATCGACGCCGCGCCGGTTTCGGTGATGATCGCACGCACGGCGGCTTCGGCCTCGGCGTCGCTCAATTGCCGGGGCAGGAAGCGTTCGATCGCCGCGATCTCGGCTTCCTCGGTCGCGGCGCGGTCGGCGCGGCCGTTGGCGCGATAGATCTCGGCCGATTCGCGGCGCTGCTTGACCATTTTCTGGAGGACTTCGGTGACCAGCACATCGTCGTCCGGTGTTTTGTCGGACGTGCGCAACTCGATGTCGCGGTTCTTGATCGCCGCCTGGACCAGACGAAGCGTTCCCGTCGTGTCCTTGTCGCCGCTTTTCATCGCGGCGATGGTCGCGTTCTTGATGTCATCCCGGATCATGGTGGGCCCTTGAAATGAGACTTGGGCCCTAGCGAGCGATTTCTCGGCTGACCAGCGTTGACCGATGCGGGCAATCGCCCTAGCGACGATGCCTTAGCGACATCGCTGTTTTTTCGACGACGGAAGGCTTCTCCCGCCCATGGCCGACGCACGACCCTTGCCCGCGACCCAACCTGAGGGCGCGACGGGAGTCATCATGTTCGCCGATGGGCGCACGGTGTGGGGGCGGGGCTTCGGGGCCGAGGGCGAGGCGGTCGGCGAGCTGTGCTTCAACACCAGCATGACCGGTTATCAGGAAGTGATGACCGACCCGAGCTACGCCAAGCAGGTCATCGCCTTCACCTTCCCGCACATCGGCAATGTCGGCGCCAATGACGAGGATATCGAGGCGGCGGACGCTCACGCGCTCGGCTGCCTGGTGCGCGAAGTGGTGACCGAACCGAGCAACTATCGCGCGAACAGCGGGTTCGCCGACTGGATGCGGAAATTCGACCGGATCGGGATCGCGGGCGTGGATACGCGCGCATTGACGCAGCTGGTGCGACGCGAGGGGCCGCCGACGATCGCCTTCGCGCATCGCGCGGATGGCAAGTTCGATCTCGACAAGCTGCAGCGCATGGCCGCGGACTGGCCGGGGCTCGAAGGGATGGACCTCGCCAAGGAGGTCAGCCGGCTCCAGGTCGAGCGCTGGATCGACGGCAAATGGGCGTGGGGGCAGGGGTATCAGCTTGGCGACGAGGACCAGACGCGGCCGCACGTGGTGGCGATCGATTATGGTTCGAAGCGCAACATCTTCCGTAATCTCGTCGAGGCCGGGGCGCGGGTGACGGTGGTGCCCGCAAGCGCGACCTTCAACGAGATCATGACCCACGAGCCCGATGGCTTCTTTCTGTCGAACGGGCCGGGCGATCCCGCGGCGACGGGCGAATATGCGGTGCCGGTGATCAAGAAGCTGCTCGAGACCAAGAAGCCGCTGTTCGGCATCTGCCTTGGCCACCAGATGCTCGCGCTCGCGGTCGGCGGGAAGACGTCGAAAATGTTCCAGGGGCATCGCGGTGCCAACCACCCGGTCAAGCGCCTTGCCGATGGCCAGGTCGAGATTACGTCGATGAACCACGGTTTCGCGGTCGAGCGCGAAGGTATGCCGGACCATGTGCGCGAGACCCACGTGTCGCTGTTCGACGGGTCGAATTGCGGGATCGAGCTGACGGATCGGCCGGCGTTCAGCGTGCAATATCACCCCGAGGCGAGCCCGGGGCCGCAGGACAGTTTCTATCTGTTTGAGAAGTTTGTTGGGGCGATGAAGTGAGGCGGCCCCTCCTGGTCGGGATCGCAATTGGGGCCGCACTTTCATCCGCAGCCTATTTCGCGGCAACTCAATTCCGACCTGCTCCAGCCAAGCCCAGTGCGAAGATGCGTTTGTACGAGCTCGGGTATCAAAAACCTCGTCCACCGGTGCCGACCGACTTCCAGGGGATTGCTGACCCATTGACCGCCACGTTGCCCAGCCAGGCGCTGGCTGAACTCGCGGCCACTTGTGGAGTTCGGCAGTACACGATGGACGCTGCGGATCATGGAGGATTTGGGAGAATTCCAAGCGCATACCTTTACCTAGATCCGGCAAAGCTCTCCGATGTGTCTTTTAACTGTCTGAGCGAGCGGCTTCGTCCGCCATATCTCAATCTGCACATCTTCGAACGATGCCGCTCAATCATCGAAAAGAACTCTGGCGCTCCGCCTTGCCAGGAGGCGCTTGAGTAATGGCTCGAAACGGTTCCTTTCCCTGTGCGCTGATGACGTGTGCGACGCTCGCCCTCTCCGCCTGCGCGACGGCGCCGGTGCTGCATACCGAGGCACAATTGAATGACGTCGGCACGCGCTGCGGCTTCGCGCTTGGCGAGTTGATGCAGGATGAGAGCGAGAAACGGCTGCTGCTGATCGTGCGCAATGCGCCGTCCAATGCGCAACGCGTGTGCGTCGCCCGCTGGGCGCGCCAGAACCATTTGAAAGCAGTGTTCGTCCAGATGAATTTCCCAAGCTGATGCCTAAGCGCACCGACATTTCGTCCATCCTGATCATCGGTGCGGGGCCGATCGTCATCGGGCAGGCGGCCGAGTTCGATTATTCGGGCAGCCAGGCGGTGAAAGCGCTGCGGGCCGAGGGCTATCGCGTGATCGTGGTCAATTCGAACCCGGCGACGATCATGACCGATCCCGATCTCGTGGGCGACAATGGCGCGACCTATATCGAACCGGTCACGCCCGAGGTGGTCGCCAAGATCTGCGAGAAAGAGCGGCCCGACGCGATTTTGCCGACGATGGGCGGACAGACCGCGCTCAACACCGCGCTGGCACTGTACAAGGACGGGACGCTCGACCGGCTCGGGATCGAGCTGATCGGGGCCAATGCGGAGGCGATCGAAAAGGCCGAGGATCGGCTCAAGTTCCGCGAGGCGATGGACCGGATCGGGCTCGACAGCCCGCGTTCGGCGATCGCGCATAGTTTCGAGGAGGCGTTGACGGCGCTCGACCATGTCGGGCTGCCGGCGATCATTCGCCCGAGCTTTACGCTCGGCGGCACGGGCGGGGGCATTGCCTACAACCGCGACGAGTTCGAGGCGATCGTCCGCGGCGGGATCGAGGCCAGCCCGACCGACGAGGTGCTGATCGAGCAATCGGTGCTCGGGTGGAAGGAATATGAGATGGAAGTCGTGCGCGACCGCGCCGACAACGCCATCATCATCTGTTCGATCGAGAATATCGACCCGATGGGGGTGCATACCGGGGATTCGATCACCGTCGCCCCGGCGCTGACGCTGACCGACAAGGAATATCAACGGATGCGCTCGGCGTCGATCGCGGTGCTGCGCGAAATCGGTGTCGAAACAGGGGGTTCCAACGTCCAGTTCGCGGTTGATCCCAAGACCGGGCGGATGGTGGTGATCGAGATGAATCCTCGGGTTTCGCGGAGCTCGGCGCTGGCGTCGAAGGCTACAGGGTTCCCCATCGCCAAGGTCGCGGCGCGGTTGGCGGTTGGCTACACGCTCGACGAGATCGCCAACGACATCACTGGCGGCGCGACCCCGGCGAGTTTCGAGCCGACGATCGATTATGTCGTGACCAAGGTGCCGCGCTTCGCATTCGAGAAGTTCAAGGGCGCCGATGCCTTGCTGTCGACGTCGATGAAGTCGGTCGGTGAAGTGATGGCGATCGGCCGCTCATTCGCCGAGAGCCTGCAGAAGGCGCTGCGTGGGCTCGAGACGGGGCTGTGCGGCCTCGACCGGGTGCGCGAGCTCGAGAACGCCGATCCGTCGACGATCGAAAGCGCGCTGGCCCGGGCGACTCCGGACCGGCTGCTGGTCGCCGCCGAGGCGTTGCGCCAGGGCTTCACGGTCGAGCGGATCAACGCCATCGCCGGGTTCGACCCATGGTTTTTGAAGCGCTTGCAGGAAATCGTCGAGGCCGAGGAGGAAGTTCGCCTGAAGGGCTTGCCGAGCGATGCAATCGGCATGCGGCGGCTGAAGGCCATGGGTTTTTCGGACTCGCGCCTGGCCCAGCTATCGCTGCGCTCGGTCGAGGTCGACCGGGCAATGAGCGAGAAGACCGCGCGCGGATCGGGCGTCGTCCACGACGCGATGAAGGCGATGACCGGCGGGGTGACCGAGGCCGAGGTGCGAGAGCATCGGCTGAAGCTCGGCGTTCGCCCCGTGTTCAAGCGGATCGACAGCTGCGCGGCCGAGTTCGATGCGGCGACGCCCTATCTTTATTCGACCTACGAAGCGCCGTTGTTCGATGAGCCCGAAGACGAAGCGGAGGTTGAAGACGCCCGGAAGGTGATGATCCTGGGCGGCGGGCCGAACCGGATCGGGCAGGGGATCGAGTTCGATTATTGCTGCTGCCACGCGGCCTTCGCGCTGCGCGAGGCGGGGCTGCAGACGATCATGGTCAATTGCAACCCGGAGACGGTGTCGACCGACCCCGACACGTCCGACCGGCTCTATTTCGAGCCGCTGACCGGCGAGGACGTGCTCGAAATCGTCCGGCGCGAGCAGGACAAGGGCGAATTGCTCGGGGTGATCGTCCAGTTGGGCGGACAAACGCCGCTCAAGCTCGCCGCAGAGCTTCAGGCCGCGGGCGTGCCGATCCTGGGGACCTCGCCCGACAGCATCGATCTCGCCGAGGATCGCGAGCGGTTCGCGGCGCTGGTTGCCAAACTCGGACTGAAGCAGCCGGCCAATGGCCTCGCGCGGAGCCGTGACGAGGCGCTCCTGGTCGCCGAGCGGATCGGTTATCCGGTGCTCCTGCGGCCGTCCTACGTGCTTGGCGGGCGGGGCATGGAGGTGGTCGAAGGGCCGCAGCAGCTCGATTATTATATCGCGACCGCGGTGGCGGTGTCGGGCAACTCGCCGGTGCTGATCGATCGCTATTTGCGCGATGCGATCGAAGTCGACGTCGATGCGATCTGCGACGGGACGGACGTCATCGTGGCGGGCGTCCTCCAGCACATCGAGGAGGCGGGGGTTCACTCGGGCGACAGCGCCTGCTCGATCCCGCCGCACAGCCTGAGCAAGGAGACGGTGCGGGAGATCGAGCGGCAGACCCGCGAATTGGCGCTCGCGCTCAAGGTCAAAGGGCTGATGAACGTCCAGTTCGCGGTGAAAGAGGGCGAGGTCTATCTGATCGAGGTCAATCCGCGCGCCAGCCGCACGGTGCCGTTCGTGGCGAAGGCGATCGGGCGTCCGGTCGCCAAAATAGCGGCGCGGGTGATGGCGGGGGAACCGCTCGCCGGGTTCGGGCCGATCGGGCGCGATCTCAATTACGTTGCGGTCAAAGAATCGGTGTTCCCGTTCGCACGCTTCCCGGGGACCGACCCTGTGCTTGGACCGGAGATGAAGAGCACCGGTGAAGTCATGGGAATCGATAAGGATTTCGACATTGCCTTCGCCAAATCCTTGATCGGGGCAGGGATGATCCTGCCGCAAAAGGGGACGGCGTTCGTATCGGTCAAGGACGCCGACAAGGACAATATCGTGCCCGCAGTCGAGAAAATGGTCGAGCTTGGCTTCGCGATCATCGCCACCGGCGGCACCGCGGCGCATCTCCAGGCCAAAGGGTTGCCGGTCGCGGCGGTCAACAAGGTCGCGCAGGGCCGGCCGCATATCGTCGATCGCCTGCTCGATGGCGACGTCGATATCGTGTTCAACACGACCGAGGGCTGGCAGTCGCTGAAGGACAGTCATTCGATCCGGACCACCGCCCTGACGCGCAAGGTGCCCTACTTCACGACAGCGGCGGCGAGCCTGGCCGCGGCGCGGTCGATCGAGGCGTTGCGCGGGCACGCGCTTGAAGTCGCCTCGCTACAATCCTATTATTCTGCTCCCGGAGACTAAGGCTTCCACACACATTTTGCCCACTTTGCGCGCCACATGACCGCGCCGGGGCAGGGTTTTGAAAAGGGTTTTTGAACATGGCGAGTGCCGACAAGGTACCGATGCTGCAGGAGGGCTTTGACCAGCTCACCGAAGAGCTCAAGCGACTCCGCATCGAGGAGCGTCCGACGATCGTCGAGGCGATCGAAGCGGCGCGGGCGCACGGCGATCTCAGCGAAAACGCCGAATATCACGCAGCCAAGGAGCGCCAGGGCCATGTCGAGGCGACGATCGCCGACCTCGAAGACCGGCTGAGCCGGGCGCAGGTTATCGACCCGACCACGCTGTCGGGCGACAAGGTGCTGTTCGGCGCGACCGTGACCTTGGTCGACGAGGACAAGAAAAAAGTGAAATACCAGCTGGTTGGGCAGACCGAGGCTGACGCCAGGGTTGGGCGGATCAGCTACAACTCGCCGCTCGGCCGCGCGCTCATCGGGCGCCAGGCCGGCGAAGAGGTCGAAGTTTCGGCCCCCTCGGGCGACCGCTATTACGAGATCAAGAAGATCGAGTTCGTTTAAGCCTGATGGCTCGAATTCCGCGAACCGCGACGCTCGTTATCAGCGCGCTGACGGCGCTCGCATGGCTGATCGTCGTCATTCTCGGTGCCGACGATTGGGCGGCAAGAACGATGGGCTTCATCCCGGCACGGCTCAGCGGTGCCCAGGTGCCGTGGGCCGCGGTGCCGGCCTGGCTAACACCGCTCAGCGCGACGCTGGTCCATTCCGGGCCGATCCATATCGGCTTCAACCTGCTGCTCTTCGCGTGGTGCGGGACGGCGGTCGAGCGCGTGCTCGGGCGCGGTCCTTTGTTCCTGATCTATGTGATCGGCGCCTATGCGGCGGCGGCTGGCCAGTGGCTAAGCGATCCCCACGGCATGGTGCCGATGATTGGCGCCAGCGGTGCGATCAGCGCAGTGATCGGCGCATTCGCGCTCAGTTTCGGCCGGGCCAAGCTCATCACCAAGTCTGCGCGGGTCAATCGCTGGATCAATATCGTCTGGCTGCTAGTCGCGTGGGTGGTGCTGCAAGTGCTGGTCGGGTGGACCGCCGGTGCCCAGGGCTATTTGCTGGCGACGCCAGCCCACATCGGAGGCTTCCTCGCCGGGCTTCTGATGCAACGCCCGCTGCTGCTGTGGAAGTTTCGCTCCGCCTAGGTCAGACCGATTGTTTCGGCCGCTCTAAACCGGGAATGCCTTCGCCGTCGGGCTCGAGCAGGCGGTGGAGGTGGACGATGACATATTTCATCTCGGCATCGTCGACCGTGCGCTGAGCCTTGCCGCGCCAGGCATCTTCGGCGGCGGCGTAGCTGTCGTAGACCCCGACCAGGTCGATGCTGCTCAAATCGGCGAAGTCGAGGCTGCGCGGATCCTTGACCCGCCCGCCGAACACCAGATGAAGCTTGCTCATGACCGGTCGCTAGCAGGTTTCGTCGCGGAGTTTAACGTCAGCGCTGGTTTTTCACGACGTCGACCGCCGCCTGGCCCGAAATCTTGGCCGCATCAGTCACGCCCTGGAACAAGGAACGGATGGTATCCTCGCCCTTTTCGCGGGTGATGCCAAGTTCGTTGAGCCGCTCGCTTCCAGTCTCGCGAGCCGCGTCGATCGCCGCTTTGGCGGTCTTGCGCAGGCGGCGCACGGTGGGGCGCAGGGCTTCGGTTTCGACCTTGGTCCGTGGGAGCAATGCGGCAATCAGCGCACCTGCAGCGGCCACGCCTGCAAGGGCGATCAACGGGGCTTCGCTCAAGGTGCCGGCGGCCTTGCGCCCGGCGTCGGCAACCCCGTCCCGGGCGCTGTCATAGGCCTCTATCGCGCGCTGGCGAGCGGTATCCGCGAAGCTATGGCCCTGATCGTCTGTCTGTTTGTCGGTCATGCGGCTATCTCCGTTTCATCCTTCTTTGCGGTCGCCTTGCGCGGCTTGCTGGTTCTGAGCGTGGATCTTTCGGCCTTGAGTTTTTCGGGCTTAGGCTTGGGCTTGCCCTTTACGAGCTTGCCGGCGAGGTCGATCAGCGGCTTGCGGGCGAGAAACAAGGCGATTGCGGCAATCACCCCGGTCGTTGCGACAGGCCGCTTGGCGACGGCATCGACGGCGTCCTCGGCCATGTCCGCGCCCTTGGATTTCGCCGCTTCCCATGCGTCGCGCGCGAGATGCGAGGGTTCGAGCCGCTGCTGCAGGAGCTTGAACGCGCCGAGGAGATCGTCGAAGGTTGCCAACAGCCGCTCGCGCGCGTGATCGGCCCGCTCGCGCGCTTCGGCGACGCTGCGCGGCTCGTCGCTCACAGGATCGCCTTCAATCTGAGGTAGCCGATCCAGCCCAGCAGGGCGGCGACGCCGGCCAAGATTGCGAAAGCGAGCAGCCCGGCCAGGAGCGCGGGCATGAATGCGTAGAGCGCGAAGAACAGGCCGATCGCGAGGGCGCTGAGCGACGTGAGTGCAAGCAAGACGGCGACCGCAAAGAGGATTCCCGGCAGGATGAGTGCCCTGGCCTTCGCCCCGGCAATCGCTTTGGCGACCTCAACCTCCGCCATTGCATAGGCCTTGCCGTCGTCGACCAGCTGGCCGACGATCTCGCCGATCGGGCGATCCGAACCCCCTGGTGGCGGCTTCGCTGAGTCAGCGCCCTTGAGCATCAATCTTCATCGTTATCGTCCTTGGCGAGGCTGGTCTTGAGCAGGCGCGCGACGACAAAGCCGACCACCGCAGCCCCGGCGAGCGCGAGGCCGGGCGAGTTGCGGACGAAATTGCGCGTGTCCTCGATCAGCTCATCGGGATCTTTCTTGGCGATGGCATTGGCAGTGCCTTCGATCGCGGACGCCGCGCGGCGCGCATAATCGCCATATTCGGGACCAAGGCGTTCCTCGATCCCGGGCGCGGTGTCGCCGACCAGCTTGGAGACGTTGGTCAGCGCCTCGGCCGAGCGCTCGAGACCCTGACTGACCAGTCCGCGGGCTTTTTCGCCCGCCTGGCTCGACAATTTGTCGGCGCCGCTGCGGACGCGCTCGGCGAGGCGGCCTTCGGCCGCGGCGACTTCGCGTTCCGGCTTCAGCACTGTGGTCGTCTGAACGGTTTCCTCGGGAAGCGCGGCGGTATTTTTGTCTGCCATGGCCAAATCTCCTTCGCGGACTCAACCGGAGCCGCAGAGCTTCGTTCCGGCGCATGAGAGCGAAAGTTGCACGCCTCGGCTCGCCGGTTATTAGGTCGCCAAGCGATATCGTTCATTTCATCCCTGAAACAAGGCCTCGCATGACCGCAATTTCCCGCATCCACGCCCGCCAGATCCTCGACAGCCGCGGCAACCCGACGATCGAGGTCGACGTTACTCTGGCCGATGGGAGCATGGGCCGCGCGGCGGTGCCGTCGGGCGCATCGACCGGTGCGCATGAGGCGGTCGAATTGCGCGACGGCGACAAGAGCCGGTGGGGCGGCAAGGGCGTCGAGAAAGCAGTGGCCAACGTCAACGGCGAGATCGCGGGTACGGTTATCGGGCGCGAGGCCGAGGACCAGGCTGGGCTCGATGCCGCGCTGATCGCGCTCGACGGAACCGCAAACAAGGGACGCTTGGGCGCCAATGCGATCCTCGGGGTGAGCCTGGCCAACGCCAAGGCCGCCGCAGCGGCGGGCAAGATGCGGCTCTATCGCTATCTCGGCGGGGCGGAGGCCAATCTGCTGCCGGTGCCGATGATGAATATCGTCAATGGCGGGGTGCATGCCGACAATCGCATCGACTTCCAGGAATTCATGGTGGTGCCGGTCGGGGCGGCGAGCTTCGCCGAGGCGTTGCGCTGCGGGGCGGAGATCTTCCACGCGCTGAAGGGCGCGCTGCATGCCGCCGGGCTGTCGACCGCGGTTGGCGACGAAGGCGGCTTCGCACCGGCGATCCATTCGGCCCGCGCGGCGCTGGATTTCATCGAAAAAGCGGTCACCACGGCGGGCTACACAATTGGCGACGATGTCCTGCTCGCGCTCGACTGCGCGGCGAGTGAATATTTCAAGGATGGCGCCTATCGCATGGAAGGCGAAGGGAAAATCTTGTCGCCGATCGAGAAGGCCGAGTTTCTCGCCGGCCTCGCCGCCGACTATCCGATCGCGTCGATCGAGGATGGCATGGCCGAGGACGATGCGACTGGCTGGAAAGCCTTGACCGCGGCGCTTGGCGACCGCGTCCAGCTGGTCGGGGATGATGCGTTCGTGACCAACGTCGAGCGGCTGCAATGGGGGATCGACCACGGCATCGCAAATTCCATCCTGATCAAGGTCAACCAGATCGGAACTCTGAGCGAGACGATCGAGGCGGTCCGGCTCGCCCAGGCGAACGGCTACACCGCGGTGATGTCGCACCGTTCGGGCGAGACCGAGGATTCGACCATCGCCGACCTTGCGGTCGCTTTGTCGTGCGGGCAGATCAAGACCGGTAGCCTGGCGCGGTCGGATCGGACGGCGAAATACAACCAGCTGCTGCGGATCGAGGAGGAGCTGGGCGCGGCCGCGCGTTACGCGGGCCGAGGGGCGATCAAGGCCTATACTCCCAACTGATCCACAGCCTTATCCGCTGTTTTCCCGCGAAATATCCACCAAATCATTCATTTGGGCTTGCCTTCATGACGCCATCGTGATTCTCTCGACTAACGATGAGAGGCGGCAAACGGATTTTTGAACTGATCCGGCGTTCGGCGATGCCGGCGTTGGCGCTGGTCGTCGTCGGCACCTTCGCCGCGCACGCGGTCGCCGGGCCCAACGGCCTGCTTGCCTGGGGCGGCTATCATCGCGCGCTGAAGGAACGCCAGGCCGAGCTCGCCCAGCTGCAGCAGGAAAAGGTTCAGCTGCGCCATCATTCGGCGTTACTCGACCCGCGCAAGGCCGATCCCGACATGGCTGATGAACTGGTGCGCAAGGACCTCGGGCTGGTCCGCCAGGACGAGGTGATCGTTCCGCTGGACTAGTTGCCGCATCGGCAGCGCTTACTTATAGACCCGCCGGCCTATCCCAAGAGAGAGATCGCCGTGGCGCGTCCCGCGAAGAAAGCTTCCGTTCCATCCGCGCCGAAGTCGGCCGACATTCCGCGGCCACCGCAGCCCAAGCGATGGAAGGCGTCGAAGGACGAGCTGATAAAGCTGTATCGCGAGATGCTGCTCATCCGCCGCTTCGAGGAGCGCGCGGGGCAGCTTTACGGGCTCGGGCTGATCGGCGGCTTCTGCCACCTCTACATCGGCCAGGAAGCGGTCGCTGTCGGGCTGCAGTCGGCGATGACCGTGGGCAAGGATAGCGTCATCACCGGCTATCGCGATCACGGCCACATGCTCGCTTACGGCATCGACCCCAAATTGATCATGGCCGAACTGACCGGGCGCGAAGCGGGGATTTCGAAGGGCAAGGGCGGATCGATGCACATGTTCAGCGTCGATCACGGCTTTTACGGCGGCCACGGCATCGTCGGGGCGCAGGTGCCGCTCGGCACGGGCCTCGCGTTCAAGCACAAATATGCCGAGGATGGCGGGGTGTGCCTGACCTATCTCGGCGACGGCGCGGTCAACCAGGGCCAGGTCTATGAGGCCTTCAACATGGCCAAGCTGTGGAACCTGCCGGTGATCTACGCGATCGAGAATAACCAATATGCGATGGGGACCAGCATCGCGCGCTCGTCATCCGAGCCTTTGCTGTATCGCCGGGGCGAGGCGCATCGGATCCCGGGGCTGCAGGTCGACGGAATGGACGTGCTCGCGGTGCGCGGCGCCGCCGAGGTGGCGCTCGAGTGGACCCGCAGCGGCAAGGGGCCGATCATCGTCGAGTTCCTGACCTATCGCTATCGCGGCCATTCGATGTCCGACCCGGCCAAATACCGGACGCGCGAGGAAGTGCAGGGTGTGCGCGAGCATAACGATCCGATCGACCATGCCGCGAAGGAGCTCGAAAAGCTTGGAGTGAAGGACGAGGAGTTGAAGGCGATCGACAAGGAAATCAAAGATATCGTCGTCGCTGCTGCCAAGTTCGCTGAGGACGCACCCGAGCCTGCGCCGGCCGAGCTGTACACCGACGTGCTGGTGGAGAGCTATTGATGCCGACCGAGCTCAAAATGCCCGCTTTGTCCCCGACAATGGAGGAAGGGACGCTGGCCAAATGGCTGGTCAAGGAAGGCGATACGGTGAAGTCGGGCGACATCCTGGCGGAGATCGAGACCGACAAAGCGACGATGGAGTTCGAAGCGGTCGACGAGGGGACGATCGCCAAGATCCTGGTGCCCGAGGGCACCGACGGGGTGAAGGTCGGGCAACCGATCGCGCTGCTTGCGGGCGATGGTGAAGAGATTGCCGACGCCCAGCCAGTGACGCCGGCCGCTGCGCCAGCGCCCGCGGCACCCGAACCAGCTGAAACGCAGGACGACGACGGAGTCGAGATTCCGGCTGGACAACAATCCGAAGCGACACCGACGCCGCATGTGTTCGAGACCGCGGCGCGCGAGCTCGTCGCCGACGTCGCCGCGACCCACGACGATCCCGAAGTGCCCGAAGGGACTCCGCTGGTCACGATGACGTTGCGCGAGGCGCTGCGCGACGCGATGGCCGAGGAAATGCGCCGTGACGAGCGCGTGTTCGTCATGGGCGAGGAGGTCGCCGAATATCAGGGCGCCTACAAAGTCACCCAGAATTTGCTTCAGGAGTTCGGGCCCAAGCGCGTGGTCGATACGCCGATCACCGAATATGGCTTCGCCGGGCTCGGCGCGGGAGCGGCGATGGGCGGCCTGCGTCCGATCGTCGAGTTCATGACCTTCAACTTCGCCATGCAGGCGATCGACCACATCATCAATTCGGCGGCCAAGACCAATTACATGTCGGGCGGACAGATGCGCTGCCCGATCGTGTTCCGCGGGCCCAATGGCGCCGCAGCCCGCGTCGCCGCCCAGCACAGCCAGAATTACGGCAGCTGGTACGCGCATGTGCCCGGGCTGGTGGTGATCTGCCCGTACAGCGCGGCCGACGCCAAGGGTCTGTTGAAGGCCGCGATCCGCACCGACGACCCGGTCGTGTTCCTCGAGAACGAGCTGCTCTACGGCCAGCATTTCGACGTGCCGCAGCTCGACGATTACGTCCTGCCGATCGGCAAGGCGCGGATCGTGCGGCCGGGCAAGGACGTGACCATCGTTAGTTACTCGATCGGCGTCGGCGTCGCGCTCGAAGCCGCGCAGGAGCTGATGGGGCAGGGGATCAACGCCGAGGTCATCGATCTGAGGACGTTGCGCCCGCTCGACAAAGCCACCGTGCTCGAAAGCCTCAAACGAACCAACCGCATGGTCGTGGTCGAAGAAGGCTGGCCGGTGTGCTCGATCAGCTCGGAGATCATCGCCATTGCCATGACCGAGGGCTTCGACGATCTCGACGCCCCGGTGCTGCGGGTGACCGATGTCGACGTGCCGCTGCCTTATGCCGCGAACCTCGAGAAACTGGCGCTGATCAAGGCGTCGCAGGTGGTCGAGGCGGTGAAAGCGGTCACTTATCGCTGAGCCCGGGCTCAGTCCCGACAAGCAACTGGCCTTCGCTTATGCGCCAGCGCGCGATCGTGCGGCGCTCACCGCCTTGTTTGCGATCGACGCAGCGCTGGGGGATGTCCTGCGAACCACCAGCGAGCCGATGCTCGGCCCGATCCGCCTCGCCTGGTGGAGGGAGAGACTCGAAGAACTCGACACCGGAGTGTCGGCATCGGCGGAACCCCGTCTCCGTGCCGTCGAGCGGGAGCTTTTGCCGCGCGGCGTGAGCGGGCGCGATCTCGCCAGCCTGGAAGGCGGATGGTTGCGGTTGTTCGGTCCATTTCCGTGGACGATTCAAACGAGCGAGGCGATCTGGTTCCGGGGCCGCTTGTTGTTCGGTCTCGGCGCCCGCGTGCTCGGCCAGGCCGACGAGCTTGTCCAGTCGGCCGGCGGATTGTGGGCGCTGGTCGACGCCGTGCGACAGTGCAGCGACGCGGACTCGCGCACGTTGCTGTTCAACCAGGCCCGCACCTTTGCTCGCGGACTTGCCGGGGCGAGGTTCGCCCCGGCGCTGCGTCCGCTATCGCTGCTAGGTACGCTTGCAATTCGCGATTGCCGGCGCGGCGAGCCATTCGAGCCGGAAGGTACGCCGGGTCGGGCGCTGGCCCTGGCGCGTCATCGACTAACCGGACAATTCCCCAGAATTTGACATTAGCCGGTCCAAAGGTGACGAAGGCCACGCCGAATCTCCGACGAATGGAGGTTCCTTTTGGCCCGTTTTCTCGCCGGCGCCGCCGTCTGTTTCATGCTCCTCACCGGTGCCTTCCTGTTGTGGCAATCGCGCGCCGAGCGTGGTCCCGATTTGCCCGCCGCGCCGCCGCCGCGGCTGGCCGGCGGTCCGCTGGGCTCGCCGCTCCAGGCCCCCGAAGCGAGCGCCAAGAACCGCGAAGAGAAAAGATTTTCGCGCGCCGACAAGAACAAAGACGGCAAGATCGAGAGCGAGGAGATATTCGGCGCGCGGCGCAAGGCGTTCGCCAAACTCGACAGCAACGGCAATGGCGCCCTGTCGTTCGAGGAATGGGCGGCGAAGACGATCGAAAAGTTCAAGGGCGCGGATGGCGATAAGTCGGGTTGGCTGACGGCCGCCGAATATGCGACGACCGCACCGCCGCCGCCAAAGCATCCGGTGAAGTGCGGGTGCTGAGGGTTCCTCCCCAGCTTTGCTGGGGAGGGGAACCAGCGCAGCTGGTGGAGGGGTAAATGCCGCCACCTCGTGAAAAGAACGCAACGGTGCTCAAAGCGCGAGCGCTGAGGCGTGACATGGGGTGATCGTCCGGAACGTGACCGGCGCAGAGACATGTGGCTGAAAGGCCAAGGCCTGCGCGTGATTCGGTTCGCTGCGAGTGATGTCATGAAGGATTTGGAGTCGGTGGTTACGGCGATTCTATTGGCTTGTAGGTGCTAATTACCCCTCCACCAGCTCCGCTGGTATCCCTCCCCATGAGGTTTCATGGGGAGGAATCTTCCCGAGCCAGCGGGCAAACGCCGCACGGGCGCGGTCGGTGTAGGCTTTCTTGCGATCCGCCTTGCGCGCGCGGCCCTCGGGCGGGGGCATCAGCCCGAAATTGACGTTCATCGGCTGATAGGTCTCGGCGTTCGCGCCGCCCGTGATGTGCCCGAGCAACGCACCCAGCGCGGTTTCGACGGGAGGCGGGGCCAAAGTCTCGCCGTGTAACTCGGCCGTGGCGAAGCGCGCGGCGAGAATCCCGATCGCTGCGCTTTCGACATAACCCTCGCAGCCCGTGATCTGGCCGGCAAAGCGGATGTTGGGTTTCGACTTCAAGCGGAGTTCGCCGTCCAACAGCCTGGGCGAATTGATGAAACTGTTGCGGTGGATGCCGCCGAGCCGGGCGAACTCGGCATTTTCAAGTCCCGGGATGGTTCGGAAAATGCGTACTTGCTCGCCGTGCTTCAGCTTGGTCTGGAAGCCGACCATATTCCACAAGGTGCCTAGCGCATTGTCCTGACGGAGCTGGACGACCGCATGCGGCCAGCGGCCGGTGCGCGGATTGTCGAGTCCGACCGGCTTCATTGGACCGTGGCGCAGAGTTTCGGAACCGCGTTCGGCCATGACTTCGATCGGCATGCAGCCTTCAAAGTAGGGCGTGTCCTTCTCCCAATCCTTGAACTCGGTCTTTTCGCCGGCGTTCAGCGCCGCGACGAAATCCTCATATTGCGGCTTGTCGAGCGGGCAGTTGACGTAATCCTTGCCGCCTTTGTCCCAACGGGCGGCCATCCAGGCGATGTCCATGTCGATGCTGTCGCGGTGGACGATGGGGGCGATGGCGTCGAAGAACGCGAGCGCGTCCTGGCCGGTTTCGGCGGCGACGGCTGCGGCGAGCGCGGATCCGGTCAGCGGACCGGTGGCGATGATCGTTGGATGATCGGGCAGGGCATCGATCCGTTCGCGGACGATGGTGATATTCGGGTGGTTGGAGACCGTCCGGGTGACCTCCTCGGCGAATTTCTCGCGATCGACCGCGAGTGCCGAGCCGGCAGGAACACGGTGCGCGTCGGCGCAGCGCATGATCAGCGAATCCAGCGCGCGCATTTCCTGGTGGAGCAGGCCGACGGCGTTGTGCTCGGCGTCGTCGCTGCGAAAGCTGTTCGAGCAGACCATTTCGGCAAGACGGTCGGTCTCGTGCGCCGGGGTCGTGTCGCCCCCGTCTGGTAGATTGGCGCCACGCATTTCGGACAAGCGGACGCGAAGGCCGGACTCGGCCAGCTGCCACGCCGCCTCGCTTCCGGCGAGCCCGCCACCGATGATGTGAATGTCGAAGGTCATGCGGTGTGCCCTAGTCCCGATCCTGCCGCATCGTTACCCTGAACTTGTTTCAAAGCCCATTTTCGTGAAGGGTCGAGAGGCCTTCGAAATGGATGCTGAAACGAGTTCAGCATGACGAACAAGTGCTAACAACCGTGGGAACCGTGCCCCGATTGGCCGGTTCACAGCCGCAACGAGCTCGAATTTCGGGAGAAAATCAATGAGGAAACTGGCGATCCTGGTTGGCGGCTCGGCGCTTTTGGTGAGCTGTCAGACCCCGCCGCCGCCACCTCCGCCGCTCGAGGCAGCGCCGATGGTCGATCCCAACAATCCGTTGTTTGCGCGGGGCTTCATGGCCCAGGCTGCGGGCGGCGACCAGTTCGAGATTCAGTCGGGTCAGCTGGCGTTGCAGATGTCGGCCAACCCGGCCGTGCGCAATTTCGCCAATTTGCTGATCGCCGACCACGCGCGGATGAGTCAGGCGCTCGCCGCGGCGGCGACCGCAGCGGGGCTGACCCCGCCCGCGCCGGCGCTGCTCCCGGCCCAGCAGGCGACCCTCGACCAGTTGCGCACGACCGGCCCGAACTTCGACGCGGCGTTCCGCGGCGTGCAGATCGGCGGGCATCAACAGGCGCTCCAGCTGATGCAGAATTACGCAGCGAGCGGGGATGTCCCGGTGCTGCGCAATGCGGCCCAGCAGGCGATCCCGATCATCCAGTCGCACCTTGCCCAAGCGCAAATGCTGAACGTGGCGGCCCCGCCGCCGCCCTCTGTCCGTCAGCCGGGCGAACGCGGCTAGGGATCAAACGGCGGGAAGCTCGGCCCGCCTGGCGTTGAGCAAGCCCTCGATATCGCGAATGGGGCGCCCGCTCATTTCCTTGTTGAGGGTGAACATGAGGCGTCGCTCGACCTCCTTGTGAAGGCATTTTTTGATCGTCCCCAGGGCCTTGGGCGGGGCAACAATCGCAAGGGCGTCGAAATCGTTGCGCAGCGCGCGCGTTTTCAGTTCGTCGGCCGCATCCTTGATCCAGCGGTCCTCTTCCTGCTGCTGGAAATCGGTTTCCTCGTAGGTGCTGTGCCCATAACCGAAGCTTTGCTGGGTCGTCCCCGGCGCGTCGGTCCGTAGATCGCCATTCTTGCGGTCGGTCCGGGCGTCGTGCGCCTCGGTCCTGAGGTCGATCTGCTGCTCATCGCCGGTGTTGCGAAAGAACAGCATCTTGCGGCCGTCGGCGACCAGAACCAGCGCATTATGGGGCAGGGGCATCGGCATTTCTCCTCGTCGGGCTTACCCAGGGAGAACGCGGCCCGGGGCCGCCCGGTTCAGCGGTCCGTCGCAACCAAGCGCGGTCCCGCCTTCTTATTCCTGCTCTGGGTCGGCGGGCTTGTCGAGTTCGCTTTCGCCCACGGTGGCGCCTTCTTCCGGCGCAAGCTCGTCGCCGCCCTCGATTTCGATCTCTTCCTCGCTCTCGTCGATCTTGGCGACGCTGACGACATGCTCGCCGTCGGCCACGCGGAAGATGGTCACGCCCTGGGTGTTGCGGCCCATGATGCGGATGTCGGCTACGGTGGTGCGAATGATCTTGCCCTGGTCGGTGACCAGCATCAGCGCCTCGCCCTGGTGGGCGGGGAAGCTGGCGACGACGCAGCCGTTGCGTTCCGATGTGTCGATGTTGGTGATGCCCTGGCCGCCGCGGTTGGTGCGGCGATATTCGTAGGCCGACGAACGCTTGCCGTAACCATTTTCGGTGATGGTCAGGATGAACTGCTCGTTCTCGGCCAGTTCGGCCACGCGGTCGTCGTCGAGCGTGCATTCGACGTCCTCGCGCTCGCGCCACGGCGGACAGCGCAGATAGGCTTCGCGTTCTTCCTGAGTGGTGCCGACGCGATGCAGGATCGACATCGAGATCACCTGATCGGCGGGCAGCAGGCGGACTCCGCGGACGCCGGTCGAGGTGCGCGACTGGAATTCGCGAACGTCGGTCGAGCGGAAGCGAATCGCCTTGCCGTTGCGGGTGGCGAGCAGGACGTCGTCCTCCTCGGTCAGCAGCGACACCCCGATCAGGCGGTCGGTCGGGTCGGCCTGCTCTTCGCTGTCGTCACTTTCGGCCTCGTCGCCAGCAGGCGCGCCGAACCGCATCGCGATCTTGCCGGCGGTTGGAATGTTGGTGAACGCGGCCATGCTGTTGCGGCGCACGGTGCCATGAGCCGTGGCGAACATGATGTGCAGGCCGCCCCATTCAGCTTCGTCCTGGGGCAACGCCAGGACGGTCGAGATGGTCTCGCCGTCGGCCAGCGGAAGCAAATTGACCATCGGCCGGCCCTTGGTGTTGGCGCCGCCTTCGGGCAGCCGCCACACCTTCATCCGATAAACTCGGCCAAGGTTGGAGAAGAACAACACCGGATTGTGGGTCGAGGTCACGAACAGGTTGGTGACCGCGTCCTCGTCCTTGGTCGCCATGCCGGCGCGGCCCTTGCCGCCGCGCTTCTGCTCGCGGAAAACGGACAGCGGCGTGCGCTTGATGTAGCCTTCCATGGTCACCGTCACGACCATGTCCTCGACCTCGATCAGGTCCTCGTCCTCAATTCCGTCGGCGGCAGCGGCGAGTTCGCTCAGACGCGGCGTCGAATATTCCGCGTCGACCTCGTCGAGCTCGGCGCGCATCACCTCATAGAGCCGGACGCGATTGGCGAGGATCTCGAGCAATTCGCCGATACTGGCGGCAAGCCCTTCGAGCTCGCCCCCGATCTCGTCGCGGCCGAGCGCGGTCAGGCGGTGCAGGCGAAGCTCGAGGATCGCTTTCACCTGAGCTTCGCTGAGCTTGTATTTCTCGCGTTTGGCCTGCGGTTCGACCGCCTCGACGAGCTGAATGTACGGACGGATCTGTTCTCCCGACCATTCGCGCTCGAGCAGCTTTTCGCGCGCCTGGGCGGGCGAGGCGGAGCCGCGGATCAGCTTGACGACTTCATCGAGGTTGGTGACCGCGACGACCAGTCCGAGCAAGATATGGGCGCGTTCGCGGGCTTTGAGCAGCTCGAATTTCGAGCGGCGGGTGATGACTTCCTCGCGGAAGCGGATGAACGCCTCGATGAAATCGCGCAGGGTCAGCGTCTCGGGCCGTCCGCCGCGGATCGCGAGCATGTTGGCCGGGAACGACGATTGCGCCGGGGTGTGACGCCATAATTGGTTGAGCACGACTTCGGGCGTCGCATCGCGCTTCAAATCGATGACCACGCGGACGCCGAGCCGGTTCGATTCGTCGCGAATGTCGGACACGCCCTCGATGCGCTTGTCCTTGGCGGCTTCGGCGATCTTTTCGACCAGGCCGTTCTTGCCGACCTGATAGGGAATCTCGGTGAGCACGATCGAGCGGCGGTCGCCGCGGGTCTCCTCGACGACGTGGCGTGAGCGCATCATGATCGAGCCGCGCCCGGTAGTATAGGCGCTGCGGATTCCCGACAGGCCGAGGATCAGGCCGCCGGTCGGGAAGTCCGGGCCCTTCACATGCTCCATCAGGCCTTCCGTGCTGATCGCCGGATCGTCCATGTAAGCCCGGCACGCGGCGAGGACTTCGCCGAGATTGTGAGGCGGGATGTTGGTCGCCATGCCGACCGCGATGCCGCCGGCGCCGTTGACCAACAGGTTGGGGAAGCGCGCGGGGAGGACCTGCGGCTCGCTTTCCGAAGCGTCGTAATTGGGCGTGAAATTGACCGTGTCGCGATCAATGTCGCCGAGCAGGAAATTGGCGACCTTGGCGAGCCGCGCTTCGGTGTAGCGCATCGCGGCGGGCGGATCGGGGTCCATCGAGCCGAAATTGCCCTGGCCGTCGACCAGCGGCACGCGCATCGACCAGCTTTGCGTCATCCGCGCCAGCGCGTCGTAAATCGCGCTGTCGCCGTGCGGGTGATATTTACCCATGACGTCGCCGACGATGCGGCTCGATTTGCGATACGGTCGTCCGGCGACGTAGCCGGCTTCCTGGCAGGCGTAGAGAATCCGGCGGTGAACCGGCTTGAGACCGTCGCGGACATCGGGCAGCGCGCGGCTGACGATCACGCTCATCGCGTAATCGAGGTAGCTGGTCTTCATTTCGTCGACGATCGAGATCGGCGCAATGTCGCTGCCGCCGGGGGGCGGGCCGTCAGCGGGGTTGAGGTCGTCGACCGGCGGTTCGGTGGCCAAGGAATGTCCTGTCTAAAAGGATGCACTGAAGGGTTGCGGCGATTGCCGCGCCCCCTGCGACCTATCTAGGGCATCGACCCCCGAAGCGCCACCCCGCGCACGCGCGTATACGCGCGCGAGGATCAGCAGGTTCAATGGCGGTTCAGGGCAGTTTCGGCATGGCGCTTGGCGTGTCCGCCGCGAAGGATTAAGCGCTCGCGCGGATCGTTCCGTTCAACTCAGTCTCCCCCAGGAGAAAATCGATGAAGTTCACCACTCCCGCGCTTGGCCTGGTGCTCGCTTTCGGAGCCACGCCCGTTCTCGCTCAAATGGGATACGGCAACCCGCAACCGTCTGCGCAACCGCAACAGCGACTGCCGCAGCCTGCGCCAGCGCAGGATGCTGGTAAGGAGCCCCAGATTCGGCCGTCGAACGGCGCGCTCAAAGCGATCATCGCGCTCCAGACTGCCGTCAATGCGAGCGATTTCGCAAACGTGCCGGCCAAGGCAGCGGAGGCCCAGAAGGTCGCCAAGACCAAGGAGGATAGATATCTCATCGGCCAGCTCCAGCTGAAGGCCGCGCTCGCCTCCAAGGACAATGCCGCACTTGCTTCGGCCATCGATGCCGTGGCGGCGTCGGCTTATCTCGATTCGACCAAGGTCGGCGAATTGTACCGTGGCCTCGGCGGTACGTTCTACAACGCCAAGCAATATGACCCGGCCGCGGCGGCGTTCGACAAGGCGATCGCGGCCGATCCGCGCAGCCAGGATGCAATGCTGATGCTCGCGGAAACGCGCAACTCGCAGGGTCGCAAGGCCGACGCGGTGTCGATCTTCCAGCGCGCCATCCAGGCGAGCATTGCCGCCGGCCAGAAGCCGCGGGAAGAGGTCTACCGACGGACCGTGGCGCTCGCTTATGATGGCAATTTGCCGTCGGCGCCGGAACTGGGCCGGCAGTGGGTCGCCGCTTATCCGAGCTCGGATAGCTGGCGCAATTCGATCGCCATCTATCGCAACCTGACCAGGCCGGACGTCGAGGGCACCCTCGATCTGCTGCGCTTGATGCAGGCCGCCAATGCGCTCAGCGCGGCGGCAGATTACAATCTGTTCGCGACGGCAGCGGCCGAACAATTGAACTATAACGAAGCTCAAGCCGTGCTCGACGCGGGTATCGCAGCAAAGATCGTCGATCCCGGCAGCCCGTTGTTCAAGGACACGATCCTGGCTTTGAAGACGAAGCCGAAGGCCACCGCGGCCGATCTGGCCGTGGCCACGAAGACCGCGCAGAGCGGCATGGCGCTGCTTCGAATCGGCGATCGCTATTACGGGATGGGCGACTTTGCGAAGGCCGGCGAACTCTATCGTCAATCGATGGGCAAGCCCGGCGTCGACCCCAACATAGCCAACCTTCACCTCGGGATGGCGCTGACCCGCGCGGGCGACAAACCCGGTGCAACTGCGGCGTTAAACGCGGTGACCGGAGAGCGCGCGGAGATCGCCAAATACTGGCTGCTGTACCTCCAGTCCAAAGCCTGATCCGGCCCGGGGCGCCGGTCGGTCCGGCGCTCCGTTTCCGCACCTTCGCCGGCCTATTGCAAACTGTCCCGTTTCGGGATGGTTAAGCACTGGCCGCTTAGCGCGAAGTGAACATCCGCATAGTGCCGGTATCTGGTGCGTCTGGAGGATGCGGAACAGCCGGTGCGGTTCGACGATCGATTGCTCACTGTATTGAACCAGCCCGCGAGCGACCGCCACGATACGGCGGTGCGCTGGCGGCAGCTGGTCGATCTCGTCGCGCGCGCCGGGCCCAACAGCGCAAACCCGATCGTCGCCGAGGCGCTCGATTCGATCCGCAAGGAGTCGGCGAGGGTCGACGAGACCTTGCGCGCCGCAGCTGCTCGGGCGGTCGCCGCTTTGCCGTTGCCACTCGCGTTGCTTGAATGTTTCGCCGCCGACAAGTTGTCGGTCTCGGCGCCGATCCTCGCCGCCGCGAGCCTCGATGGGGCGCAATGGCGCGCCTTGCTCGCTGGCGCCGACGATGAGACCCGGCGCTTCATCGAGACTTTGCATCCCGAATTGACTCTTCCCGCCGAACCCGACGCGACCGACGCTTTGGTCGAGCCTGCGCCGACCGAACCACCGCCCCCAGTCCGCAAGCCAGCAGCCGAGCGCCGGCGGCAACCCGCCGGCCCGTCGCTGAGCGAGGTGGTCGCGCGAATCGAGCGCCGCCGGCGCGGCCGCGAGCAACCGGCAGCACCCGCTGGAACCGCGGCGGCGCCGTCCGGCGCGCCCGCGCTGTTCCGCTGGGAATGCGGTCCGTCGGGCGAAATCGGCTGGATTGAAGGGGCGCCCCGCGGCGCGCTGATCGGACGTTCGATCGCCCGCTCGTACGACGATGCCGGTGGCCGGGTCGATCCGGAGGCGGTGCGCGCGTTCGCGATGCGCGCGCCGTTCCGCGACACTCTTCTGACCGTGCCCGGAGACGGCCTGGTTTCGGGCGAGTGGAAGATCAGCGGAGTGCCGGCGTTCGATCCGAGCGACGGACGCTTCGCCGGTTATCGCGGGATTGCGCTGCGCGATCTGCCGCCGCCGCCGGACCGTGCAACCTCGCCGGAATTCCTCACCGACCCCGATTCGCTGCGCGAACTGGTCCACGAGATCAAGACGCCGCTCAACGCGATCATCGGTTTCGCCGAAATCATCGACGGCCAGTATCTCGGCCCCGCCGACCGCCGCTACCGCGAGCGTGCCGGCGATATCGTGACCGAGGCGCGGCAGCTGCTGGGCGCGATCGACGATCTCGACTTTGCCGCCAAGATCCACTCAACCTCGCAAACCGACGAACGCCGGACCGATCTCGGCGAGCAACTCGAAATGCTGTCGGGATCGCTGCGCGACCTCGCGGCCAAGCGCGATGTCGAGCTCGAGTTTGCGCCGCGGCCGCGGATGCCCGGTTGCGCGGTCGAGCCCGAACTCGCCGACCGGCTGCTTTATCGGCTGAGCGCGGGAATGATCGAGCATGCCAGCGGCGGCGAGCGGTTGCGGCTCGCGGCCGAGTCGAGCGGCGATACTTGCCGTTTCGCCATCACCCGACCCGTGGCGCTGCGCGGTCTTAGCGACGCCCAGCTGTTCGCGCCGCGTCCCGGCACCGCCGAGGGCGATGAGACGGCGGCGCTCGGCATCGGTTTCTCGTTGCGTCTGGTGCGCGGGCTGGCCCGGATCGCCGGCGGCGACCTGGTCGCGAGCGCGGCCGGAATTACGCTGTTGCTGCCGATCGCCTGACTTGGTGCTTGACCCGGCGCCGCTTATTTCCGACCAGCCGGGCGGGGCCTGTAGCTCAACGGTAGAGCCGGCCGCTCATAACGGCTAGGTTGGAGGTTCGAATCCTTCCGGGCCCACCATCGCGCACCAGAGCGATGGGCAATTCGGATGTCGGGGAGTGGCGCAGCCTGGTAGCGCATCTGCTTTGGGAGCAGAGGGTCGCAGGTTCGAATCCTGTCTCCCCGACCAACCTTCGCCCGCCTTGGGCCGAGCTTCGGTTGGCAAGCCACCGGGCCCGGGGTCGGGATGTTCGGCGCGGGCGGTTACTTCGTCTTGTTTTCGGTCTTCACATCGGTGTTGACAGTGACATTGACGTCGGTGTTCTCGATCTTGTCGCCAAGCTTGGTGGCCTCGTTGCCGACGTCCGCGGCGATGTTCTGGACATCGTTGCTCACGTTGGCCGCGGTATTGGCGGCGAGATCCTCGTTGACGGTAACGCTGACCGTGTCGTTGTTGCCGTCCTTGGTGACGTTGCAGCTGCCGAGAAGCAGCAAGGGAAGGGCGTATATGATGCGCATCGAAGGCCTCCTTATAAACGCCTAACGCCGTTTGGCGCGTTTCGGCTCCGGTTCGACACCACCCGATAGCACGGCGAGCATCGCGGTCCACGCGGCAACGTTCCGGCGCAGCTGCTCCGGATCGATCTTGTCGAGCGTGTCGTCGGGCGTGTGGTGGATGTCGAAATAGCGGATGCCATCCTGGCTGAGCGAGACCCACGGCGCGCCGGCCTTGATCGTCGGCCCGACATCGGTGCCGTCGGCTTCGCCCTTGTCATATTTGACGATCCCGAGCGGGGCGAGCGCCGCGGTCAGCTGCCCGTAAATCGCGGGATCGCTCTTCGAATAAGCGGTGGCGAAGCGCCAGATGCGGTCGGCGCCGAAATCGCTTTCGCCGGCGATGGCATATTTGTCGGCGGCATGCGCCTTGGCCAGCGCGGCGCCGCCGAATCCGCCCGGCTCCTCGGCGCCAAACCAGACGACGCGAATTGTCCGCAGCGGTCGGCCGGCATCCATGATGCGCTTGGCCGCCGCGGTGGTGATGGCCAGGCCCGCGGCGTCGTCGATCGCCCCGGTGCCCTGGTCCCAGCTGTCGAGATGACCGCCGACGAGCAGGATCGGCGCCGTGGGATCGCGGCCCGGCACCTCGGCGACGACATTGCCCGAATGGCCGCCATCGACCTTCTGGCTGACCAGGGTCAGGTGCATGACGACCGGTTTGCCGCGCTTGAGGATGCGGATGAGCTGCTCGGAGTCCGGAACGGTCAGGGCGCCGGCGGGGATCGGGGCCGCGCCATCGGTGAAATATTGAATGCCGGTATGCGGATTGCGATGATGATCGGTCCCGATCGAGCGGATGACGATGGCCAGCGCGCCCTTTTTCGAGGCGATCGTCGGGCCTTGCCGCCGGGGAGCGCCGAACTGGCCGTAGCCGGACCCGTCTTGCGCCGCCATCATATGGTGGTCGATGAAGACGATCTTGCCGGCGACGGCGGAGTCCGGGGCCTCGCGCAACGCATCGACGCTGTCGAAATAAGCGATTTCGCCGGTCACGCCCTGCGGCCCGGTCGAACCGCTATAGCCGAGCGCCGCGATGACCAGCTTCTGCGGGAAGGGCGAGACGATCTCCGCCGCTTCGGCGCCGCGCGTCCACACCGGCATTTCGAACGGCTCGACGTGGACATTCGAAAAGCCCATCGCCGTCAGGCGCTTGATCGCCCAGTCGCGGGCGCGGGCCTCGGCTTCGGTTGCGGCAAGGCGCTGACCGACCTCGGTCGTCAGTCCTTCGACGATATCCCAGGCGTAATCGTCCTTGAGCGCGGCATCGCGGAGCGCGGCGACTTTGGGATCCGCGACGACGGGCGGCGGAAGGGTTGAGATGGATTGCTGGCCAAGACCAGGGGCGGCGGACGCGAGCAGCAGCGCGGCGAAGAGTGTGCGGGTCATGGTTCGATGCGTAGCAGGGGAAGAAGCGGAGTCACGATCGCCGGTCGATTAAATTTGACGGCTAATCGATCAAAGCAGCCGCATTTGATCGCCTTCGGGCGGGCGGAAGAGGTCGCGGCGGAGGTGGAATTTGGCCTGGCGCAGGCCGTATTTCTTCGCCGCAATCTCGAACCGCGTCTTCAAGAGCTCGGCCCATGGCCCTTGGCCGCGATGACGGGTGAAGAAATTGGGGTCGTTATCCTTGCCGCCGCGCAGCGAGTTGATCGTCGCCATGACCTTCGCCGCGCGGTCGGGATAATGTTCGTCGAGCCAGGCGCGGAATAAGGGCGCGACCTCGTGCGGCAGGCGCACCGGCAAATAAAAACCGCCCGGCGCTCCCGCCGCGACCGCCGCCTCGACGATATGTTCGAGCTCGTGATCGGTGATCTGCGGGATCACCGGGGCGATCCCGACGTAGCAGGGCACGCCGGCGTCGTTCAGCGCCTTGACCGCGGCGATGCGTTTTTTCGGCTGCGGCGCGCGTGGCTCAAGGGTGCGCGCGACCGCGGGGTCGAGCGAGGTGACCGACAGCGCGACCGAAGCGATGCCAAGCTCGGCCGCCGGCTTGAGCAGGTCGAGATCGCGCAGCACGCGGTCGGACTTGGTGGTGATGGTGAACGGATGCCGGGTCTCGAGCAGCAATTCGATCACCGAACGGGTAATCCGCCAGCGCTCCTCGATCGGCTGATAGGGATCGGTGTTGGTGCCCATCGCGATCGGCGCGCATTCGTAACCGGGCCGGGACAGCGCCGCATGGAGCAGCTTGGCGGCCGTGGGCTTCACGAACAATCGCGATTCGAAATCCACGCCGGGCGAGAGGTCGTGATAGGCATGGGTTGGCCGCGCGAAGCAGTAAATGCAGCCGTGCTCGCACCCGCGATAGGCATTGATCGAACGGTCGAAGCCGATGTCGGGCGAACTGTTGCGGGTCAGGATCGACTTGGGATGTTCGATCGTCACCGTGGTCCGGCGCTTGGGCACGCCATCGAGCGCCTCGACCTGGTCGAGCCATTCGCCCTCCGCGACGCGCTCGCCCAAATTGAACCGCGTCGGCGTTGGGTTGCGGGTCGCGCCGCGCCCGGAGTTCGATTCGACCGGCATCAGGCGATCCCTACGCCCATGAAAAGAACATAACAAGAACGCAAACGCGTTTACGTTGAGCGGAGCCGAAGGACCGGACGGTCAGAATTCCTGCATCAACTTGTCACCTTTCATTCACCCGGGAGCCAAGTTCGGGCTCCCAGAGGCGCGTGCGACAGGGGCTCACGAGCCAAAAGGGAAACGAACCATGCGCAACTATCTGTTGGCGGCGACTGCCGCCGCTCTGGCGGGTCCGGCCTTCGCCGCGGCCAACGGGCCATATGTCGGGATCGAGGGCGGCGTCATGTTCCCGCGCACGACCGACCTCGACGTGATCCTCAACAACACCACGACGTACGACAACGGCTACGAAGCCAAATTCAAAACCGGTTACGACGTCGATGCGATCGCCGGGTACAAGCTCGGCATCATCAAGCTCGAGGCCGAGGGCGCCTACAAGCGCGCCAAGGTCAAGAGCCTCGGGGTTAGCACACCGCTGATCACCGACGTTGGCACCGCCGCCGGAACCCCGGTGACGGCCGCCGATTTCAGCGTCGGCAATCACATCGGCGTCACCTCGCTGATGGCCAACGCGCTGCTCGACAGCAATTTCGGCAATTCGCGGTTCGGCGGCTATGTCGGCGGCGGCGCCGGCCGGGCGTGGGCGTCGTTAGCAGGCGACAAGGACAATGCCTGGGCGTTCCAGGGCATCGCCGGCTTGCGGGCGGCGGTCAGCGACCACGTCGATGCCGGGCTGAAATACCGATACTTCCACACCGCCAAGCTGGGCTTCAACGATGCCTTCACGGAAAATGCGGTGCCTTTCACCACGACCGCGAAGGGCAATTTCGATTCGCACAGCCTGCTCGCGAGCCTGACCTACAACTTCAACTCGGCGGCACGGCCGGAACCGATCCCGGCCGCAGCCCCGGCGCCGCCACCTCCGCCACCGCCCGAAGCGCCCGCAACCCAGACTTGCGCCGACGGATCGGTGATCCTGGCAACCTCGGCTTGTCCGGCTCCCCCGCCGCCGCCACCGCCGCCGGCCACCAGCGGCGAACGCGGCCGCTAGGTAGTGTTTGAATTTTCCTAGGGGGCGGGCAACTCCCGGGCAGGGTCCCCCCGTGCCCGGGAGTTTTCCTTAATGCGTCAGGCGCGTCATGCTGGTCGGGAAGGCCGGCCAGCGGTGCTCGGCCAGCGCCTTCAGCGCCGGCGTGCCTTCGCGGTTGAGGCCCTGGTAGACCCACATGTTGCGCAGCACCGCGGGGACGTAATAGCGGGTCTCCCAATAAGGGATGGACTCGATCCATAGCAAAGGATCGCCGCGGTCGTTGATCGTCGCCCACCGCGCGACCGGGAGCGGTCCGGCATTGTATGAGGCGATGACCCGCGGAAGCTGTCCCGCGGTGGCCGAACTTCCGCGCATCATCTCGATAAAACTCTGGCCATATTCAAGGTTGTAGGCGGGGACGTTAAGGGCGGATCGCGTGTAGGGGACGCCGCGATTTTGCGAGATCATCTGGGCGGTCACCGGCAGCACCTGCATCAGCCCAACCGCGCCGGCGGTGCTGACCGCTGTCTGGCGAAAAGCGGATTCCTGGACGATGTGGCCGTAGGCGAGCGCGGGATCGACCCGCCAGCCGTTGAGCGGGTTCCACTTGGGATTGGGATAGCGGTCGGTCGCGTCGGCCCGTGCGCCCCACTGGCCGTTGTTCGCGAGCCACAGCTGCGCGGCGGGAAGGTCGAGCCGTTTGGCGAGCTGGATCAGGGCATGATGCTCGGTCGGAACGCAAATCTTGGCCTGGTGACGGATCAGTTCCTCGGCCAGCCCCGGCTCGCCAATCCTGACAAGCTCCACCGCCCGCGCGACGTTGGGCAGCTGGTCGATCGGCGGATCGTTACCGATGAAGGGCGTGGGGTTAAGCTTGGTATCCATCCCCAGGCTCTCGCGGGCGAGCAGGCCGTAGAAGCTTTCGGGCGATTCGGCTGATGACGCGGCGGCCTTGAGCAGCGACGCCACCGCCCACGGCCGCCGGCACGCCTGTTGCGCGCGAGCGCCCCAATAAAGGGCGCCGGCGCGAAGCTCGCGCTGCTGTGCGAGCGCCGTAACCTGCTGAAAATCGCGCGCCGCCGATTCGCAATCACCGAGGCGCCATGAGGCCAGGCCCGAGATCCACGCCGCCTGCGGTGCCCAATCGCCGAGGGCGCCAGTTCGCCAAGTGTCTGAGACTCGCCGGGCGTCCATGTCGAGGCCGAGGACGTAATAGACGAAGGCGACGCGGGTCGCGGCTTCGGCTCGCGCTTCGACCGACAATTGCGGTGCGTAGGTCAGCAGCTGGGCTTCGGCGCCTGCGGCGTCGTCCGCTTTGATCAGGGGATCGAGAATCGCCCGGAGCTGATCGGCGGCTGCCTCTCCCTGGACGGGCTTGGCGCGGTAGCGAACCGGGGCCGAGCCGAGACTGATCGTCGCTTTTTCCTGGATGTACCACGGCGTGGTCGCCGCGCCGCGGTTCCACGCCATGCGCGCCAGCTGCTCGGCCTGCGGGAGCTCGGGCGCCTCGGCGAGCAACGCCTGAAGCGAGGCGAGGTCGACGGTCGGCGAGCCTTTGACGGTGTACAACTCGGCCTTGGCAAGTGGCGTCAAAATACTGGCGGGGAGCGTGGTGATGCCGGCCCGGGCAGAGGCCCAATTCCCGGCATCGATCGCGTCGAACACGCCGCGCCAGTCCTTGGGAATGACGACCGAGGGAGCGAACGGCGACGCTGGCTGGGTCGCGACTGGCACAGTGCCGGTGGGCGGCTGGGTCGTGACGAAAACAGGTGCTGGCTGAGGGCTGAGGATACCGGATTGACCCGGCTGCGGCACGGGCAAGGGTGCGAGCGGATCGGATGATTGGGCGAGACCCGGCGCGGCCCACAGCAAAGTCCCCAAAGCGAACCGTCCGGACTTCAAGCCTCGTCCTCCATTAATAGCAACAAATCCCGCCATGCCAGTGACTTGTCTAACGGCCGCTTAATCAGGTGGCGGGGGTGGAAGGTGGCGATTGTGCGCACGCCCTCGACCTTGTTGATGTGCCCGCGCGCCTCGACCAGTCGCTTGCCGAGCAGCGCCATGCAAGGGCCGTCGCCGAATAAGATGAGCCGCTTCGGCTCGACCAGAGCGATGTGGCGGCGGGCGAGCCCGGCGCAAGCCTGGCGATCGGCATCGCTCATCCGCGCGCCAGGGGTGTGAAAGCAGGACAAAGAGGCGCTGTACGCGTCGTCGGCGGACATGCCGATCGCCGCGAGCATGCGCGCCGCAAGCTGCCAGGCGTCGCCGCCGATCGGCTGGCCGGTGGCAAAATCTTCGAGCGCAGGCGCGTCGCTGAGCAACATCACCGATGCGTTCTGAGGTCCGTGCGGCAGGATTCGGCGCGCGGTCGCCGAGGCGAGGGGCAATTGAGCGCTGCTCGCCAGCCATTGCTGGAGCTCGGCGAGGGTGTCGTGGCTCGGCTCGATGACATTGGCGACCGGGGCTGCTTCGGGCGCGGGGCGCGCGAGCGCTGGCTTCAGCCAGTCGCGCGGCTCCTCCTGGAGAGCCACGTCGACGCCGGATTCGAGCCACCACGCAAGCGCGCTGAGTGCCTCGGCCGTGCCGATCGATGCCAAGTCCCCACCCACAGCTCTTTCCTCCCCGCCATTGACCAGATGGTCAAGGAATGGGCAGTGGATAAGAGTCGAATTGTGGCCCACCCGCGACGAGAGGACGATGAGCGAACGCGAATCCATGCCCTATGACGTGGTCATCGTCGGCGGCGGCCCGGCGGGGCTTAGCGCGGCGATCCGCCTGAAGCAGCTGGCGGTGGAGGCCGGCCGCGATCTTTCCGTCTGCCTGCTCGAAAAAGGTAGCGAGATTGGCGCGCACATCCTGTCGGGCGCGGTGCTCGACCCGATCTCGCTTAACGAACTGATCCCCGACTGGAAGGCGAAGGGCGCGCCGCTCAACGTCCCGGTCACCGAGAACCACCACTGGGTCCTGACCAAGAGCGGCAAATGGGGCTTTCCGGGCTTCATCATGCCGCCTTTCATGCACAACAAGGGCGCGTACACGCTCAGCCTCGGCAATTTGTGCCGCTGGCTCGCCGGGCAGGCCGAGGAGCTCGGGGTCGAAATTTTCCCGGGCTTCCCTGCATCCGAGATCCTGTTCAACGCCGATGGATCGGTGAAGGGCGTCGCGACCGGCGACATGGGCGTCGCCCGCGACGGCAGCCATCGCCCCGACTACCAGCCGGGGATCGAGCTGCACGCCAAATACACCTTCTTCGCCGAGGGTGCGCGCGGTCATCTGACCAAGCGTCTGACCGAATTGTTCAAGCTGCGCGACGAGAGTGGACCGCAGGTTTTCGGGATTGGCGTCAAGGAGTTGTGGGACGTTCCTCTCGAGAAACACAAATCCGGACGAGTGATCCACAGCCAGGGCTGGCCGCTCACTGACGCGTGGGGTGGGGGCTTCCTTTACCACCAGGAGAACAACCAGGTCGCCTTGGGCTTTATCGTCTCGCTCGATTATTCGAACCCCTACATCTCGCCGTTCGAGGAGCTGCAGCGGTGGAAGACCCACCCGGCGATCCGCGCCGAGATCGAAGGCGGGCGGCGGGTGTCCTACGGCGCCCGGGCGATCAACGAAGGCGGTTATCAGGCCATCCCCAAACTCGTGTTCCCGGGCGGCGCGCTGATTGGCTGTTCGGCGGGGTTCGTGAACGTGCCGCGGATCAAGGGCACGCACACGGCGATGAAATCGGCGATGCTGGCGGCGGAGGCCGCGTTCGAGGCAATTACGCAGGAGCGATCGGGCGACGAGCTCGAGGCCTATCCGAATGCGCTTCACAAGAGCTGGGTCGCCAGGGAATTGCGCCAGGTCCGCAACGCGCAGCCGGCGGTGGCGCATTGGGGCGGCTTGCTAGGAACGCTCTACGCCGGGCTTGATATGTGGTTGAATGTGCTGCGGATTGGCGTGCCGTGGACGCTCAAACACAAGCCGGACAACACGACCCTGCAGCCCAAGGATGACGCCAGGCCGATCGCTTACCCCAAGGCTGACGGCGTGCTGACCTTCGACCGGCTGTCGTCGGTCTTCATCTCGAACACCAACCATGAGGAAGACCAGCCGGTTCACCTGACGCTCAAGGATCCCGACGTACCAACGGCAATCAACCTGCCGGTCTATGCCGGGCCCGAGCAGCGATATTGCCCGGCGGGCGTTTATGAATTCGTCGAGGATCCCAATGGCCAGCCGCGATTACAGATCAACGCTCAGAATTGCGTCCATTGCAAAACCTGCGACATCAAGGACCCGACCCAGAACATCAACTGGGTCACGCCCGAAGGCGGGGGAGGACCCAATTACCCGAACATGTAGACTCTTTGCCGGGACCGCGGCGGTGGCGCTGCTGATCGTGGCGTCGCCGGCAGCGGCGAAGCTCAAAGTCGCGTTGGGCGATCCGGGCCTGGTCTATTTGCAGGCGCGCGCGGCGTCGCTGACGGGCGATCACGCGCGGTCGGCCCAGTTGTTGACGTCGCTGGCTCAGGCGCAGCCCAGCCAGATCGATCTCAACCGCAAGGCGGTGAGCGAAGCGGTCAACGCCGGGAACATGGGGTTGGCGCTGCAGCAGGCGCGGCTGACTCCCGCCCAGTCACTGTCCAGCGACGCCAGGCTGCTGTTGGCCGCCGACGAACTCCGCCGCAACCGGCCGGAAAAGGCTCTGCCGTGGCTTGCAGCGCGGGGCGACAGCATGGCGCTCGACTTCCTGACGCCGCTGGTCGCTGCGTGGTCGGCGGTGAACCGCGGCGACATGAACGCGGCGCTCAAGACCATCGATGAAGTGCCGGTGAGCAGCCTGCTTGGCCCGATGCGTGCCGAGCAGCGGGCGTTCATCCTGATCAAGTTCAAAAAGACCGCGGACGCCGAGCCGTTCGCGCAGCGTGCCGTCGCAACCTCAGGCGCGCGCGAATCGCGGCTCCGGCTGGCCTTCGCCGATGGTTTCCTTGCCGCCGGAGATCAGGCGCGCGCGCTTGCCATCCTCGACGGACTGGGCACGGAAACCGAAGCCGCGCGGCGGCGGATCCAGGCGCGCAAGCCAAGCAGCCAGGCGGTCGACAGCGCCGCCAAAGCCTTGAGCGAAGTGATGACGGCCTTTGCCGCCGACGTCGCCCGGCTGGATCGCGGCCCACCGCCGATCGGGCTGGTCCAGATCGCGCGCTTCGCCAATCCGCAGAACAGTAGCGCGGCCGTGCTCCTGGCGCTGTTGCTCGACGGTGATGGCCAGTCGGATCAGGCGCTCGCAGTACTTCAGACGGTCAGGCCGGACGATTCCCTGATTGCCCAGGTGCGCGATATTCAGGTGCGCATCCTGGTCGACGAAAAGAAGTTCGACGAAGCGTATCAGCTGGCGTGGAATCGCGGCTCGATGCCCGATGCCACCATCGGCGATTTCTCGCGCCTCGGCGAGGTTTATCAGCGGATGAAGCGGTTCCCCGAATCGGCCGACGCTTACGGGCGCGCGATCACGCTGGCCAAGGCGCAGGGACTGAAGGACGAATTGTGGCCGCTGCTCCTGCTCCAGGCGAGTGCGCTCGAGGAAGCCAAACGCTGGCCCGAGGCCCGCGCGGCGCTTCAACAAGGGCTGACAATCGCCCCGCAACAACCGTTGCTGCTGAATTTCCTCGGTTATGCGAAGCTCGAGCGCGGCGAGGACGTGGATGCGGCTGAGGAGATGATCCGCAAGGCGAGCGAGCTGGCTCCCGACGACGCCTCGATCACCGATTCGCTGGGCTGGGCGCAGTACAAGAGGGGCAAGACCGCCGACGCCATCGCGACGTTGCAGCGCGCGGCTGAAAAGGACCCCGACCAGGCCGAGATTCAGGAGCATCTCGGCGATGCCTTGTTCATCTCGGGCCGGCGGTATGAGGCGCGGTTCGCCTGGGCCGCGTCGATGGTCACGGCCGAGGACGAGATTGCCGCCCGGGTTAAGGGGAAGCTCTCGGCCGGCCTGACGCCAGCGAACGCCGCTCCTTGATCCCACACCGCGAGATCGCCGCCGCCAAGCTCAATCTGGCGCTCCATGTCCGCGGCAAATTGCCCGATGGGCGCCATAGAATCGAAACGGTGTTCGCGTTTTGCATCGCCGGCGACCGCCTGACGGCGGACCCGGCGGACCGGTTGACGCTGACCGCTTCGGGACCATTTGCCAACGAGCTTCCGGACAGCGACGATAATCTGGTGTTGCGCGCCGCGCGGGCGCTGCAGGAAGCTGCCAAGGTCGCCCATGGCGCAACCATTCACCTCGACAAGCAACTACCGGTTGCGTCCGGGATCGGCGGCGGGTCGGCGGATGCCGCGGCGACGCTGCGACTGTTGACGTCATTGTGGCATATCGATCCGGCGCATGCCGAAGCGGTTGCGCCGAAACTCGGGAGCGACGTTCCGGCTTGCTTGATCAGCCAGGCGGCGCGTGGCGAGGGGGCGGGTGACGAACTGTCGCTGGTCGATCCTGTAGGGATTTCCGGTGCGCCGGTGTTGCTAGCCAACCCGCGCACTGCGCTGTCGACGGCGGATGTGTTCGCGCGCTGGAATGGCATCGACCAGGGCCCGCTCGACGATTGGCAGCAGGGCTACAATGGCCTCGAAGCCGCGGCCACCGAGTTGCTCCCGCAGATCGAAACCGTGCTGGCGTGGCTGGGGACGCGGCCGGGCGCCACCGTTGCGCGCATGTCGGGATCGGGCGCGACCTGCTTTGCCATGTTCGACAGCGAGACCGCGCGCGACGACGCGGCGATGGCCGTGCCGCGCGAGTGGTGGCATCTCGCGACCGCGCTGCGCTAAGAGACCGGCGCTATGACGCGCCTGATCCTCACCGCCGACCAGATGCGCGCCGCCGAGCAGGCGGCGATTGATGCGGGATCGAGCGTCGAGCAATTGATGGAACGCGCCGGGGCGGCGCTCGCCGAGGCGGTCTACCGTTTTGCCGGGCCGCTACCGGTGTTGATCCTGTGCGGGCCTGGCAACAACGGCGGCGACGGCTATGTCGCGGCCCGGTATTTGGCGGATCGCGGAGTCGCGGTGCGCGTGGCCGCACTGGCCGAACCCAAAAGCGAGGCGGCGATTTCGGCCCGGTCGCAATGGGAGAGCATAGTCGAACCGCTAACGGCGGATACCAGGGGCGCGCCGTTGCTGATCGACGCCTTGTTCGGAACCGGGCTCAAGCGCGGGCTCGACGATGCATTGAGCCTGTTGCTGTCTGAGCTGGCGCACGAAGCCGTGGTCGCCGTGGCGTGTGACGTCCCGAGCGGCGTCGAATCCGACAGCGGCGAACTGCTTAGTCCGGTGCATAACTACGACCTCACGGTGACGTTCGGGGCGCTGAAGCCGGCTCACCGCCTGTTCCCGGCGATGCACAAGTGCGGCCGCGTGGTGCTCGCCGATATCGGGATCGAGACCAGTCTCGACTGGCGCGAGATCGGCCCGCCGGCGCTTCCAGCGCTCGATACCACGGGGCACAAATATGATCGCGGACTGGTCCATATGCTGGCCGGCAAGATGCCCGGCGCAATCGCACTCGCGGCGAGCGCCGCCGCCCGGGCGGGCGCGGGTTACGTCCGCGTCAGCACTTCGCGCGTGATCGAAGGGCTGCCGGCTGCGGTCGTCCAGGTCGATACCGCCGAGGTCAACGACCCGCGCATCGGCTGCCTGCTGGTCGGCCCGGGCCTGGGCGACCTTCCGCCGGTGCTGACGCTGGCGCTGACAAGCCAGGCGCCCAAGGTGATCGACGCCGACGCCATCAGCCAGCTTGGCGATCCTGAACGGCTGCGCGGGCAGGACGCGATCATCACGCCCCACGAGGGCGAGTTTACCCGCCTGTTCGAGAACTTGCCCGGCAATAAAGCCGAGAGAGCGCTGCGGGCGGCGGAGCTGTCCGGCGCGGTGGTGATCTACAAGGGACCGGACACGTTGGTTGCCGCTCCCGATGGCAGGCTCGGGTTTGCGCCGCCGGCGCCGGCATGGCTGGCGAGCGCGGGGACCGGCGACGTCCTCGCCGGTGTCGCCGCGGCGATGCGAGCGCGTGGGCTTGAGGCGTTCGATGCCGCTTGCGCGGCGGTGTGGCTGCATGGCCGAGCGGCAGAGATCGCCGGCCCGCAGATGATCGGCGACGATCTGGCGGCGGCGATTCCGCAAGCCATCGCGCTGTTGTGAACGATCCGGTCATCCGCATCGCGGCGCGGGGCGACGGGGTTACGTCCGGCGGCCGCCACGTACCGTTCGCGGTGCCGGGCGATGCATTGCTCGATGACGGGGCGCTGGCGTTCGGGCCGCACAACCAGACACCGCCGTGCCGCCATTTCCCCGAATGCGGCGGGTGCCAGCTACAGCATGCCGACGACGAGGCCTATCGCGGCTATCTCGTGTCGCGGATCGAGAGTGCGCTCGCGCAGCATGAGCTGACGACCGAGATTCGCGAACCGCATTTGTCGCCGCCGCATAGCCGTCGGCGGGCGACATTGCGCGCGCTGAAGGTCGGGAAGGGCGTGGTGATCGGCTTCAACGCCGAGAAATCGCAGCAGATCGTCGATATGCGCGAATGCCATATCCTGCGGGCCGAATTGTTCGGTTTGATTGCGCCACTGCGCGGGTTGCTCGGGCCGTTGCTCAAGCCGGGCCGAGCCGCCGAGATCCAGCTGACGCTGGTCGACCAGGGCGCCGACGTCCTGCTGAAGGGCGTGGATCCCGAAGGGCTCGCCGCAATTGAAGCTATGACGTCATTCGCCGATGAGCAGCGGCTCACGCGGTTGAGCATCGACCGCGGCCTCGGCGCAGAAGCCTTCTACGAGCCCGAGCCCGCGACTGTGACACTGTCCGGCATCCCGGTCGCCTTCCCGATGGGCAGCTTTCTCCAGGCGACCGCGGACGGCGAGGCGGCTTTGGTCGGCGCGGTGCGCGAGGCGATCGGCGAGGCGCGGCAGACGGCAGACCTGTTTGCCGGGCTCGGCACGTTCGCGTTGGCGGTTGACGCGAGCTACGCCGGCGAGGCGTCGCGTGATGCGGCGGGGTCACTCAAGCGCGCTGCACCGGCCATGGCGGTCGAGCACCGCGACTTTTACCGGCGTCCGCTCGACCCGGTCGAACTGGCGCGGTTCGACGCGGTGATTCTCGACCCGCCGCGAGCCGGGGCGAACGAGCAGGTGAGGGCGCTGGCGACGTCGTCGGTGCCGCGAATCGCCTATGTCAGCTGCAACCCCGCGACCTTCGCGCGTGACGCCAAGACGTTAGTTGACGGCGGCTATACGCTGGCGTGGGTCCGGCCGGTCGGCCAGTTTCGGTGGTCGACCCACGTCGAACTGGCGGCCTGCTTCAGCCGATAAGCCCGCAATCGTGGAGGATTCGGGCGCCGGCGTGAACGGTGAGGCCGAGCAGGCACAGGGTCGATAGCGAGAAAATCGTGAAGCGGACCACGACGATGTTGATCGTCGCCTGGACGATGCTGTGAAGGATCCGAAGGCCCACGTAACTCCACGCGAGCCAATAGTTGATGCCGCCCCCGAAACCCATCAGCGCAAGGGTCAAAGCGATCGCATAAAAGATCGTCGGTTGTTCCATCAAATGGTTGTAGTTGTGCGATTTCCACTGAGCTTCGGCGGCGTCTGGCCGACCGTCGAGATCAGGGCCGCGAGCACCCCGCGGAAGGCTGCCGAGGGTCACGCCCATCCGCCGGAACTGGCCGAAACGCGCGATCATCATCCACAGCATCATCAGCAGCGTCCACGCGACGAGTGCGACCACCGGCGCGAGTATCGGGCTGTAGTCCATCCTTGATCCCCCTGTTTGAGGGGCCGGACATTGGGACAGAAAGCGTAACGGGGCAAACTTCCGCATTTTTCTTGCGTGGTGCCGCGGGTTTTAACCTTTTCTAAGAGTCAGCGGCTCACCCTGTCCTTCGCTAGAGGGATTGGAGGTTGGGATGGGCGCGCCCGTTTCGGACATGCAGGCAGGCGAACAGCCGACAGCGGAATCGTTGTTGAAAGCGTTCAAGACGATCGACGCTTCGGAACGGCGCAGGCATGCGTCGGTGCTCAATTACTGGCTGTCGATTCGCGGCGACCGCGAATTGCCGCCACTGCACGATCTCGATCCGCTGGAGATTTCCGACGCCGCGCCGAGCAGCCTCCTGCTCGAGCTCATTGGTGGGGGCGAAGACGCCGAAATCCGCCATCTCGGGGAAAAACTGAAGGAGCAGGGCGAGGCGGAGCGAATTGTCGACGCGCCGCGCCCGTCGCTGCTGGCCTGCGTCGCCAACAAGCTGTCGATCGTCGCCATCTCGCGCAATGTCTTGTCGTTCGAGGACGACTTCGAGACGGCGGACGGACCCATGCGTTGCTGGGTGACGCTGTTGCCGTTGAGTTCCGCCGGTGCCTGGGTCGATTATGTCTATGGCTTCGCCAGCTTCGACGCCGTGCCGGTTGAGACTCCCGAAGCCGTCGCGGCGCCGGAGGCCGAGGCTGAAGCCGCCAAGGCACCGGAGGCCGAGACCGAGGTCGAGATCGAACCCGAGGTCGAGATCGAACCCGAGACGTCAGCGATTGTTGAACCCGAGGTCGAAGTCGAACCCGAGACGTCAGCGATTGTTGAGCCCGAGGCGCCGGTCGCTGCAGTTGAAGAGGAGCCGCCAGTCGAGACGGCTGACGCGAGCGAAGAGCCAGCTCCGGTTGAAGACGAACCGACCGCCGCGCCCAAGGCGGCTCCCGGATTTTCGAAACTGATCGACAGTCTGGCCGGCCTGACCGGATTCTATGGATCGCACGCCAAGGTCGAGCCAACGCTTCCGCCCGCGCCAGAGGTCGAGCCGGAACTGGAGGCTGTGCCAGCCGATGAAACACCGGACGAACCGGTCGCCTTTGAGGCGCCGGCCCCGGAGCCGGTCGAGGAAATCGTCGAGGAACCGGTGATCGAACTGGTCGATGAAGTTCCGGCCGAACCGGTGGTCGAGGAAATAATGGAGGAAGCGGCGGCCGAGCCGGCGCCGATTGAGTCCGTCAGTACAATGGAGGGGACTTTGCAGAGCAAATTGAACGATGTGCGAGGCAAGGCCGACGAGGCCCGATTGGCGAAATTGCAGAGCAATGCCGCACTCTACGACGGGTTGAGCGCCGCTTATGACTTCGCGCTCGACGCCGAGGACGCCCCCGAGGAATATCTCAAGCTGGTCGAGGCCAAGGGCCTGAAGATCCAGCTGCGCTCGCCGATGACCCCGGTGGTCAAACTGGCGTTCGACGGGATGTGCGACGAGGTCACGATCGGCCAGCTTGAAGCTGTCCTGGCGTGGGCGCTCGAACAGGATCTGCCGCGCGGCTCGCTGGCCGGGCGAATCGAGTCCGAAGGCGGAATTGCGCCGATCCTGAGCGGGTTGGCCAAGGCCGCTTAAGCCTCGGCGGACACCGTCAGGCGTCCGCTGAAGGCTTTTTCCGCGGCTTGGCGGCTTTGCCCCGGGTCGCTTCACTCATCCGGAAGCCTTCGACCACCGCGTCGACCGCACATTTGCGCGACAGTTCCGCGAGAGGATGAATGTCGGCATCGCTCGCCTGCCGCGCCAGCCCGTGAGTCCGGGTCGCGATTGCTCGCAATTCGTTGATCGTCGTCTCAGGCATGTGCGCCTGCTCCTGGAGCAGCCGTTCGAGCACCGCTTCCGCCAGAGGCGTCGCGAACTCGAGCCCGACGAATTCCTGGCAATGCCAGACGACGCGGCAATATTGCGTTTCCAGACCGGCGATGCCGAGCCAGATCCAGCTGTCCTCAGCCATCATCGATGTGCATTCGATCCGGCAGCCGTGAGTCGAAATATCGATCAGCCGCACCCGGGTCCGGCTGCGGCCCCCTTCCCGGATGGTCGCGCTTAGCCGCAGCGCGGCGCGGTTGGCGCGTCTCCGGTCGGTCCGGTCATCGGTCTTCGGTGCTGATGCTCCCACGAACACAGCTTGTGCTCGCCGAGAGTGAACAAATGGTTTTCGGCGAGCCGAATCCCCTAGTCGAACAGCTTGGCAAACCGACGCTTTTCGCGGTTGCGCCAGGCGCCGCGGTGCCAGGCGTCGCTGGCCAGCAAGGGGAGGACGCTGGTCGCTTCGGCGAACACCATCTGCTCCATTGCGGTCGAGACCTTGCCCCAGCTCGCCGCTTCCTGCAGCGTCGACGAGGAACAGGCGCCGTCGCGGACGTCGGCGACGGTGATCTGAACCGCATATTTGTGCACCTCGACATCGTCGTGGCCGAGGATTTCCGCGCACACTACGGTGTCCTGCGTGAAGTTCTTCGGCACGCCGCCGCCGATCATCAGCAGGCCGGTGGTGCCGGCCTTGATTTTGATGTCGGTCAGTTCGCGGAAGTCGGCAATGGCGTCGAGCACCATGTAATGCCCGCCGCGCTTCATCGCGTCGACCTGGTGCTTCACGAGGCCGAAGCCGGCCGATGAATCGACGAAGGCCGGGCAAAAGATCGGCACGTCATGCTCGTAAGCGAGCTGGACGACGCTGCCTTCCTTCTTGGCGTTGCCCTCGGAAAGCCATTTGCCCATCTCGCGAATGAATGCACGACTGGAGTAGGCGCGGGGCTCGAGTCCATCGGCGATCTTGCCGATGGTGAAGTCGCAATCCTGCAATTGCTCTTCGTCGATATAGGTGTCGTAAATGCGGTCGATATACAGCGAGCGCAGCGTATCATCGTCTGGAATTTCATTGGCTTGATAGTGTTTGTGGCCAAGCGCTTCGAAGAAATCCATGTCGACGATCGTGGCCCCGGTGGCGACGATCGCATCGACCATGTTGGACTTCACCAGCTCGGCATAGAGGTCCATGCAACCGCCGGCCGAAGTCGAGCCCGCGATGACCAGGATCACCGAACACTGCGGGTCCTCGAGCATCTGGTTGTAGATGCCCGTGGCGCGCGCGAGGTCGCGGCTGGTGAAGCTCATCTTGCCCATCGCCTCGACAATTGGACGGGCGTCGAACTTCGTGATGTCGATATGCTCGACCGGGGTCGACAGCAGCTCCGCCTTGCGGGTGTCATTGACCTTGCCCTGGTCGATCAAGTCTTCGGTGGTCATGGCGTCACAAACTCCGTTCGGGTGAGCTTGTCGAAGCCCTGCCCTTTATTGATTGCAAAAGAAAATTACAGCCCTTCGACAGACTCAGGGCGAACGGTCGTCGGGAATGGCCCCTAAAGCTTCACGACGTTGGAGCGCGTGATCTTGCCCGGCTCGAGATAGAGGCTGGCCATCGGCTCATCGTCGACAATCTCGGCGCTGACCGTGCCAAACCCGTTGAAGCCGGTGCGCATCGCGCAGCCATAGGCGCCGAGCATCCCGACCTCGATATAATCGCCGGGCCCAACGTCGCCGGGTAGCTCGAACGGCCCCGCCATATGGTCGAGATCGTCGCAGGTCGGGCCGTAGAAGCTGAATTCCATCGGCTTCACGCGCGAATCGGACGGACGGATCAGATGCACCGGATAGCGCCAACCGATGTGCGCTGCATCGAACAGCGCGCCATAGGCGCCGTCGTTAATGTACAACTCATTGCCGCGGCGCTTTTCGACGCGGACGACGAGGCTGCCATATTCGGCGCACAGCGCACGGCCCGGCTCGCACCACAATTCGGCCGAATAACTGATCGGCAGCGCCTCGAACCCGGCGTGGATGACCGAGAAGAAGCTTTCGAGCGAGGGCGGCTCCATGCCCGGATAGACCGACGGAAAGCCGCCGCCGACGTCGACGATGTCGACCGTGATCGCGGCTTCGACGATCGCGTCGCGGACCCGCGCCAAAGCTTCGGCATAGGCTGCGGCGCTCATTGCCTGGCTGCCGACATGGAAGCAGATACCGAGCGCGTCGGCCGCCTGGCGGGCGGCCATCAGCAGCGCCCTCACCTCATGCGCCTCGGCGCCGAACTTGGACGCCAGGCTGAGCTTGGCGTGATCCGAGCTGACGCGGATGCGGACGAGCAGGTTGAGATCGGTCGCAGCGACGCCGTCGGTCGAGGTTGCACGGACGATCTTGTCGAGCTCATCGAGCGTATCGAGCGCGAAGGTCCTGACGCCATGGCCGAAATAGGCGTCGCCGATGATTTCCTCGGCTTTGACCGGGTGCATGAAGCACTGGACGGCGTCGGGCAGGGTCTCTGAGACCAGACGCACCTCGCCGATCGACGCCACGTCGTAATGGGTCACGCCTGCGTCCCACAGGATCCGCAGGAGATCAGGCGACGGGTTGGCCTTCACCGCATAAAGCGAACGCCCAGGGAACTGCTCGACGAAGAAGCGGGCAGCGCGGCGGGCCGCGTGCGGACGCAGCAGCGTGACCGGCTGAACCGGACGCAGCGATACGATGTCAGCGGCCGTACGGCCGTTGGTCGGAAAGGGCGCTAGCCCCAGCGCGCGATGATGCTTGTGCAACTCAAGGGACCTCCAACTGGGTTAGTTTCGACGAAGCTGCCTTGCGGTTGGAAGTCCCATGGGGCAGCGGAGGCGCGATATATGGGCGGCGGTTCGTTGGCGCAACATTTTTTGGATCCCTGTGGATCATTTCGGGGAAGATTTGTCGTCGTTCTGCAACGTTTGAGCGAAAGGATAAGGTTATCAACCAGTTAACTGTTACGCTGGCGGATGTTATTGCCGCCCGCGAGCGCATTGCGGGCCTCGTCGAACGGACGCCGCTGCTCCTGGGCGAGATCCATGGCGTGCGCACATTGCTCAAATGCGAGTGTTTGCAGACCGGCGGGGCGTTCAAGCTCAGGGGCGCAACCAACCGTCTGCTGCAGTTGACGCCCGAAGAGCGCGCGCGGGGCGTCGTCGCTTTTTCGTCGGGCAATCATGCGCGCGGCGTCGCGATCGCGGCGCGGCGGCTCGGGATTCGCGCGGTGATCGTCATGCCGGCCGATGCTCCGGCGGTGAAGGTCGATGGAACGCGGAGCGAGGGCGCCGAGATCGTCTTTTATGATCGGCGAACGGAAAGCCGCGAGGAGATCGCCCGGCGGCTCGCCGGCGAAAGCGGTGCGACCGTCGTGCCGAGCTTCGACGATCCGGCGATCGTCGCCGGCCAGGGGACTGCCGGTCTCGAGATCGTCGAGCAGCTTAGCCGGTCACCGACGCGGATCCTGATCCCGTGCGGCGGGGGCGGCCTTGCGTCGGGCATTGCG
>DATFUB010000095.1:0-3487 GCA_035261225.1 Sphingomicrobium sp.
AAGCGCGTCGAATATGGCAGCGTCATTGTCGACCTGGGCCGCGGCGAAGCCATCGTGCGCCGCGACGAGATGCTGCCGCGCGAGGTGTTCCGCAACGGCGACCGCGTCCGCGCCTATATTTTCGATGTGCGGCGCGAAACCCGGGGACCGCAGATTTTCCTCTCCCGCACCCATCCGCAATTCATGGCCAAGCTGTTCGCGCAGGAAGTGCCGGAAATCTATGACGGTATTGTCGAGATCAAGGCGGTCGCTCGCGATCCCGGGTCGCGCGCGAAAATCGGCGTGATTTCAAGGGATTCCTCGGTCGACCCGGTCGGCGCCTGCGTCGGCATGCGCGGCTCGCGCGTGCAGGCCGTGGTGAACGAATTGCAGGGCGAGAAGATCGACATCATTCCGTGGTCGCCCGACATCGCGACCTTTGTCGTCAATGCGCTCGCGCCCGCCGAAGTCGCCAAGGTGGTGATCGACGAGGAGCGCGAGCGGATCGAAGTCGTGGTCCCCGACACCAATAACCAGCTGTCGCTGGCGATCGGCCGGCGCGGCCAGAACGTGCGTCTCGCCTCACAACTGACCGGCTGGGATATCGACATTCTGACCGAACAGGAAGAATCCGAGCGGCGCCAGGCCGATTTCGAAAACTCAACGCGGGTGTTCATGGAAGCGCTGAACGTCGATGAAGTGGTCGGCCAATTGCTGGCGTCGGAAGGCTTCACCTCGGTGGAGGAACTGGCACTGGTCGACGTCAAGGAACTGGCCGGGATCGAAGGTTTCGACGACGAAACCGCGACCGAACTGCAGAACCGGGCCCGCGAATATCTGGAACAGCTCGAAGGCGAACTCGAAAACAAACGTAAGGAACTCGGCGTGGATGATGCTCTGAAGACGGTGCCCGGCGTGACCTCGAAGATGCTGGTGAAGTTTGGCGAGAACGACATAAAGACGGTCGAGGATCTGGCCGGTTGCGCCACCGACGACCTGGTCGGCTGGACCGAGCGCAAGGAAGGCGGCGAGCCGACCAAGCATCCCGGCATCCTCGATCCCAACGAAACCTCGCGCGATGACGCGGAGAACATGATCATGCAGGCGCGCGTCATCGCCGGCTGGATCACCGAGGCCGATCTCGTCAAGAAGACCGACGGGGCCGAGGCCCCCGAAGATCAGCCGGTTTGAGGCGTGTTCCGTCACAATAAACAGCGGTTTTGCGCCCCGAATACGCGCAGATGTTAGGAGCGATGTCATACGCATGCTTGCTTTCGCCGACCCCGATCTCGACAACGGACCGCGGACCGACAGGTCCGCGACGGTGCGGATGTGCGCGGTCACGCGGCAGGTACGGGCGATCGATGAGCTGATCCGGTTCGTCGTCTCCCCCCAGGGTGAGGTGATGGCGGATTTGAAACGCAAGCTGCCCGGCCGCGGCCTTTGGGTTTCGGCCTCCCGTCAGACCGTTGCGGAAGCGGCGCGGCGTAGCCAATTCAGCAAAGGGTTCAAGCGCGACGTCCATGTGGCGCCGACGCTGGCGGCAGACACGGAAGGCTTGCTGGTGCGCAGCGTGATCGAAGCGCTCGCGATGGCCGCCAAGGCCGGCCAGGTGATATCCGGCTTCAGCAAGGTCGAGGCTGCCATTGAACAGCGGCAGGCCCAAAATTCGATCAAAGCCCTGATCCATGCCTCGGACGGCGCGGCTGACGGAATCCGGAAATTGGACGCCATCGTCAGGCAAAATGCCGGAAATGGCGATGAATCGCGCGAATTTCCCGTTGTGAGGGCGCTAACCTCAGCACAATTGGATTTGGCACTGGGCCGGTCAAATGTGATACATGCTGCCCTGCTCCCGGGCCCGGCGAGCAAGACGTTCTTGTCCCGCAGCCATACCCTGGTCCGATACCGGATGGCGGATGACGACAAGACGGTCGGTAAACCGGCCAAGAATTCTGAGACGAACCGCTGACAAAGACTTGCATAAAACGACTGTGCGGATACGCACAACGCAACAAGATTGGGACTGCTGAATGGTTGATACGAAATCTCCTGGCGACAAGACACTGAGTGTCCCGACCAAGACCTTGACGCTCAAGCCGCGCGTCGAGACGGGCACCGTGCGCCAGAGCTTCAGCCATGGCCGTACCAAGCAGGTCGTGGTCGAAAAGCGCGGCAAGCGCCGCGTCGGTGGCGACGGACCCGCAGCCGAAACGTCCCATGCGCCTGAGCCGGCCGCCGCCAAGGCGGCGCCGGTCAAGGCGCCGATGACCCGTGTCCCGACACCGTCGATCCCGGCACGCGGCAGCTCGGGCGTGGTGCTGCGCACCCTGACCGAGGATGAGCGCAGCGCGCGCGCCAGCGCCCTCGCGGACGCAAAAGTCCGCGACGTCGAAGAGCGCCGGCTGGCGGAAGAGGAAGCCAAGCGCCGCAACAGCAAGGAAGGCATCGAGCAGGCCGAACGCGAAGCCGCCGAAGCCCGCCGCAAGGCCGAGGAAGAACGCCACCGGCAGGACGAGGAAGCCAAGCGCAAGGCCGAGCTCGAAGCCAAGAAGCGTTTTGGCGAAGCCGAGGCCAAGACCGCAACCGTGGCTCGCGCCGCGGTGCCGGTCGCGCGGGCGCCCGGTGTCGCCGCCGACATCACCGACGAGGATGAAGGCCCGCGACAGATCCGTCGCGGCCCCGGCGGCGTTGTCCGCCCCGCGGCGGCCCCCAAAACGACCGCCAAGCCGGCGCCGGCGAAACAGCGCGGACGCCTGACGCTGGTCACCGCGCTCAATGCCGATGACGTGCGCGAGCGCTCGATCGCGTCGTTCCGCCGCCGCACCCAGCGCCTGAAGGGACATCAGTCGAACGAGCCGAAGGAAAAGCTGGTTCGCGAGGTGATCATCCCGGAAGCCATCAACATCCAGGAACTCGCCAATCGCATGGCCGAGCGCGCCGTCGATGTCATCCGGCTGCTGATGAAGCAGGGCGCGATGCACAAGATCACCGACGTGATTGATGCCGACACCGCGCAGCTGATCGCCGAGGAACTCGGCCACACCGTCAAGCGCGTGGCCGCGGCCGACGTCGAGGAAGGCCTGTTCGATATCGTCGACGATTCCTCCGACACCGAGCCGCGCTCGCCGGTGGTAACCGTGATGGGCCACGTCGATCACGGCAAGACTTCGCTGCTCGATGCGCTTCGCCACGCCAACGTCGTGTCAGGCGAGGCCGGCGGCATCACCCAGCATATCGGCGCCTATCAGGTGACCTCGCCGGAAAGCGGCAAGAAGATCACCTTCATCGACACGCCCGGCCACGCCGCGTTCACCGCGATGCGCGCGCGCGGCGCCAAGGTGACTGACATCGTGATTCTCGTGGTCGCGGCGGACGACGGCGTGATGCCGCAGACCGTCGAGGCCATCAATCACGCCAAGGCGGCGAAGGTCCCGATGATCATCGCCATCAACAAGATCGACAAGCCCGACGCCAAGCCGGAGCGCGTGCGCACCGAGCTGCTGCA
>DATFUB010000096.1:0-3636 GCA_035261225.1 Sphingomicrobium sp.
GGCGTGCGCGAGCCGAGGCTGCGCGTCAGGCCGTGACGTGCGCCTGCATTCGCGGCAGTCATCACCCCGGGACGAAGGAGCCGCCGGTCGAGGCCATGCTCGCGGTCCGGGTGCGCGCCGAATCCCGCTTGGAAAAGGGCCGCCGGCATTCTATCAGGAGCTGCTCGGCAAACGCGAAGGGATCATCGGCATGACAAATGCCGGATCGAGTTGTCGAGCGCGCCCGCGGATCCCTGGTTTTTGCGCCGGCCGATCCAGCCGCGCAGCCGCCGTCCGGGCGGGCCAGCCATGAGTCCGCCCGCGACCGGGCCCAATGATAAGCCCTGCCGTTATTGCCTGAAACCGATCAAGGCCGGCGCGGTCTATTGCTCCAATTGCGAACAATTCCAGACCTTCTGGAGCCGGTTCCGGTCGGGCGTCACCTTTCCCGCACTGATCGGCGCGCTCCCGCTCTTCATCCTGATCTGGACGTTCGTGCAGGATCATACGGTCACCTACCGATCGGCGCTGAGCGTGCTGCCGGTGCAATGCGCCGCCGATCGCATCGTCGTCGGCCTGACCAATTCCGGCAACCGCGCCGCCCTTGTCGGCAAGGGGAGCCTCACCCGCGAAGCCGAAACGGTAACGAATTGGAGCCTTTCGAATCCGGCGCCAAACGGGGCCCTCATCGTCGATCCGGCCAAGCCTTTGGTCGAGGCGTTCGGGGTCGGAGACGCGGCCTCGGGTCAACCGCCACTCGCGACGGCGGGGCAGGCCTGTATCTATAAAGTGGCGATCGACGTGCTCGATTTCGGCAGCAAAACGCCGCGCCAGGAAGGTTTTTCATGCGCTTGCCCAGCCGGTTGATCGGCGCCATCGCGGCGCTCGCCGCCGGGCCGGCCTACGGGCAAGCGCTGCCGACGCGCTTCAACATCGACCTGCTTTATGTGACCAGCAGCGACAGGGCCCTTGAAGAGCATGTCCGGCAATGGGCGGCCACGCTTAACGAGAAACTGCAGATCAGCCTGGTCTGGGACACGAGCCTGGGGCTCAATGCCCAGAACCGTATCCTCGTGTCCCCCGCCCCGCAGCCGGTTTCGCCGTCTCCGGCGGTCATCGAGCAACGCTGGCGCAACCGGGGTGCAATTCAGATCGTCTCGGGCCATGGCAAGCGCCTGCCGCAAGTGTCGGCGTTCGAAGGCAGTATCTATCTTGGCGGACTGCACGGAAGCCTGCCCGTCGCGATTCCGATCAAGCAGGACATCAATGGCGGATCGTTCGAGGGATCGAGCAACTTCATCCTCGTCGTGACCCTCTATGCCTTGTCGGTCGACGCGGCCGTCAAGCCGGCGACCCGCTGCAAATTGCTCCAGCGCGCCGCCGTGTTTGGCGCGAGCCTGCCGGCCAGCGTGACGTCCGCCCCGCTGGTCAAGAGCGCGATTCGGTCGGACCTTGCGAGCCGATGCGCGCGGCGGCCCGGATGATCCGCCGGCCCAGATGGTTGCTGGCCGCGCTGGCCATGGCCGCGGGATCGGAGGTCCCGGCGCAGCCGGCGCTGCCCGACGTGACGATCTACATGGCCCGGTTTGAATCGAGCAGCGCGATCGGCGAGAATGTGACGGCGACGCTCAACCTCGGCCTGTGGCGAACGCTGCGCAAGACGCCGTGGCCGGCCAACCCCAAACATCTGGATTTCGGCAATGGGCTGGTGATCTGGTCCAATGAGACGTTGCCGGCGCCGGCCTCGCGCTCGGCGGCGGCGACGCTGCGCGAGAATCCCGACCTCGATATGATCCTGTGGGGCAGCGCGAGCCCGTACGGCCCGGACGTGATCGTCCAATCCTATCTCCTGGTGCGCCCGCTCGAGGACGCCCATGCGCCGCGGGGCGCGCTATGGACCGTCCGCCGCGGCGATCGAGCGCTGTCCCTGGGCCTGCCGCGCGCGCTTTATGTGCTTGGGACCGTCCCCTTGCGGCGGGACGTCGTCAATCGCTTCCGTTCGCCGAGCGCGCTTCGGCTGTGCGCTACCCGGCAGAGAGATTGCGCCGGGCCGCAAGTCGGGCCGGCGATGCGCGCGCTCGAGCATTCGGGCCCGTGGACTCAGCTGATCACGCCCGAGCGCCGGCAAGGTTGGGTCTATGTCCCCGAGCTCGGCGACCAGCCGAGCGAGATCGTCGCCTTCACCGGCGCGCTCATCGCTTATTACCGGGGCGACTTCGACCAGGCCGAACGGCTGTTCGGCCGGGTTGCGGATACCCAGGCCGCAAATGCCCTGGTCAAGGAGGATGCGGCGACCCTGCGGGCCGCATCCCTCGCGCGCGAAGGCAAGGCCGCCAACAGCCTCATCGATGCCCTGCGCGGTGCGGATCCTTATTCGACCTATGCGCTCCAGGTCGCCTTGATGGACGGGCTCCAGAAGGGCGACGCCCAACGGCTGCGCGCCCTCAGCGCCGAACTGAGGGCGAAGGCGGATCTGTTTGACGAGGGCGACGATTGGCCGCGCCAGGCGCGCGGGATCCTCGCGGCATTTGGCATTCCCTAAAGGGATGGAGAGGTGAACATGAGCAATTACCGACTGATCGCGCGGATCGCCCTTGCCGGAGCGTTCCTGGCAACGCCGTTGGCGTCCGTTTCCGCCGATTCGGAGACCTGTTTCGAACGAGCGAGATTGCAGGATTATGATCCGGCCCTGATCCGCGCCATGCAGAGCCGGCTCCACGAGCGCGGCCTCTATTCCGGCCCGATCGACGGCAAGTCGGGGCCCGGAACGCGGCAGGCCCTGGCCCGCCTGACCGGTCTCCCGCCGCGATCGGAATTTCGGCTGGAGACGGAGCTGGTCCAGCAAATTTTTGGCCCGAACCACCCGGGCATCTATTATGCCAGTGACCAGGATCAGCTCATGCGCGAGCTCGGAGTGACGCCGGATCCGAGGTACAGAAACCCGTGCAGGCGGGTCAGGGTCGTCGATCGATAAAAACGACTCCGAAAGGAGCCTCACCACCGCGACCCGCGCGTGCCGGCGCGATGCTTTTTCAAATTGACCCAGGGCCGGCCCAAAGGCGCGAAATTCCAAAATTCCGCTCCACCCGAACTTGTCTCACCAGAAGCGCCACCAGGGCCTCGGCCTCCGCAACGCCCGCTCCTGCCGCTCAAGCGCGCGATCGAGCTTGCACAGAGCCGTCACGAGAATGCGCTCGGCCGCTGTGGTCGTGATGCCGAGCCGCGCCGCAATCTCGTTGCTCGACAGATGCTCGCGGGCGCTGAGGACCAGCACCTCGCGCTCGATCGGGCGGAGGCTCGAGGCGGCCTGTTCGAGCCGCTCGAGCGTCACCGATGGGCGATCTCTCGCCATTGGAAATCTCCTGGAAAATCCTCGACACGGGTTGGGGACGGCGGGGACACCGGGCGGCGACCCGTTCCGGCGCGGCGGCCGGTTGTGATCGCAGGCGGATAGTGGGGAGCGTCTGCATTGTCCCTTTGGACGATCCCTGCGGCCGCTTTTGACTAATTCCGGTCGCCGTCCCCAGCCGGTGGCGAGGGAGAGCCGGGCGGCCCTGATCGGGAGGACCGCCCGGGAGAAAGCGCCCTGGAGACGTCAGGCCGCTTCCTCGATCTCCTCGACTGGCGCGGGCGAAGGCTCCTCGCCGATCAGGTGAC
>DATFUB010000097.1:0-14063 GCA_035261225.1 Sphingomicrobium sp.
AACTGTAGCCGGTGCCGAAGTCGTCGAGCGCGAGACGGACGCCGAGGTGTTTGAGCCTGGCGAAGGTGTCGTCGGTGGTGTCACCTTCCGCAAGGAACACGCCCTCAGTGATCTCGAGCTCGAGGCGATCGGCGCGAACTCCAGTCTCGTTCAGGATCCGCGCGACCGTGGCGACGATCGCGGGGTCGTTGAACTGGAGCGGCGAAAGGTTGACCGCGATCCGCACCTGATCGGGCCAGTTCACCGCTTCCGCGAGCGCGGTTTGCAGTACCCACTCGCCGATCTTGCCGATCAATCCGGCTTCCTCGGCCAATGGCACGAACTTGTCGGGGGAGATCGCGCCGCGGGTCGAATGGGTCCAGCGCACCAGCGCTTCGAATCCCGAAATCTCCTCGCCGGCGGTACGGACGATCGGCTGATAAGCGACGCTTAGTTCGCCGCGGTCGATCGCCTGCCTCAGGTCGTTTTCCAGTACTTGCCGCTCGGCCGCTTCGCTGTGCATCGACGGCTGGTAGAAGCAATGCTTGCCGCGGCCGGCGTCCTTGGCGGCGTAGAGCGCAAGGTCCGCATTGCGGACGAGGGCGTCGGCGCTGGCCCGGCCCGGGTCACCGATCGTTATTCCGACCGACGCGCCGATGGTCACTCTGTGACCCTCGATGACGTAGGGCCGGGAGACCTGCTCGATCAGCGTCCGCGCGAGCGATTCCAGCAGGCCGATGTCGACGGTGCCCGGGAGCACTGCCTGGAATTCATCGCCGCCCAGCCGCCCGACCTGGCCGTGATTGCCCATAACCGACTTCAGCCGGTCCGCGACCTGGCGGAGCAATGCATCGCCGACCGGGTGGCCGAGCGTGTCGTTGACGTTCTTGAAGCGATCGAGATCGATCAGGAACAGGCCGCAGCCCTTGCGGCGGTGGGTCGAGTTGCGCAGTGCTTCGTCGAGCGTCTGACGCATCATGGCCCGGTTGGGCAGGCTGGTCAGCGAATCGAAGCGCGCGAGCCGCGAAATCTCCTGTTCGGAACGGCGCTGCTCGGTAAGGTCCGTGCCGATCCCGCGGAACCCAAGAAAGCGGCCGCGATCGTCGAAGATCGGATTGCCGGACAGCGACCAATGAACGTCCTGATCGCTCGCCGGACGCACGACCACATCGGAAAAAGGAAACCGCGCCGACAAATGGAAGCCGAGGGTCTTGCGCTCCTCGATCGTGTCCAGACATTGCGTGTCGACCGAGAGCAGGTCGGTAAACTGCCGGCCAAGCAGCGCTTCGCGCTCGCACTGAAAGTCTTCGGCGAGCTGGCGCGAGACGTAGGACAAAGTGCCGAGCGAGTCGGTTTCCCAGAACCAGCCGCGACCGGTATTTTCGAACTCGTCGACGAAATTGAGCGCCTTCTTGGCCTGCCATTCGAGCGCGAGGCGGCGGCGCCCGCCGGCGATCGCCCGGCGTGTCACCGCGACGCTGTAGATCGCCATGGTCACGGCGAGCGTGTTGATGGTGAAGGACACCAACGGATTGCTAGAAAAGAACAAGGTCGTGATGGCCGCGATGAAGGCGCTGACGATCGCCAGCGGAGGAGAGGCGACCGCGGCCATTGACCGCACGAAAAAGCCGGTGGCCATGGCGAGTGTAATAAAACTTGCGTCGCGCAACCCCAGCGATCCGGTGGCAACGCTCGACAGACTCGACAACACGCCTGTCGCGGCGACGTAGCCGCACATCAGCCGGGCGGCCGCGTGTGGTGCGAGGTGCAGCCGGCGGCGGTAGATCAACACCAGGCCGGCAGCCAGGTCGGCGGCTAGCGAAAGCCCGAATGGAAGAAACACCGCGGTCAGCGTCGCGGCGCTCGCGGCCGGCCTGTCTTGCAACAGCAACGACGCGCCAATGATCATGTGCCCGGCAAGCAGCAGCCACGGGGCGACGGCCCAGCTGCCCACGCGGCGCTCGATCAGGGTTTGGTCGACGCTCGATTCATGGTCGACAATGTCGAATGTCAGCGCTTCGCGCGCTGACACGCGCGCCGGCGCAAGGCGTTCAAGTTCTGGAGATTTGCCGAACAGGGTTCGACGCATAAAGACTTCACCCACTCATCCGGACCACCCCTTGCGCCCGTGTATGTGCGAGTCTTTTAAACGGACGCGGGTTAACGGCCCGCCAAACAAGCGCGGTTAGCGGTGTCTTAAGCCTGTTCGGGAAGGAAATCCGGAACCGACAAATAGCGCTCGCCGGTATCGTAATTGAAGCCGATAACCCGCGCGGTCGGCCCGAGCTCGGGAAGCTTCTGGGCAATCGCCTGAAGGGTGGCACCAGACGAAATTCCGACCAGCATGCCCTCTTCGCGGGCGGCGCGGCGCGCCATTTCCTTGGCGTCGTTGGGATCGACCTTGATGACGCCGTCGAGCACGCTGACATCCATGATCGCCGGGATGAAACCGGCGCCGATGCCCTGGATCGGGTGCGGCCCGGGTTCGCCGCCCGACAGGACTGGCGACAGCGTCGGTTCGACCGCGAACACCTTCAATTCCGGCCATTCCTGCTTGAGCACTTCGGCGCAACCAGTGATGTGACCGCCGGTGCCGACGCCGGTGATCAGCGCGGCCGGCGGCGCGTCGGCGAAATCGCGCAGGATTTCCTGGGCGGTCGTCCGGCGGTGAATCTCGACGTTGGCTGGGTTTTCGAACTGCTGCGGCATCCACGCGCCGTCGGTGGCGGAGACGATTTCCTCGGCGCGGGCGATCGAGCCTTTCATGCCCTTTTCGCGCGGCGTCAGCTCAAATTCGGCGCCATAAGCGAGCATCAGTCGCCGGCGCTCGATGCTCATGCTGTCGGGCATGACGAGGATCAGTCGATAGCCTTTTACCGCGGCGACCATGGCGAGGCCAATGCCGGTGTTGCCCGAGGTCGGCTCGACGATCACCCCGCCGCGCTTGAGCTTGCCCGAAGCCTCCGCGTCCTCGACCATCGCCATCGCGATACGGTCCTTGATCGAACCGCCCGGGTTGGCGCGTTCCTGCTTGATCCACACGTCGGCATCGGTCCCGAACAAGCGGTTGATCCGGACGTGCGGCGTGCCGCCGATGGTCTCGAGAATGGTGCCGGCTTTCATTCGAGGCTCTCCTCAACGAGGGTTTTAGACCGACGCAAGTCGGGCGCCTCAAAGCTTTTTGCAAGACGCAGCTCGGGGAACCACCACCTCCACAAAAAGACCACGGCGATCGCTCCGAACCCGCCGGCGATGACCGACGCCACTGGACCGATCAGCGCGCCGAGGAAACCGGATTCCGCCTCGCCGAGCTCGTTCGAAGCGGAAATGAACAAGGATGAGACTGCGCCGACCCGGCCGCGCATTTCGTCCGGGGTGTGGAGCTGAATCAGCGATTGGCGGACATAGACCGAGAACATGTCGGCGCCGCCGAGCAGGGCCAAAGCGGCGAGCGACAACGGCATCCAGTGCGAAAAGCCGAAGACGATCGTCGCCAATCCGAAAATCCCGACGGCGCCGAGCATCTTGACCCCGACGTTGTGCTTCAGCGGACGGATGGAGAAGAAGGCGGCGGTCAACGTCGCCCCGACCGCCGGCGCGGCGCGCAAGTGCCCGAGGCCCTCTGGCCCGGCGTGCAGCACGTCGCGCGCGAACACCGGCAGCATTGCCGTCGCCCCGCCGAGGAGGACCGCGAACAGGTCGAGGCTGATCGCGCCAAGCACGAGCTTGTTGCGGCGGACATAGTGCAGGCCGTCCACCATTTGCTTCCACGGATGACGGTTGCGGTCGACGGCGGTCTGCGGCTTTGGGCCGATCAGAAACACACATAGCAACGAGACCGCGAATAACGCGCAGGCGACGGTGTAGGGCAGGTACGGCGCGGCGGCGTAAAGATAGCCGCCGACCGCGGGACCGAAGATGGCGCCGACCTGCCAGGCGATCGAGGACAACGCGATAGCGCGCGGCAGGATTGCGCGCGGGACGAGATTGGGCGCGAGCGCCTGCAGCGCCGGACCGGCGAACGCCCGCGCGACCCCAAGCAAACCCGCGACCCCGAACAGCGCGGGAATGGTCGTCGTGTGAGTCCAGGCCAGCCACGCAAGGATGGCGGCGCACAACGCTTCGAGCGCGAGCACGGCCCGGGCGATGTAGCGCCGGTCGATGCGGTCGGCGGCCCACCCGGTGATGAGGGTCAGCGCAAACAAGGGAACGAACTGGACGACGCCCACGAGGCCAAGCTGGAACGAAGCTTGCTTGAGACCCATCGTCTGGCGGGCGATGTCGTAAACCTGCCAGCCGATCACAACGACCATGCTGACCTGCGCGATCGTCGAGGCGAGCCGGGCCAGCCAATAGACGCGAAAGTCGGGAATGCGGAACGGTTCGGGGAGCAGGCTCACGCGCGCCGCCTAGCGGCGGCGCTACTCAGCGGCAACCAGCCTGGGCCCTTTCCGCGAATCTGTGTCGTTCAGGCTAAACCGCTTGATCAGCCAAGGCATGGTCAGGCCCTGGACGAGGATCGAGCACGCGACGACCACGAAGGCGGCGACGATGATCGCGCCGCGTTCCGGCACCGACGTGGGAACGGCGAGCGCCAAAGCGAGCGCGAGCGCGCCGCGCAGACCGCCCCAGAACAGAGTGTGCTGATAGCTCGCCGGCAGGCGCCAGCGGGACCGCCCGAACAGCGCCGCCAACGGATAGACCGACAGCCCTCGTCCGGCGAGCACCAGCACCACGGCGATGAGCGATGCGGCCGAGACAAGCTCGCGCAACGGCTGGTTGGCCGTGTTCATCCCGATGAGGATGAAGACGAAGCTGTTGGCCAGGAACGCAAAATATTCCCATGCATAGTGGACCCGGTCGCGGCCTGCTTCGGAGATGACCCCGGCCCAGCCGACGTTCCCAATCATCAATCCCGCGGCGAGCGCGCTGATGATCCCCGAGGCATGAAAGTGTTCGGCGAGCAGGAATGAGCCGTAGGCGGCGATGGTGGTCAGCGTGATCTCGACCAAAGGATCATCGGTCCGACCGACGATGAGGAGGCACGCGCCGCTGGCCACGAGGCCGATTGCGAGGCCTCCGAGCAGAGTCCACAGGAATTGTGGGACGACAACCATTGCATCGGGCGAGGATCCGCCGGCTACGGCCAGGAGCACAGCGAAGCCGACCGCGGCAACGCCGTCGTTCAACAGGCTTTCGGATTCGACAACCATCGAGACGCGCGGCTGGCAGCCCATCTCGCGGAAGGCGGCAATCACCGACACCGGGTCGGTCGCCGCAATCAGCACGCCGAACAGGCCGGCACCGATCCAGCTCCAGCCGGCGAGCCAGTGCATGCCCGACGCAACTGTGGTGGCGGCAATGGCGACGCCGAAAAGCGCGAGCGTCAGCGTCAGCGGGAGCTCATTGCGGAAACGGCGCCAATCGAGCTGCATGGCGGCTTCGAACACTAAAGGCGGGAGGAACACGTTGAAGATCAGAGCAGGCGACAGGGGCACCTCCGGGCTGCTCGGGAGCAAGGCGATCAGGAACCCGGCGACGACGAGGCCGACGATGTACGGCAGGCCGAGCCTGCGCGAGAGCATCGCGATCAGGCAGGCGACGAGCAGCAGGACTCCCAAAGGGGCAAGAGCAACGCTGTCCATGCCATGGCCATAACAGGCGGGCCGGGGGAGGCCAGCCCATCCACGCCGTTTGTCGGTTCGCCGATGCGCTATTGCCGTGCACTGGGCCAGTAAGTACGCGCCGCCCCTCCAGGAGGAGAGAGGGATGCGTGAATTGTTAGTCGCGTCGGCCATGGCGGCCGCGCTGGTTGTTTCGGGTTGCAAGGTTGGAAACGCGCCGGATAACGGCACCAGCCAGGCGGCGCTGCAGGGCGATTGGCCGGGTTTCGTCAATGCGTTCATCGAGGCGAGCTTTAAGGCCAATCCGGGCTTCGCCGTTGGGCAGGGCCGCCACGAATATGACGGTCAGATCGCCGACCTATCCGAAGCTGGAATCACTGCCGAGGTCGAGCGCCTGAAGAAAGCGATCGCCGACGCGCAAGGCTTCAGCGACGACAAGCTGACCCCCGAACAGCGTTATCAGCGCGACTATCTGATCGCGGTCGCCAAGGGGCAATTGTTCTGGATCGACCCGACCGGCGCCGATCAGCCGCACACCAACCCGGCGTCTTACCTCGGCGCACTCGACCCATCGGTCTACATCACCGTGCCTTACGCGCCCAAGGAGCAGCGGCTGAAGGCGTATATCAAGTTCCTCCAGAACGTGCCGCGCGCGACCGAGCACATGCGCGCCAACATCAAGGCGCCGATGGCGACCAGCTTCGTCGATTATGCGACGAAGGCGTTCGGCGGCTTCGTCGCTTATTATCCGGGCGACGGCACCGCGGCGTGGAAGGATGTCGGCACACCCGAGGACCAGGCCGCACTCAAGAGCGCGACCGACAATGCGGTCAAGGCGATGCAGGACACGGTCGCCTGGGTCGAAACCCAGCGCGCCACCGCTAAGCCCAATTTCGCGCTCGGCAAGGATAAGTTCCGGCGCATGCTCGCTGACACTGAAATGGTGACAACGCCGGTCGAGCAGCTTGAGCAGATTGGGCGCGCCGACCTCGCGTCGAACCAGAAGCTGCTGGGCGAGGCCTGCGCGCGCTATGCACCGGGGGCGACAATCGCCGCGTGCATGGACAAGATGAACGCCGAAAAGCCGACCGGCGGCGCGGTCGCCGGAGCGCGGGCGCAGCTCGCCGGCCTCAAGCAGTTCATCATCGACCATGACATCGTGACGATCCCGGGACCGGAGGAAGCGAAGGTCGAGGAAGCGCCGCCGTACAACCAGCAGAACGCGGCCTACATCAACATCCCCGGGCCGTACGAAAAGAACCTGCCGTCGGTCTATTATATCGCGCCGCCGGACCCGACCTGGCCCAAGGCCGAGCAGGAAGCCTTCATTCCAGGCAAGGCCGACTTGCTGTTCACCTCGGTTCACGAAGTGTGGCCCGGCCACTTCCTCAACTTTCTCCACGCCAACCGATCGAAGGACATGTTCGGCCGGGTGTTCGTCGGCTACGCGTTCGCCGAAGGCTGGGCGCATTATTCCGAGGAGATGATGCGCGTGAAAGGCGTCGGCGGCGGGACCGACGAGGTGATGATCGGCCAGCTTTCGAACGCGCTGCTGCGCGATTGCCGCTTCCTCTCGGCGATCGGGATGCACACCGGATCGATGACCCAACAGCAGAGCTACGACCTGTTCCGCAACCAATGCTATCAGGACCCGGGCAACGCAAAGCAGCAGGCGGCGCGCGGGACCTATGATCCGGCCTATCTCAATTACACCATGGGCAAGCTGATGATCCGCAAGTTGCGCGACGATTGGGCGGCGACCCGCGGCGGCGAGAAAGCGTGGAAGGCCTTCCACGACCAGTTCCTGAGCTACGGCGGCCCGCCGATCCCGCTGGTCCGCCAGCAAATGATGGGCGGCAAGGCCGAGGCGGTGTTTTAGGCCTTTTCGTTCGCTGTTTGTTCACGTATGTGTGCGGCATGGCGACGCAACTAAATCCTCCCCGAAACGGGGAGGGGGACCGCAAGCGAAGCGCAGCGGGGGAGGGGGCCCACCTCTGCCGCGCCGCTTCGCCCGTGGGGCCCCTCCACCATTCGCCTGCGGCTCATGGTCCCCCTCCCCGTTCCGGGGCGGATTGAGAAGTGGCCAAGGTCAAAGCGCGCTACGTCTGCCAGGCTTGCGGGTCGGTTTCGCACCGCTGGCAGGGGCAGTGCGCCGACTGCGCCGAGTGGAACACGTTGGTCCAGGAAGCGGCCGAAGTGACCAGCATCTTCGCCGCCAAACACAACCTCCAGGGCGGCGGCCGGGTGGTCCAGCTGATCGGGCTTAACACGCCGGCGGCGCTGCCAGAGCGGCTGCCGAGCGGCATTCCCGAATTCGACCGTGCGATCGGCGGCGGGATTGTGCCCGGATCGGCGATGCTGGTCGGTGGCGATCCGGGCATCGGCAAGTCGACCCTGTTGCTCCAGGTCGCGGCGCGGCTGGCGCAGGCGGGGCACCAAATCGTCTACGTTTCGGGCGAGGAATCGGCCGAGCAGGTGCGGCTACGCGCGGTGCGGCTGGGCCTCGGCGGCGCGCCGGTGCGGCTCGCGGCGGCGACCTCGGTGCGTGATATCTTGACCACGGTTGGCGACGATGCGCCGGCCATGCTCGTCATAGACTCCATCCAGACCATGCATTCCGACCTGATCGAGGGCGCGCCCGGCACGGTCAGCCAGGTCCGCGCTTCGGCACAGGAACTGGTGCGCTTCGCCAAGGAACGCGGGACCGCGGTCGTCCTCGTCGGCCACGTCACCAAGGACGGCACCATCGCCGGCCCGCGCGTGCTCGAACATATGGTCGACACGGTGCTGAGCTTCGAGGGTGAGCGCAGCCACCAATACCGCATCCTCCGCGCGATGAAGAACCGCTTCGGCGGCACCGACGAGATCGGCGTGTTCGCGATGGAGACCGAGGGCCTGACCGAAGTGCCCAACCCGTCGGCTCTGTTCCTCACGCACCGCGGCGAGCCGGTCAGCGGCACCAGCGTGTTCCCGGCGATTGAGGGCTCGCGGCCCGTGCTGGTCGAGATCCAGGCGCTGACCGTGCGGCTGGCAAGCGGGGCCACGCCGCGGCGCGCGGCGGTCGGCTGGGACAGCGGACGGCTGGCAATGATTTTGGCGGTGCTCGAAGCGCGCTGCGGGCTCAGCTTCGCGACTGCGGAAGTCTATTTGAACGTTGCCGGTGGCTATCGGCTGAGCGACCCGGCGGCCGATCTTGCGGTCGCGGCGGCGCTGGTGTCGGCGATGTCCGAACGGCCGGTGCCGAGCGAAGCAGTGGTGCTCGGCGAAATCGCGCTGTCGGGCGAAATCCGCCCGGTCGCGCACGCCGGGCTGCGGCTCAAGGAATCGGCCAAACTCGGGTTTGAGACCGCCTGGCTGCCCAAGGGCGTTAAAGGCGGGGAGGGGCTCCGCCTTGCCAAATTCGCCAATCTGCGCGAGCTGGTCGATCAGATTTTGGGGCGGTAGCGTTGTCAAATGCGTGAAGAGCTTCGCGATTTCCTTTGGCAACCACGGCGCCGTTGGCTGCGTGTAGTATTTGCTGCGGCAGGAATCGCTGCGTGGATTGTGATGGCGATTTCGGCCCTGACAGGAACGTTGATTGCGCCTTTCATCATCGGTTGTCTTTTGGTACTCGGAGTTTTGGGCGTCAGTCAGCTAGCGATGTCCGCATACCTTGGAGTGCGCCCGGCCTATCGGGAAGATAGAGATTAGGTAGGGTTTCGACCGCAGTCACGCCGCATCGCACACAATCCGCCGCAGCGCCCAGCGCAGGTGCGGGCGGCCATTGATCACCTCGAATCCGATCTCGCGGTACATCGCGTCCGCGACCGCGGCGGCGTCGAGCCCCGGCATCCAGAACAGCGAGCGGCAGAAATCGCCGGCCTCGGCGAGGCTGTCGAAGACCCACGGCATGTCGACCAACGCGTCATCGGCGATCGTGAAACCCGCATCCTCGATCAGTCCTGTGGTACGTTCGTCGAGGAACAGGCCGACGTGGCCCATCGGGTTGTTGGCGTCGACGAAACCGTTGAGGAAGCGCGCCGGCGGCGTCCCCGCTGCGACGTCGCAAATCACCGCGCGGCCGCCGGGCTGGAGCAGCCGCCGCATCTCGGCGAATACGGCGGAAAGATCGGCCTCGTGGTGCAGTGCGGCCAGGCTGACGAGGCAATCGGCCGCGCCGTCGGCGAGCGGGACGTTGGCGATGGAACCCTTGATGCACACCGTGCCGACCGGGCAGGCGCGGACGAAATCGTCGGACGGGTCGACCCCGACATAGCTCAGGCCCGGCGGCAAATGCGCGGCGAGATAGCCGCCGCCCGACGGCATGTCGCAGAGCAGCCCCTGCCGGCCCGCCAGCGGTTCGATCACCGCGCGAAACTCGGCGTCGCGCGCCTGCGGGCAAGCCGCCATCGCCTGGTGATAGGCAGCGCCGCGCTCGGCGAAAATCTCAGCGTAGCTGTCGAACATCAGGCCGACTGCAGCCGCCGCGGGCCACCGGCGCAACCTCCGGCTTGAGGCCGAGCAATTCGCGGAACGCGGCCTGGGCGGGAGCGAAGCAGGCGCGGAGATATTCGAACTGCGGATCGGGCGCGAAGGGAAAGAAGCTCATCGTCGCATTGGCTTCGAACAGGACGACTTGCCCATCGGCGTTGATCCCGAAATCCATGCCGAAGAAATCGAGGCCCATGCGGTCGCGGACCGGGCGAAGCGTTTCCATTACCCTGGACGGGAAGGGGTCGCCGGCGGCCTCGAACAAGGCACGCTCCTCGGCCACCAGCTCCGGGCGTTCGGCCATGAAGCGCGTGCGGTCGTTGGCGTGGACGTTCCACTCGTCGCTGACGAGCATGTGGCGAAGGACAATGTGCGGTCCGATGAAGAATGCGCGGTACTTGCGATAGAGCCCGTCGGGGCTCTGGAAATCGACGAATTCGGTGGCGACATGATCGCCGCTGGGTTCGAGCGCTGCCACCGCGTCGTCACGCGTATCGTAGAGGCCGAGAATCCGGCCGGAATGGGTCCCAACCTGGCGGACGATCAGCGGGGGTTCGGCGCCGGCCTTGTCGAGCGCGCGCGCCGCGACCGCGGGCTTGCCGCCCTGAAGGCGCACGGCGTTCGGGACAATCAGGCCCGGAGCGCCAGCGAGCCGTTTTGCGACGAGGTCGCGGGTGGTCCGAAGCACTGCGTCGGGCGCATTGACCAGGCGTCCCGGCACGCCGCGCAGCAACTTCTTCAAATTTTCGAGGACTTTGGCATTCCCCTCGGGCTCGGTGATCAGATTGACGAGCACGCGGTAGCCGGTGAGTTCGGCCTGCCGCCCCTGCCGGAAATAGTTGCGAGTGACGTGCAATCGATGGTGCGGCTCGCGATCGAGCAGCAGCTTGGTGAGGTCGCTGGAGCCGGCGACGAGGATCCGCGAACCGGCCCGCGTGATCTGGTCCGCCTCGTCGCCGCTGCCGATGATGAAGAGTAGGTCCGCGTCCCCCGTCATGGCGCAGTGAATGGCGGATACGCTGGTGGCTCGCAATGACCAAAAGACTTCGCTAGCGCGCCAACATGACCGCGCTCGATGTCTTCGTGTTCCTGTTGCTGATCGGCGGCGCCGCGATCGGCTTCGTGCGCGGGTTCGTTCACGAGGTGATCTCGTTGCTCGCGTGGATCGTCGGCATCGCCATGCTCAAGCTGTTCCACACTCAGCTGTGGACCGGCCTGATCGGGACCTTCGGCAGCAGCTCGGCGGCCGCGGCGGTGATTGCCTTCGCGATCCTGTTCATTCCGAGCTTCCTGGCGGTGAAGCTCGTCGCGCGCAGCCTTGGCGGGAAGACCCGGCGCTCGCCGGTGCTCGGCCCAGTTGACCGGGTGCTCGGCGGCGGGTTCGGAATGGTCAAAGGGCTGCTTGGCGCGACCTTGTTCTTCCTCCTCGCCAACCTCGCGACCGACATGGTCTATGGCCCGCAGGCCGAACGGCCCGACTGGTTGCGGTCCTCGCGAACCTATCCGCTGCTTAATTCCAGCGGGCGCGCAATCGTCGACTGGGTCGAAGCGCGGCGGCATAAGACCGTGGAGCCCACAAGATGATCCGCCTCAATGACACGATGGCGCGCGAGAAGCGCGATTTTCGCCCCGCCGACCCCACGCGCATCACCATGTATGTGTGCGGGCCGACGGTTTACGGCCGCGCGCATATCGGCAATGCGCGGCCGGCGGTGGTGTTCGACACGCTCGCCCGGCTGATCCGCCACGAATTTGGCGCCGACAGCCTGGTCTATGCCCGTAACGTCACCGACATCGACGACAAGATCATCGCCTCGGCGAAGGCTGAGGGCGTGGAGCCATCGGTGATCACCGAGCGTTACGAGCGCTTCTACCTCGAGGACATGGGCGCGCTCGGGGTGGCGCCGCCCGACCTCGCCCCGCACGCGACGAAGGAAGTCGGGCCGATGCTCCTGATGATCGAGGAACTGATCGAGAAGGGCAACGCCTATGAGGCGGAAGGCCACGTACTGTTCCATGTGCCATCCGACCCGGACTATGGTGAACTCAGCCGCCGCGACCGCGAGGCGATGCTAGCAGGGGCGCGGGTCGAGGTCGCGCCCTACAAGCGTGATCCCGCCGACTTTGTGCTGTGGAAGCCGAGCGGTCCGGACGTCATCGGCTGGGATTCGCCATGGGGCCTCGGGCGTCCGGGTTGGCACATCGAATGCTCGGCGATGATCCGCGCGCATCTCGGCGAGACGATCGACATTCACGGCGGCGGGCTCGACCTCATTTTCCCGCATCATGAGAATGAGATCGCGCAGAGCCGCTGCGCCCACGGCGGAGCACCGCTGGCGCGATACTGGGTGCACAACGGCTTCGTCGACATGGGCGCCGAGAAGATGTCGAAATCGCTCGGCAATATCATCACGCCGGCGGAACTGCTCAAGACGCACAGGGGCGAAACGCTGCGGCTCGCTTTGCTGTCGGCGCATTATCGTCAGCCCTTGCCGTGGACCGAGGGCCTGGTCGCGCAGGCGAAGGCCACGCTCGACGGGCTGTACCGGAAGATCGGCGGCGCGGATGCCGGCGCTGTCGACGAAGGCGTGCTCGATGCCCTGCGCGACGACTTGAATACGCCGCTCGCCCTGTCGCGACTGTCCGCAATCGACGATTCGGCGGCGTTGAAGGCGAGCGCGAAGCTGCTTGGCCTGCTCGGCAGTTCGGCGGACGAATGGTTCATGGGGGATGCCGACGCCGGTGCGATCGAAGCCCGGATCGCCCAGCGGGCCGCGGCCAAGGCAAACCGCGACTTCGCGACCGCCGATCGCATTCGCGACGAGCTGAAAGCCGATGGGATCGTATTGGAGGACGGGCCCGACGGCACTACTTGGCGCAAGGAATGAACGCGCCGCTGTACACCACCGAAATCCTGCGGCTGGCGACGTCGCTCAATGAGCCGCGCGCGCTGGACCGCGAGGACGGCCGCGCCGAATTGCGCTCGACGACCTGCGGCAGCCGGGTCGTCACGGCGGTCCAACTCGACGGGGAAGGGCGCGTCGAGGCTTTGTCGCAGCAGGTTCACGCTTGCGCGTTCGGCCAGGCGTCGGCGGCTTTACTTGAGCGCAGTGCCGTCGGCCGCGGCCGCGCCGACTTGCAATTGGCGCTGGACGAATTCGCGTCGTGGCTCGATGGCTGCGAAGCGGCGCTGGCCTGGCCCGGCCTCGGCGCGCTTGCCCCGGCGCGCTCGCGCCGGTCGCGCCACGGGGCGATCTTGCTTCCGTTCCGCGCGTTGCTCGCGGCGATCGAGGCGGTCGATGCATAGCATCGCGCCGACCGTCCCGGGCGGGCTGTTGCGCGACGCGGCGGTGATGCTCGGCGTCGCGCTCGTCTTTGTCATGATCTTCCGCCGTCTTAGGCTCGGCGCGACGCTCGGCTACATCGTCGCCGGCGCGGTCATCGGCCCCTCGGTGCTCGGCCTGTTCAACAATCCCGAGGCGGTGCAGCGGGTGTCTGAAGTCGGCATCGCGCTGCTGCTATTCATCGTTGGCCTCGAACTACAACCAAGCCGGCTGTGGCGCTTGCGCCGCGATATTTTCGGACTTGGTTTTGCACAGGTCGTCATCTGCGGACTGGCGATCAGTCTGCTGCTCTATTTTGCTCCCGGCTTCTCGGCCAGGGCGGCGCTGGCGATTGGCCTGCCGCTTGCCCTGTCCTCGACTGCCCAGGTGTTGCCGTGGCTGCGCTCCGAGAACGAACTCAACAGCCCGCAGGGCGAGCGCGCCTTCTCGATCTTGCTGTTCCAGGACCTCTCGATCGTCCCGCTGATCACCATCATTGCGGCGATCGCTCCGGTGCGCCCGGACCCCAGCGCGCCGGTCGGCTGGACCCTGGCACTATACACCGTGGTGGCGGTGATCCTGCTGGTCGCTTTCGGTCGCCTGGTGCTCAATCCCGCGCTCCGCTTCATCGGTCGCCTTCGCGAACGGGAATTATTCGTCGTGGCGG
>DATFUB010000098.1:0-18892 GCA_035261225.1 Sphingomicrobium sp.
CAGTGCCAGTCGCGCTGGCGTCGATGCCGTCGCCGCCGGTCGCATTGACCGCGCCCGCAAGGTTGATGGTCGTTAGGCCGTCGACCGCCGTGGTTTGCACGCCGTCGCCAGCGGTGCTGGTGATCGTGGAGCCCGCACCAATCGTCGTCACGCCAATCGTGCCGGTGCCAAGCGCGGAGGCGTTGATCCCGATCTCGCCCGAGACGGTGCCGCCACGGGTGATGCTGACGTTGCCGTTGCCACCGGTTGCCGAGGCGAGAATCCCGTTAGAACCGCCGCCACTGATCACGCCATTGCCGGTGATCGTAATGTTGCCGCCGCCCGTGGTTCTCGCGAAGAGGTTGCTGCCCGCAACGGAGCCGCCGGTAATCGCGCCATTGCCGTCGACGAGAACCGAACCGCTGCCGAAGTTAACAGCTGAGATACCCGGACCTCCGGTGCTCGATGAGACACCGCCATTGTTGGTGACATGGACCAGGCCGCTTCCGGCCGTCGTCGCGAGAACGCCGAAGCCTGTCCCACCCGCGACAGCGCCGTTGGTGACGATCGTCACCCCGCCGGCGGTGCTCTGGCTTTGAACGTCAATGCCGCTGTCAGAGGCTGTGACTGCTCCTGTGGTTACGCTGACGCCGGCCGAGCTGGCCGTGTTGGTGATGAGCACGCCAATACCGCTCGTCGCGGTGACTGCGCCGGCAAGGTTGACATTGACGCTGCCCGAACCGGCTGTCGAGATCGTCACTGCGGTGCCCGCTCCCGACGTGATGTCGTTGCCAGCCGTCGAGGTCAGGACGACATTCTGAGTTCCGGCCACGGCGGTTGAATTGAGCACAACCGCCGGTCCCGCCGCCGACAGGATGTCGCCGTTGATAGTGGCATTGATCCCGCCCGATCCGGCGCCGCCGTTGGCGGTCACCGAAAGCGCGGTCGAGCCATCGCCGAGGGCGGTCAAGGTGCCGCTGTTGAGCGTAATGCTCGGCGCGACGAGATTGAGCGTCGTTGCATTGGTGGCCGTGGCCTGACCGACCAGCGTCGAGCCGGTTCCGACATAGCTGAAGGCCTGGTCGGTGGTGAGGCTAATTACGCCCTTACCGGCAGTCGTGGATTCGACATAGCCCGTTGTCAGCACCGAAGCGCCGCTCAAAGAGAAAACTATGACGGCCTGCGGGCTAAGGACGCTTACACCCAGGGAGAGGGGGCCCGATATTTCTGCATGGCCATTACCGTTGGGATTGGTGCAGTCCCCCCCAAGGCCTCCAGCCGTAAAGACGGTCGCACAGGTCGAATCAGCGCGCGCCGGTTGCGTCGCCACCATCGCCAAACCCAGCCCCAGTGCGGCGCTGCCCAGCAAGCGCCTGCGATACGTGTATCGATTCATTGAAAACCTCTCATAGATGCCGACCGAATACCGGCTTGACGATCTATCTTGAGGCACCGCTACAAGACTAATCAACTTCAGAATCTATAGTACTTCTCTGCAAATTGTGAGGACGTGATAAATTAGTCACACGAATTAGTATCGTCCAAGAAATATCCGGTCATAAATAAAGATACTGGAGACGATGATCGGTTTGATGTTTCAGGTTATTCTACAATTTCGGACGCATCCTTGCCGCACATGTTTTCGTTTGGGCGCCCTTGCCGACCTCGAATTTTGCTTCGTGCGAATAAGGGAGCCGCGACCCGCGCCCGGCCGCGTTCGGCCTGTCTCGTCTTTGCCGACGCCGCGTCCATCTCGCCAAACAATTGCGGCAGGCCGAGGCCCGCTGGCTCGAGGTCAGCGAGCAGCTCGACCGCCTGGCCGCCTGAGGCGTAGCGACGCGCCGCCATTGACTCGTCAGCCGGGTGCATCGACTAGTCGGCGGATGGTGCTTGCAAGCGGACGGACCCGCGAGGCCGCCTCGCACAAATCGAAAGTGGCGCTCGACTTCGCGCTCGCGGCGCTGCGTGCTGGCGACGTCGCCGGGGCCGAGCTCCGCCTGCGGGACGCATTGCTCGCCGACCCGTTCAACGCCGACGCGCTCGTCAAGCTGGCCGAGATCGCGGTCGAGCAGCGGCGGATCGAGGACGCGACCGTGTTGTTGCGCAAGGCCGTGACGGCTGATCTGAATCCTGAGCGGCGGCTCGAGCTGATTTACCACCTCCAGCGCTTTGGCGGACCGGGCCTGGTTCTAAACGAGCTTCAGGAGCTGCCGGCCGAGATCCGCGAGCGACATGAAGTCAAGGCGATCGAAGCCGGAACCCGCGGCATCCTCGGCGATCACGAAGAGCAAATCCGGATCTATGAGGAGATGGCGCATGAGCGTCCGCGCCAGGCTGGGCTATGGATGAGCCTCGGCAATGCGCTGAAAACGGTCGGCCGGACCGATGAAGCGGTCGATGCCCTGCGCCGCGCGCTCAAGGTCCAGCCGACTTACGGCGAGGCCTATTGGACGCTGGCCAATTTCAAGTCGTTCCGATTCTTGCCGCGCGAGCTCAACCAGATGCGCCAGGCGCTGCGCAAGAAACTCCCGGATGAGGATGCGCTTCACCTCTATTTCGCGCTTGGCAAGGCGTATGAGGACAGCGGCGATTACGAGGAGTCGTTCGCGCAATATGCCGCCGGAAACGTGCTCCGGGCGGAGGAATTCACGCCCGACCAAAGTTCGGCCACCGAGTTTGTCGACGAGGCGATCGCTACCTTCACGCCCGAGTTCTTCGAACGCAACCGCGGTGCGGGCTGCCGCGAACGCGGCCCGATCTTCGTTGTCGGGCTCCATCGCTCCGGATCGACCCTGATCGAGCAGATCCTTGCCAGTCATCCCTTGGTCGAGGGCACGGCCGAACTCGCGACCATCAACTTGATCCGCAACCGGATCGCGCGTGCCACCGGTCTCAGCCCATGCGCGGCGATCGCCCAGCTCGAACCCGCGCAATTCGCCGACATTGGCGCCGAATATCTCGAGCGTACGCGAGCGTTCCGGATGACCGACCGGCCCTATTTTGTCGACAAGATGCCCAACAATTGGATGAACCTCGCGCTCATCCGCCTGGCCTTGCCCAACGCCACGATCATCGATGCCCGGCGCCACCCGCTGGCGTGCGGATTTTCCAACTTCAAGCAGAATTACGCGAACGGTGTTGGTTACTCATACAGCCTAACGACCATCGGCGCCTTCTATCGCGACTATTGGCGCTTCGTGCGGCATTTCGACGCGGTCCAGCCCGGTGCCGTCCGGCACATGCTCAACGAGCGCTTGATCGAGAATCCGGAAGGCGAAATTCGCGGCCTGCTCGATTTCGCCGGCCTGCCTTTCGATCCCGCCTGCCTCTCATCCCACGCCAACACCCGCGCCGTCCGCACCCCGAGCGCCGAGCAGGTGCGCAAGCCGATCAACCGCGAGGGCGTCGATTATTGGCGCCACTACGAGCCGTGGCTTGACGAACTGAAGCGGGCGCTCGGCCCTGCGCTCGAGGGCTGGGAAACTTGACCAAAAAAGGGGCGAGACGATCGCTCGTCCCGCCCCAATCTCTACTGAATACTAGACCCGCTTAGAGGCCACGTTCCGGCGCCGGAGGTGGCGGCGGAGGCGGCGGCGGCGGAACCGGGCAAGCATCCGTCGCCAGAATCACCGATCCGTCCGGGCACGTCTGCGTTGCCGGAGGCGGCGGCGGAGGTGGCGGCGGTGGCGGCGGCGGAGGCGGCGGAGGCGGCGGCGGAGCCGCGAAGTTATAGATCAGGCTCGCCAGGATGCTGTGGCTCTTCAGACGAGTACGGAAGCCGATCGGAACGAGAGTTCCATCGTCGTCTTCGAGAATGCTGTCCTTGACCTTATTGCCGTTGAAGTAGCGATACTTCAGGCCGACATCCACGTTCGGCGAAACCGCGTAGCGAGCTGCCGCGATCAGCTGCCACGCGAAGCCGCTGTCCTTGAGCGTCGCCGAGGCACCGTCGATGTCGGAGAAGGTCGGGTCCGAGTCATTGATCGAAAATCTGTACTTGGTCTGCGCCCAGCCGACGCCGCCGCCAACTGAGAAATTCACGCCGTCGTCGCGGCCGAAATCGATCAATCCATTGACCATCGCCGACAAGGCCGTCGTCCGTCCGTCGGCACCGACAGGGCCGAAATCCTCTAACGAATAGCTCTTATGCTTGGCGCGCTTGTAACCGAGCTCGCCTTCGAGCCGGAACATGCCGAAGTCGTAGCCTGCAATCACGTCGACGTCATAGCCGGTCTTGTATTTCGTCTTGAGCGTCGGGGTGTAGGTATCGGTATAACGGTTGAGGTAGAAGCCAAAGTAGGAACTGTCCGTCGCATCGATGTGGAGACTGGACTTGGTGGGGAACATTGCCCCGCCCTCGAGCCCCACATAGCCACTATGGTCGCGAGCGACGGCCGGTGTCGCGATCGCTGCGGCCGCTGCGGCCGCCAAGAGGTATTTGCGCACGATAGACCCCTTTTTGTTTACGTTGGAACGACCCAACAGTCAGACGAATACCATAAAAACGGCCGAAAGTTCCGGACCGCGGTAAACTGGCGCGCCCGTGTGACTGTCCCGCAACAGCATGCTGATCTGGGTTAAGGAATCTGCGTCAGCCGCTCGCCGGTCGCGACGACCGCGAACGTGTCATCGTTGATCCGCTCCACCTCTTCGCCGGTGTCGAGTGCCAATCGCGTCGGCGCGCCCCGGTTTAGCGCCATGGTGAGATAAGACCCCGCCGGGCGATACTCATACAGCGTCACTTCGTCCCCGTTGGCGTCCCGTACGCGGATCGCCCTGATTACATCGTCCAATTGATTCGCCCCCCAAGGCGATTCGGCCGGGACAATGTGGCGCGATTTTTCGAATATTGCTAATTCAAGTTATGCGCATCGTATTTACCGCAATGTGAATATTGCGCTCAACGCCCCATCAACCGCGCGCGTTCGAGATCCTTCGCCCGGCCGAACGAGTGGAGTAGTCGCACCAGCTCTTCAGCAGCCGGCACATAGACGCATGCGTCCGCCACGCTGACCGGCTCGCGCGTGGTGAGCATGACGTCGCGCCAGCCGCCGTCAGCGGCCACACTGAACCCACCCATCACCTCGACCGGGATCGGCGGCACGGTCCACAAGCCGAACACCAACGAGCGGAAGCGCTCATCGGCCTGGCCGGCGCGAACCGGGCCGCCGGTGCGTTTGAGGAAGACGGCGGCATCGGCCGCGGACATCAACAGGTCGACATCCTTGATGTGCGGAACGCTCCGCCCGTGCAGGACAACGGCAGCGCTGCCGATGATCCACCAGTCGTCGGCCGCGCCCGATGCCGCTTCGGCCACCAGCGCAAGGGTTTCGGCGAGCGCCGGGGTCATGCGACGGTCCTGAAGGGGCGCGGCCGTGAACGCAAACCTCGATAACCGTCATTGAAAGAATTCATCGTCACCGGCGTTTTAATCAACTGGTCCGGTCAATCGGTCATATCTGCGTTTCAACTCGAAACTAAAAGCACCGGCATCGCGTCAAGGATTCAAACAGATTCGCACAGTCATTTTGCGAAGAACGATCCTCTATTCCCTAATCAACCGGACAAGGAGCGAATTGTGGACCGATCATTGATCAAATCTCCGCAAGTTAACTGGCCATAGCCGACCTTCATTACCCTGGGAGGGACAAACAATATTAGAGGAAACTTACCGATGAGTATCAAAAGCAAATTCCTGGAGCACCAGCATCGCCTGTTCCTTAGCGGCGGCGATGGCGACAACACCCTCACCATCAGCCGCGATGCAGGCGGTCACCTGCTCCTCAACGGCGAGGCCATCGACGGCGATCCAACCGTCACGAATACAGACCTGATCCGCGTCAATGGCGGCGACGGGAACGATGTCATCTCGCTCGACGAAACCAACGGTCCGCTTCCCGCGGCCGAGCTCAATGGCGGCGACGGCAATGATGTGCTGACCGGCGGCAGCGGCAACGACGTGCTGTCCGGCCAGGACGGCAACGATTCGCTGTTCGGCGCTGATGGCAACGACACGCTGTCCGGCGGTTCGGGCAACGACTTCATCGCCGGCGGCGCGGGCAACGACACGCTCACTGGCGGCGACGGCAACGATTTCCTCGATGGCGACCAGGGCGCCGACACCGGCTTCCTCGGCGCCGGCGACGACGTCTTCCGTTGGGACCAGGGCGATGGCAGCGACAAGGTCGACGGCGGCAGCGGCCATGACGAGTTGCTGTTCAACGGCTTCGCGGCCAACGAACAGTTCACCTTCTCGGCCAACGGCGACGACAGCGCCTTGCTCACCCGCGTCCAGGGCAACATCGTGATGGATCTGCACGACATGGAGAAGGTCACCATCAACGCCGGCAGCGGCACTGATACCATCAACATCAACGACCCGTCGGGCAGCGGCGTCACCGCCTTCGACATCAACCTCGGCGTCAACGGCACCGGCGACGGTGCGTCGGACACCATTAACATCAACGACGACGATGCGCTGACCGTGGTCGACAACGGCAACGGCAATCTGACGATCACCGGATTGTCCGGGGCCGTCATGCACATCACGGGCTTCGAGGCCGCCAACGACCATTTGATCATCGACGGCCATCCGTTCGTCTTCTGAGTGCAACCTTCCGGGCCGCCTCCCCACCCGGGGGCGGCCCAATCTTTTTGGCCGGTGCGCCCAAAGGTCTTCGTACAGCGTTCTGCCGTTATGGAGACTCCGATACGCAAGAAACGCGACCCCCTGACCGACGAACGGCGCACCCAACGGGCCGAGCTGCAAGCGCAAAGCCACGCCGAGGGCGCGGCCGCCGAAGACAAAGCAATCGATGCAATGATCAAGCGCAGCATCGAGCTCCATGGCCCCTGATGTCAGCATGAATTTTGAAGCGGCAACGGTCCGCCGCACATGCTATGCTCAGCGCCAGTAACGGAGGCGCGCATGACCGGCATTCTCGGCAAATTCCAGGTCGAACATAACGTCCACGGGGCGCGGGTTTTGGCGCGCTCTTTTCAACTCACCGGCGACTGCACCGAAGACGCTCAAATCGACACGGCCATTCAGTTGCTCAAGGACGACCTCGACGCCTGCGCCAGAGAGATGAAGCGGCTGGTTGCAATCAATCAGCGCGGCGCATTGTTCGAAGGCTGGCCGACCGACGCCTGAAGCTCCGGATACCGGCGCTGCTTAATCTGGCTGGTTGGTCATTCAGCGACCTGGTCGCGCGCCTGCGAATGCCCGCAATGGGTCGAAAGCATCCACGACGTTAACCGAACGCAGAGGTGCTTGCCCTAAGCGCCGACGCCAGGGAGACACGTTCATGAAGTTCGTTTTGCTCAAGTCGCGCGGCGGCGATTATCTGGTGATTGCCCAGAACGTGGCGTGGCTGCGCGCCCACGAGGATGGCCAGACCAGGGTCGGCATCATCGGCAGCGAAGCGATCCAGGTATCCGGAAGCATCGAGGAAACGGCCGCCGCGATCCTGGCGGGCTAAGCCAGGCCTACGAAAAGCCTGCCGATTCACCTGTCGGGCGGCGTCCATTTGGCGGGCTCGACATCCCTTCGCATGAGGCGTTGCGCGAGACCGACCGCAACTCCGACCGCGATCGCCACGGTCAGGCTGCTGACCACGGTCAGGATCATCGTGAGAAACAGCAGGAACCGGTCGGCCGGGCGGGCACGCATGCGCTCACGCCAGCGATGTGGTTCGCTCATCGACCAGGCCGTCACCAGCAGAAGTGCGGCGAGGGCCGGCATGGCGAGATAGCCGGTCAGCGGAGCCGCGAAGACGACGAACGCGAGGATCGCCAGCGCGTGCACGATACCGGCTACAGGCGTGCGGCCCCCGGCCCGCACATTGGTCGCGGTGCGGGCGATCGCCCCGGTTGCGGGGAGGCCGCCAAACAATGGCGATGCAATGTTCGCCGCCCCTTGCGCAAGCAACTCGGCATTTGAACGGTGGGCCGCACCGATCATCCGGTCCGCTACAATCGCGGACAGCAGCGATTCGACCCCGGCCAGGAAGGCGATCACCAGAGCGGAAGGAAGCAGTTCGCTCAGTCGCGTAAGGCTGACTGGCGGGAGCGACGGGAACGGCAGTCCATTGGGCAGGTTGCCAAAACGGGAATGGATCGTCTCGACCGGAAGCAGGAGCAGCGCGACCGCTAGCGATGCCAGCCCAATAACGACGATCGAGCCCGCTCTCCTGCGCACCAGCGCGATGGCGACGATCGAAGCAATACCGATCGCCGCAGCCGCCAAATTTGCCGAATGTCGCGCATCCCACAAAGCGGGCACGGCCTTGAAGAAGTCGGCGGGCAATTTGGCGATGGTCAGGCCGAACAGATCCTTGAGCTGACCGATCGCGATGATCAGCGCAATGCCGATGGTGAACCCTTCGATCACCGCTTCGGGAATCAGCGCGATCAGCTTGCCCGCGCGCGCGATTGCCGCAACGACCAGGATAACGCCGGCCATCACGGTCGCGAGCAACAAGCCGTCGAACCCATATTGCTCAACCACGCCATAGACGACGACGATGAAGGCGCCGGTCGGGCCGCCAATCTGGACCCGGCTTCCACCGAGCGCCGAAATGAGCAACCCGCCGATGATCGCCGTGACCAGACCGGCGGCGGGCTGCGCGCCGGAGGCTATGGCGATGGCGATGCTCAAGGGCAGCGCCACCATTGCGACCGTGATCCCGGCCAGCGCGTCGGCAGCGAAGAGTTTTAAGGAATAGTCCTGAAGGGTGGTGAGCAGCTTGGGCTTCATCTCGTGATGGCTACGTGGCGGCAGGGCAGAGCGCAAACATCACGCGCGACGCACGGGCAGCGGCTGTCCTCCGAATGTCCGCAACAAGTCGAAAGCGACTTACGCCCCCTAACGCGCGCCCCACCCGGTCAGCATGGTCTTGACCGTCCGGAGCAGGATCAGGAGGTCGAGCCAGGGCGAAAAATATTTGATGTAGTAGAAGTCGTACTGCAGCTTGCGGTGGACTTCCTCGACCTCGGCGACATGGCCCTGGTTGACCTGCGCCCAGCCCGAAATCCCGGGCTTCACCACGTGGCGATAGCGGTAGAACGGCAGCTCGCCGGTGTACCACACCGACAGCACCTCGGCCTCGGGCCGCGGGCCGATCCAGCTCATCTGCCATCGCAAGATGTTGAAGATCTGGGGCAGTTCGTCGAGCCTCAGTTTGCGCAGCCAGCGGCCGGGGCGGGTGATGCGCTCGTCGTCATTGCTGGTTATCGCCGCCCGGCGTTGATCGTGATCGCCCTGCCCGTCCCCGTTCCCGTGGGGGCGCATCGTCCTGAATTTGTTGACGATGATCGGCCTGCCGGCGTGGCCGACGCGCTTTTGCCGGAACAGCACCGGTCCCTTGCCGTCGGCGAGGATGGCGATCGCGCACACCGCCATCACCAGCAGCGCGACCGGCAGCACCAATACGGCGAACAGGAAATCGATCAGCCCCTTCAAATGAAAATAGCCCCGCGCCGGAAGCAGTGAGCCAAAGCTGTTCTCCGACAGATGTTCGAGCTCGACGCGTCCGGTCAGCGATTCCGCCAGCGGCTTGACCTGGTAGACGATCTTCCCCGCCAGCGCGGCGTCGGCCAGGAACGCCTCCCATTCGTCGGGCAGATCCGCGGCGAAATCGGCGACGATCGCATGGCAGCCGCGCGTGTCGTGGAGCCGAGCGCGGGTCAGCATCATCCATTCGACCCCGGGCACCCGCGTGACCCCGTTAATCTCGCCGAACGGAACCACGGCGATCCGCCGCCGGACGTTCCGCTCGGCGTAGACATAAAGCAGGTACAGCCAGAAGACGTGGAGCAGGAAGCCGGCGAGCAGGCCGATGCGGTCGTAGGGGAAGCGGGTCAGGACGAAATAGACGATGGTCAGGCCGTGCCCGGTCAGCGCCGACGGGAAGATCACATAGCTCCGGCGGATGCCGGGGTAGGTCTCGATCGACAGCCGCATCCAGAAGGCGATGACTACCGCCGCGGCATTGCCGATCAGCGTGTTGAGGCTTGCCGCCTCGATCAACGTGCCGGGCAGCAGCGGACCGCGCGCCGCCCACGGCAACAGCGCCCCAATAACCAGCGCCCCGGCGAACTGGAAGCGCTTGCGGACCAGGATCGACCCGGCGCCGATCCGCGATACGCGCTCGTGCTTCACAGAGCCCACCGATCGATTCCGGGATCGAGGCTGCGCTCGCGCCACATATCCTTGAGATCGGCGAGGGTGCCGCCCGGCGCGACCATCGCCGCGATCCGCGCATCGGAGAGCTCGCGATATTCGCGGTGAGCGACCGCGCCGACCACCAGGTCGTAACGCTCGCCGTCCAACTCCGTCACCTCTAGCCCATGTTCGCGTCGGACTTCGGCGGGATCGGCCAACGGATCGGCGACCGCGACCTCGTGGCCGAGCCATTGCAGCCGCCTGACGACGTCGACCGTGCGGCTGTTGCGCAAATCGGGGACGTTTTCCTTGAACGTCAGGCCAAGCACCAGGGCTTTGCCCGCCCTCTTGCGTCGTTCGTGGAGCACGTCGGCGATCCACGCGCCCATCCCGTCATTGGTCTCGCGGCCCGCCAGAATCACCTGCGGCTTGTGGCCCAGCTGCCGCGCCAGATGGCTCAAATAATAGGGATCGACCCCGATACAGTGGCCGCCGACCAGCCCCGGCTCGAAACCGAGGAAATTCCACTTGGTCCTGGCCGCGGCGAGCACGTCCCACACCGACAAGCCGACCTTGGAGAAGATCTGCGCAACCTCGTTCATGAAAGCGATGTTGATGTCGCGCTGGGCGTTCTCGATCGCCTTGGCTGCTTCGGCCGCCTTGATCGACGCCGCGCGGAACACGCCGCCACTCGTGATTGCGCCGTAAACCTGGGCGAGCTGCTCGACGACCTCGGCGTCCTCGCCGGCGATGACCTTGGTGATCTTGTCGATGGTATGATCGCGGTCGCCGGGATTGATCCGCTCGGGGCTGTAGCCGAGCCGGAAATCGCGCCCGCGCTTAAGGCCGGCGGCGCGCTCGATTTCGGGTCCGCAAATCTCTTCGGTTACCCCGGGATAGACGGTGCTTTCGTAAACGATCGTCGGCCGCTTGCTGGGGTCGATCAGCCCGGCGACCGTCCGCGTCGCCGCCATTACCGCGCCCAGATCGGGCGTATTGGTGGCATCGACCGGGGTCGGGACGGTGACAATATAGATATCCGCGCCCGCGCATCCGTCCGCCCGATCGAACAATTGGAGGCTGCTCGCCCTGAGCGCTTCGCTGTCGACCTCACGCGTCCGGTCATGCCCCTCGCGAAGCTCGCCAATCCGGCCCGAATCGATATCGAATCCGCTTGTTTCGAACTTGCGCGAGAGCGCCACAGTGAGCGGCAGGCCGACATAGCCGAGGCCGACGACGACAATGTGCGGAGGGCCGGTCATGCGAGGGCTCTATACGCACTGCTTGCGTTTCGGATGCAACTCGAATCCAATTCGGACTGAATTGCCTCAGGCCGGCAGCTTGCCCCGCCCGATGCCGACGTAAACGAAGCCCGCGCGTTCCGCTTCCTGGGGGTCCCAGACGTTGCGCAGGTCAACCAGCGCCCGCCCGCGCATTCGCGCCGCGAGATCGTCGAGGTCGAGGGCTCTGAATTCGTCCCACTCGGTGACGATCACGAGCGCGTCGGCAGCGTCGGCCACCTGCTCGGCCGACGGCGCATATGCAATCTTCGGAAGCACCTTCTCCGCCTGCTCCCGCGCGACCGGATCGAACGCGATGACGTCGGCGCCGCTCTCGACCAGACGGCGAACCAACGGAATCGACGGCGCGTCGCGCATGTCGTCGGTATTGGGCTTGAATGCGAGCCCGAGCACGCCGACGCGCTTGCCCTTTACGCTCCCGCCGAGCGCCGCGACGACCCGATCGGCCATCGCCTCCTTGCGCTCGTCGTTGACCTTGACGACCGTACTGACGATCTGCTGCTCGACCCCGGCCTCGTTCGCCGTCTGCAACAGCGCCACCGTGTCTTTGGGAAAGCAGCTGCCGCCATAGCCCGGGCCGGCGTGCAGAAACTTCGCGCCGATGCGGTTGTCGAGCCCGATCCCGCGGGCGACATCTTGAACATCGGCGTCGACTGCCTCGCACAGATTGGCGATCTCGTTGATGAAACTGATCTTGGTTGCGAGGAACGCGTTGGCCGCATATTTGGTGAGTTCTGCGGTGCGCCGACTGGTAAACAGGATCGGCGCCTGGTTGAGGAACAACGGCCGGTAGATTTCGCGTAGCACTTCGCGCGCTTTCTCGTCCTCGGCGCCGACCACGATCCGGTCGGGAATCTTGAAGTCGCGGATCGCAGCGCCTTCGCGGAGGAATTCGGGGTTGGACGCGACCGAAACCCCTGCCGCGCCTTCCTCAGCAAGGATTTCGCTGATCCGGTCTCCGGTGCCAACTGGCACGGTCGACTTGGTCACCACCACCGTCCCCGGCTTGATCACTTTCGCCAACTCCCGAACGGCGTCGAACACGTAGGTCAAATCGGCATGACCGTCGCCGCGCCGCGCCGGCGTGCCGACCGCGATGAAGATCGCTTCGGCTCCCTCGACCCCGGCCTCGAGATTGGTGGTGAAGGTCAGCCGGTCGCGGGTCGCATTGGCCTTGACCAATGCCTCGAGCCCCGGCTCCCAGATCGGCATCCTGCCGGCGTTGAGCCCGTCGATCTTGCCGCCATCCTTGTCGACGCAGCAGACGTGGTGCCCAAAGTCGGCGAAACAGGCGCCGGACACGAGCCCGACATAGCCGGTGCCGATCATCGCGATACGCATGCTTTCTCCTGATCAATCGGGAACGCGGCGGCTTTAGACGCGTCCGGCGCCAATGCTCAACTGCATAGCGTTGCGCCGGCGAAAGGAGTATGGCGCCGACTGTGTGGCCGCCGCCCCTCGTCCGTGAGGCCCGACCACGGAGTCCAGATCGTCAAGACTGGAGGCCGTCATGCCCAAATTCAACTCAGCGTCATCGCTCGCGCTTGCTGCCGCACTGCTCGCAGCCGCTGCCGCGAATGCGCGCACCCTCACGATAGCGTTCAGCGCGTCGAATTTCTCGAACCCGCTCGACATCGACAACACCTACTTCCCGCTCGAGCCGGGGACGACCTTCACCTACAAGGGTGAAACCCCCGACGGCTGCGAAGTCGTCGTGACGACGGTCACCAGCGACACGCGGACCATAGATGGCGTGACTACGCGCGTCGTCCACGACACGGCCTACGAAGGCGCAACCTGCACCACTGCCCCCTCCGCACTCGTCGAGGACACGCTCGACTATTACGCGCAGGATAATAGCGGCAACGTTTGGTATTTCGGCGAGGACACTTTCCATTGCCCGATCTTCACCTGTGATCGCGGTGCGGGCTCGTGGATCGCTGGCGAGGATCCGGCGAATGCTAAACCGGGCATCATCATGCTCGCCCAGCCACGCAATGGCGACACCTACTTCCAGGAGCAGGCGGCACCCGTCGCATTGGATCAAGCGACGGTGAAGGGCACAGGCGTGACTGTCGTGCTGAAACGGGGTGACGCCTTCGCGCCCGGCACCTTCACAAACTGCATCGTGACCAAGGAATTCTCCACGCTCGAGAATGGCGCGAACGAGCAGAAAAGCTACTGCCCCGGGATCGGCAATGTCGCGGTCGACGAGCATCACGGCAAAGTCTTTCGCTCGGAGCTGACCGGCGTGTCCGGCGACGCCTTGCGCTTCCGCACGGTGCGCAAGCACTAGCTCTTACTGCGCCGCATTCTCCTCGGTGGGTGCGGCCTGGTTCGGATCTTCTGCCGGGATCTCTGCGGCATTAGCGTCGGCGACAGCGTCTGGCTCCGCAACGGCGTTACTGTCGCCGGGTGCTTCATCGACCGCAATGTTGCTTACGGCTGCGGCCTTGTTCGAATCCGCCGCGGAGTCGTCGTCATCGACCCACATCAACAGGCCGACGAAGGCGATGAACACCCCAAATAAAGCGAGCAGCCCCTGGCGCCATTTGCTCGGCACGCTGCCGACTTCGATGTCGCGGACCTTGATTCCGCCGCCGACGATCGCGGCGAACAGCGCCACCACGCCGATTACAATCAGGATCGCCCCCGTCACGCCTGTCTCCCCCTGGACTTGCGCGACCATACAGTCTCCCGGCCGATTTGCCACAAGCAGCGACAAGGTCTCGATTTCGCCGTAAAATCCCTATATTGGCGCGGCCCTTCCGATGAACGTCATCACGCTCCCCAAGCCCCCGCGCGTCGGGCTGGTCTCGCTCGGCTGTCCCAAGGCGTTGGTCGACAGCGAGCGGATCATGACCAAGCTGCGCGCCGACGGCTACGACATGTCGCCCGATTACGCCGGCGCCGACGTCGTGCTAGTCAACACTTGCGGCTTCCTCGACAGCGCCAAGGAAGAGAGCCTCGAGGCGATTGGCGAAGCCATCGCTGAGAACGGCCGCGTCGTCGTCACCGGCTGTCTCGGCAAGGAAGCCGAAGTCATCCGCGCCCGCTTCCCGGGCGTGCTCGCGGTCACCGGCCCGCAGCAATATGAAGAGGTCGTCGCCGCGGTCCACGAGGCCGCCCCGCCGATCCCCAACGCCTTCGTCGACCTCGTTCCGGAATCCGGGCTTAAGCTCACCCCGCGCCACTACAGCTATGTGAAGATCTCGGAAGGCTGCAACCACCGCTGCGCCTTTTGCATCATCCCCTCGATCCGCGGCGACCTCGTCAGCCGCCGTCCCGACGCCATCCTGCGCGAGGCCGAAAAGCTCATCGCCGCTGGCACCAAAGAGCTACTGGTGATCAGCCAGGACACGTCGGCCTATGGCGTCGACATCCGCCATCAGCCGCGTCTGTGGCAAGGTCGTGAAGTTCGCGCCCACATGACCGACCTCGCGCGGGAATTGGGCAAGCTCGGCACGCCCCAGAATCCAGTGTGGGTCCGCCTCCACTACGTTTACCCTTACCCCCACGTCGACAACGTCATCCCGCTGATGGCGGAGGGGCTGGTCCTCCCTTACCTCGACATCCCGTTCCAGCATGCATCGCCCAAGGTCCTGCGTGCGATGCGTCGCCCGGCCAACGACGCCAAAGTGCTTCAGCGCATCCGCAGCTGGCGCGAGATCGCCCCCGATCTCGCGATCCGCTCGAGCTTCGTTGTCGGCTTCCCCGGCGAAACCGAAGAGGATTTTGCCTATTTGCTGAATTGGCTCGAGGACGCCCAGCTCGACCGCGTCGGCGCATTCAAGTTCGAACCGGTCGAAGGCGCGGCCGCCAATGCGCTGCCCGACCCGGTGCCCGAGGAGATCAAGCAGGAACGCTTCGAGCGGATCATGGCGCTGTCCGCCCGGATCAGCGCCGACAAGCTCGCCGCCAAGGTCGGCTCGACCATCGACGTCCTCATCGACCGCGTCGACGACACGTCCGCTCCCTTGGAGGGCCCGGACAAAGGCCATTTCGACGCGCCCCATCCCGAACACCATCACGATGTCGGCGCCACCGGCCGTTCCAAGGCCGACGCGCCCGAAATCGACGGCGAAGTCCACCTCCGTGACGCCGGCGGACTCAAGCCCGGCGACATCGTCCGCGTGCGCGTCGAGGACTCCGACGAACACGACCTCTACGGCGTCCGCGCCTAGGCCCAAAACTCGACTTCGAGACACCCCCATGTTATGGTCTCGCTTGGCGAGGGGATGACATCGGAGTCATCCACCATGGCACCCAAGACTCAACTCCTCATTTCGTTTGCCGCGGCTGCGAGCCTGGTCGGGACCGCGATTGCCGCGCCGCCCCCGCAAGCCGGGCGCAAGCTCAGCGCCGTGCTCAACGGCGCGAACGAGTGCGATGCGTCGGGGACCTGCAACCTCGGTGACCCCGATGGGACGGGCACGGCGAACATCACGGTCAACGTCGGCCAGCAGAGAGTGTGCTGGAAGATCACGACCAGCAACCTTTCGACCATCACGCGTGCCCACATTCACAAGGCTCCGGCGGGGATCGCCGGGCCAATTGTCGTCGGCTTTTTCGAGGCGAACGATGTCCGGCTCGACGGCTGCACCCCCACCACCCAGCCGCTCGATCGCCGGCTGCTGCAGGACATCATCCAGCACCCGCAGGCCTATTATGTGAACGTCCACACGGTGGACTTCCCGAACGGAGCGATCCGCGGGCAATTGAGCAAGAAATAGCGTTACGGGGGTGACTCGACAGGGGGCGCGCGGCGGTTAGGTTGCCGCCATGCTCAAACTCGCCCCCGCGCTCCTCGCCCTCATTGCCGCTCCCGCCGCCGCCCAGACGCTAACCCCGGCCGAGGTCGGCCAGATCGACCAGCTTGTCGTCAAGACGCTCGCCGACACCGGCGTCCCGTCGGCCTCGATCGCCATCGTCCACGACGGCCGCATCGTCCTGACCAAAGCCTATGGCAAGGCCAATGAGGGCCTGCCCGCGACCCCGGCCTTGCCCTATCAGATCGCGTCCAACTCCAAGCAGTTCACGGCGATGGCGCTGTTGCTGCTCGAAGACGAGCGCAAGCTCAGCCTCTCCGACCCGGTCGCCAAATACATCCCCGGGATCACGCAAGGCGACAGCATCACCATCCGCCAACTCCTCAGCCACACCTCGGGCCTGCAGGATTTCTGGCCGCAGGATTACATGTTCGCCGACATGCTCAGGCCGACCGAGCCCAAGGGCATTGTCGACAAATGGGCGAAGAAGCCCTTGGATTACGCACCCGGCGCCCGCTACCAATACAGCAACACCGGCTATGTCGTCGCCGGGATGATCGCCGAAAAGGTCAGCGGCGAGCCTTTGCTCAGCTTCCTCAACCGCCGCATCTTCGCGCCGCTCGGCATGCATCCGATCGACCAGGATGAGACCAACACCCCCGCCTTCCCCGCCGGTTACCACCGCTATGCGCTGGGTGCGGTCCGCGTCGCGCAACCGCCCGCGCGCGGCTGGCTCTACGCCGCGGGCGAATTGTCGATGACCGCTGAAGATCTCGCCAAATGGGACATCGCCCGGATGAGCCGCGCCCCGATTCCGGCCGACGACTGGATCGCCCAGGAAACCCCGGTCATCCGCACCGACGGCCGGACCAACGGCTACGGCCTCGGCATCATCAACCATTACGTCCGCTCGCGGCATGTTATCGACCATGGCGGCGAAGCGGTCGGCTTCCTCACCCAGAACACCGTCTATCCGGACTCGAAGGCCGCGATCATTGTCTTCACCAACGCCGATTTCAGCGGCGCGACCGACACCTTGACCGAGGGCATCGAAAAGATCGTGCTCGACGCGCCCGAACAGGCGTTGGCCGGCGAAGGCGATCGGCTGGCCGACGTCCGCGCGGTCTATGACGCGCTCGCCGCCGGCCGCGTCGACCGCGCCAAATTCACCGCCAACCTCAACGGCTATTTCGACGCCACGGTGCTTGGCGATTACCGCTCGAGCCTTGCCCCGCTCGGCCCGCCAACCTCGATCGACAGCCAGGGCCCGCCGCGGCTGCGTGGCGGCTTCGTCAACCGCAATTTCTCAATCCATTATCCGGGCAAGACGCTGACCCTGATCACCTATGCCGAACCCGGCAACTCCGGACGCTTCGAACAATATTTGATCATGCCGGAATAGCCGGACGCGTAAATCAGGCCTGGCCGATCTCGCGCAGCAGGCCGGTGAACCACGGCGTTGACTTGTCGAACTTTTTGCCGCCGGCAATCCGCTCGAACTCGATCACGCGTAGCTCGTCGCTCCGCTCCTCGTCCTGGCCCACCACCCCCGACTCGCCCCGCAGCGCCGCGTCCACCGCGTAGGTCGTGCACGCCCGGATCAGCGCGAGGTCGGCGGCGTTCGCGGCGGCCGAGCGCGCGAAATAGCCGCTCTTCTGGACCAGCACCTTGTCGGCGCCGAGCTTGGCGGCAAACTGCCTGGCGAACCACTGGCCCGGGTTGAGCTTGTCGAGCTGGACGTGGCCGAACGGGTCGCGCGGCACGTCCTCGCCCGCCGCCTCCATTGCGGCGACGATTTCAGCGGCGCCAGCACCCTCGGAGATGAAGAGGTTGACGCAGTCCAGCTCGTCCATGGTCGTGCGCAGCCTTTTGGCCTCGTCGGCGATGTCGAACGGCCGCTCGGGCAGGAAGACGGCGTGAACGTCCCAGCGCGCGGCGCTATTCTCCAGCCACTCGGCGAACTGTGCCTGGCGGACCCATTGGTGATGCGCGAGCGCGGTGGCCGCGGTCAGCCATCCGCAATTGCGGCCCATGACCTCGTGGACGACGAGCATCCGCGGATTGGTCGAATGCTCGGCGATGATGTTGCGGGCGAACAGCGCGCCTTGTTCGGCGGCAGTCCACGCGCCGAGCGACTGGCGGATCGGCACGATGTCGTTGTCGACGGTCTTGGGCAGCCCGACCACCGTCAGCTCGTGGCCGTTGCCCCGCAGGTAGGCAGCGAGCTCGGCGGCGGTGCCGTTGGTGTCGTCGCCGCCGATCGTGTGGAGCACATCGACCCCGTCACGGCTCAGCTGCACGGCAGCGACGTGGAGCGGGTTCTGCCCGGGCTGGACGAGGCCGCGCCTGATGCAGTCTTCGACGTTGATGAGCTTGACCCGGCTATTGCCGATCGGACTGCCTCCGAACGCATGCAGCCGTGAGGCGACGTCCCGCACCGCATCGGTTACTTCGACGACGTCGCCGGTGAGCAGGCCGGCGTAGCCGTTGCGGTAGGCGATGATCCGGACGTCGGGCGCGATCTCGGTGTAGCGCTCGATCAGGCCGCCGACGGCGGAGGAAAGGCAGGGCGCGAGGCCGCCCGCGGTGAGCATGGCAATTGTGGTGACAGGCATGCGCTTACTCTGCCAACTCGTCGCCGTCGCGGCTAGCCCGTCCAGTGAATGTCCACAAAGGGT
>DATFUB010000099.1:0-10518 GCA_035261225.1 Sphingomicrobium sp.
CACCGCGAGCGTGCCGCCGGTGTAGGGCTTGATCCGGACGAGATGCTCCACGCCGCCGACCTTCACCACCCGTTCGCACGGGCTGTGCGGTTGCTCGCCCAATTGGTCGCTGATCTCGGCCGCGCGCTCGTCGATGATCGCGCCCAGAACAGGCACACCGACGAACCAAAGCAACAGTCCTAGAACTGGCGCTGCTACGACCACGCGCACGGTGCGCTGACCTCGGTCCAGTTCATCAGCTTGGTCGCCCACATCGTCTCCTTTCATATTCATCTCGACCTCAACTCACTCCGCCTGAGCTTGCCCGTCGCGGTCTTCGGCAGCGCATCCACGAACGCGATCTCACGCGGATATTTGTAGGGGGCAATCTCAGACTTCACGTGTGCCTGCAGCTCGGCGACGAGTGCGTCCGAGCCTTCCGCATCCGCCGCCAGCACCACGAACGCCTTCACCTTCTGCCCGCGCTCGGGGCAGGGGACGCCGATCACCGCGCATTCGGCGACCGCGGGGTGCGAAAGCAGCGCATTCTCCACTTCGGGCGCGCCGATATTGTAGCCCGCGCTGACGATCATGTCGTCGCTGCGCGCGAGGTACCAATAATAGCCGTCGGCATCGCGGCGGTAGGTGTCGCCGGTGACGTTCCAGCCATTGACGACGTAGTCGGCCTGGCGCGGGTCATCGAGGTAGCGGCAGCCGGTCGGGCCCTTGATCGCGAGGCGTCCGACGCCCTCGGCGATTTCCTTGCCATCCGCGTCGAGGATGGTGGCGGTGTATCCGGGCACCGCCTTCCCGGTAGAGCCCGGGCGGATGTCGTCGCCCGCCGCGGAGACGAAGATGTGCATCATCTCGGTCGAGCCGATCCCGTCGGTGATCGCAATGCCCGTGCGTTCGTGCCACGCGCGCCAACTTGCCCCGGGGAGATGTTCGCCGGCGGAGATGCAGGTGCGCAGGGTCTTCAGCGCGCGCTCCAACTCACTTCCCGTTCGTCCTGAGCTTGTCGAAGGGCTGTCCTTGTTCTTGTCGGATGAAGAGAAAGGCAGTCCTTCGACAAGCTCAGGACGAACGGATTGAGTTTCGGTGGCGAGCATCGCCTTGTAGGCGGTCGGCGCGGTGCCGAGGTGCGTGACGCCATGCTTCAAGATCGCGTCGAGTAGCACCGGCGGCGCGGCTTGCTCGACGGTCGCCGCGGCCGCGCCGAAGCGCAGCGGGAACATCGGCGTGATGCCGAGGCCGAAGGTGAAGGCCATCGGCGCGCTGGTCAGGAAGACGTCGCCCGGCTTCGGGCCGACGAGATGCCGCGCGAACGTGTCGCACGGCGCGAGCACGTCGCGGTGGAACTGGACGCAGCCCTTGGGCACGCCGGTGGTGCCGCTGGTGAAGGCGATCAGCGCCGGATCGTCGCGGCCGGTGTCGATGGGTGGGAGTGGTTCGAGTGAGGCGGTTCGCGTTTCGAGTTCGCCGTGACCGTAATCGCCGTCATATTTGATGATGTGTTTCACGGAATGCGTCTGCTCAACCGCCTGGCGAAAGTCGCCGATGAAGCGGCTGTCGACGATCGCGTGGGAGATTTGGGCGCGCTCGATTACGGTCGCGATCTCGCCCGGGCGGAGGAGCGGCATGGTTGCGACCACCACGCCGCCGGCTTTCAGCACGCCGAGCCAGGCCGCGAAGATGGTGTAGCCGTTCGGCCCGCGCAGCAGGACGCGGTTGCCGGGGATCAGGCCGTGCTGGTCGACCAGCAACCGCGCGATGCGCCCGCTGAAATCGTCGAGATCGGCGTAGGTCCAGCGGCCGTGGTCGTTGACTACCGCCAGTGCGTCAGGCGCGCCGCCTTTGAGCAATTCCGCCGCCGCGTTCAGCCGCTCTGGATATTGCAATTCGGGCAGGTCGAAGCGGAACTCGGGCAGCAGCTCAGGCGGCGGCAGGCGGTCGCGAACGAACGAGTCGTAGATCACCCAAATCCTCGCCGGAACGGGGAGGGGGACCATTCACCGAAGAGTGAATGGTGGAGGGGGCCCACCGAGTTTGCAGATCTCGACCGTGGGCCTCCACCACCACGATGCTCCGCATCGCGGTCCCCCTCCCCGTCCCGGGGAGGATTTGGCAACGCCGCCATCATTCCGGCACCACCGCCGTCGCCTCGATCTCGACCTTGGCCTCGGGCTCGACCAGGCGGACGACCTCGACCAGCGCCATCGCTGGGTAATGACGACCGATAATCGCCTTCCACGCCTCGCCGATCTCCGTCAGGCTCGCGCGATACTCCTCGATCGAGGTGACGTAGCAGGTCAGCCGCGCGATACTCTGTGGGCCCGCGCCGTCGCAGGCGAGGATCGCGAGGATGTTGCGCAGCGTCTGCGCGAACTGGCCGGCGAGGCTCGTCTCGACGAACTTCTCTTCGTCATTCCAGCCGACCACGCCGGCGGTGAAGACAATCCGTCCGCGCGCGGCCATCGCATTCGAATAGCCCTTGGGCCGTGGCCAGCCCTCGGGGCAAAGCGGCTTCATGGCCGAACCTCCTTCAACAGGTCGCGGGCGATGATCTGGCGTTGGACCTCGCTCGCGCCTTCGTAAATGCGGAGCGCGCGGATGTCTCGGTACAGCTCTTCGACCTTGACGCCCTTGGTCACGCCCGCGCCGCCATGCATCTGCACCGCCGCGTCGATCACCTGCTGCGCGCTCTCGGACGCATGGAGCTTGGCCATGGCCGCAGACCGGCGGTTGTCGGTTCCGCCGACATCCTGCTGCCACGCGGCGCGGTAGGTCAGCAGCGCCGACGCATCGACCGCGAGCGCCATGTCGGCGAGTTTCGCCTGGGTCACGGCGTTATCGGCAAGCGTGCCCGATCCGAGCCGGCGGCTGGTCGCGAAGCTCAGCGCTTCCTCGAGCGCGCGCCGGGCGAAGCCGAGCGCCGCCGCGCCGACCGTCACGCGGAACAGGTTCAGCGTCTCCATACCGATGCGGAAGCCTTCGCCGGGCTCGCCGATGATCGCGTCGGCGGGGATGCGGACATTGTCATAGATGAGCCGGGCGAGCGGGTGGGGCGCGATTGTCTGGATGCGCTCGGCGACCGTGACCGCGTCGGCAGGGACGATGAACGCCGACAGGCCGCGCACGCCTTCGCCTTCGCCGGTCCGCGCGAAGGTTACGTAGAAATCCGCGATCCCGCCGTTGGAGATCAGCGTCTTCTCGCCAACGATGACCCATTCGTTGCCGTCGCGCATCGCCGAGGTCGACATGTTCGCGGCGTCGGAACCGCTTGCCGGTTCGGTCATGGCGAAGGCGGCGATCGCTTCGCCGCTCGCCACGCGCGGCAGCCATTCGCGCTTTTGCTCGACGGTCCCGAACAATGAAATCGCGCCGGAGCCGAGGCCCTGCATGGCGAAGGCGAAATCGACGAGGCCGTGATAGCGGGCGAAGGTCTCGCGGCAGAGGGCAAGGCTGCGGACGTCGGGCCGGGTGTCGCCCTCGCCGACGCAGAGTTTCAGGAAGCCGGCCTTGCCGAGCTCGGCGACTATCGCGCGGCAGACGGAATCGACGTCGGACGGTTCGGCGTCGTGGATCGTCGCCTCGCACCAGGTCTCAAGCTCCTTCGTCAGTTCGCGATGGCGTTCTTCGAAGAAGGGCCAGGCGAGGTCAGTCACCGCGGAACACTGGCCGATGTTTGGCCGCGAAGGCCTGATAGGCGCGCTTGAAATCGTTGGTCTGCATGAGCTTGGCCTGGGCTTCGGCCTCCATGTCGAGCGCGGTGTCGATCGACACGTCCCATTCGGCCTCAAGCTGGTGCTTGGTCACGGCGTGGGCGAGCGTCGGGCCTTTGGCGAGGTCGGTCGCCAGGACCAACGCGTCGGCTAAAGGGTCGGCGCTGAGCCGGTTCCAGAAACCCCAGGCGAATCCCTCTTCGGCGCTCATGTTACGCCCGGTGAACAGCAGCTCCGCGGCGCGGCCGTGGCCGATGATACGGGGCAGGATCGCGCACGCCCCCATGTCCGCGCCGCTGAGCCCGACGCGGGTGAACAGGAAGGCGGTTTTCGCGCCCGGCGAGGCAAGCCGTAGGTCGCTGGCCATCGCCAGAATCGCCCCCGCGCCGGCGCAGACGCCTTCAACCGCGGCAATGATCGGCTGCGGGCAGGTCCGCATGGCGCGGACCAGATTGCCGGTCAGGCTGGTGAAGTCGAACAAGCCTTGCTCGTCCATCGTCGTCAGCGGGCCGATGATTTCGTGGACGTCGCCGCCCGAGCAGAAATTGCCACCGACCCCCGTGATGACCACGACCTTGACCTCGGGCGTGTGAGCGAGTTCATGGAAGGTGTCGCGCAGCTCTGCGTAGCTGTCGAAGGTCAGCGGGTTTTTGCGTTCGGGGCGATTGAGGGTGATCGTCGCGACGCCGCCGGCGAAGCTCCACAGGAAGTGGGTCGGCTCAAGGGTCTCGGGGTCGAGGCTCATGCGGACGTCGCTCCGTCGATGGTGATGGCCGCGCCGCTGATGTCGCGGCTTTGCGGCAGGCACAGGGTCAGGATCATGGTCGCGATCCCATCGGGATCGACCAGCCGCCCGCTCGCATTCATGTTGGTGATTGCGCTGCGCGAATCATCGGCGCTGCGCCCGGTGATCTCCGACACGCGGGCGATCGACTGGTCGGTCATCGGGGTGTCGACATAGCCCGGGCAGACCGCGTTCACGGTGAGGTTGGTCTTGGCATATTCGGCGGCAAGGCTGCGGGCGAGGCCGAGCAGGCCGTGCTTCGAGGCGGCATAATGCGCCGCATAAGGGACGCCGCGCAGGCTCGCGACCGAGGCGACGAACACCAGCCGGCCGTTGTCGCTTTTCAACAAGTCGCCGATCGCCGCGCGCGTGCATTCGAATGCGGCGGTGAGGTTGGTGCCGATGATCCGGTCCCAGCCCTCGCGGGTCATTTTGTGAAACGGCGCACTTTCGGCGATTCCGGCATTGACGATCAGCAGCTCGATCGGGCCGTTGGCGGCGCGAGCCTCGTCGAAGGCGCGGGCGATCTGGCCGCTGTCGGTGACGTCGCACTGGACCGCGGTGCCGCTGACTCGCTGCGCGACGTCCTGGATCGGTTCGAGCCGACGCCCGGTCACGCTGATTTTCGCGCCCGCCGCGTGGAGTTGAGTCGCCGCCGCGGCGCCGATTCCGGTGCCTCCGCCGGTGATCAAGGCATGGCGGCCCTCGAGCCAGTTATTGTCGGCCACGGCGCTCCCCTTTCGCTTTGCCATTGGCGGAACCGAAATGCGGTGGCAAGGCGCGTGCCGTGAAGCTTGCCATCCTCGAGACGGGTCGCCCGCCGGGCGACCTCGCCAGCCAATTTGGTGATTATCCGGCGATGTTCGCGGAGTTGTTGGGCGACGGTTTCGAGATCGAGACGTTCGAAGTGCCGTCCGGCCAATTTCCCGACCCCGGGGCGCATGACGCCGTGCTGATCACCGGATCGCCGGCCGGCGTCTACGAGCCGCTGCCGTGGATGGCGCCGCTGATGGCGTTCATCCGCGCCGACAAGGACAGCAAGATGGTCGGCATCTGCTTCGGTCATCAGGTGATGGCCGAGGCGCTTGGCGGCCATGTCGAGAAATCGGACAAGGGCTGGGGTGCTGGACTCCACCGCTATTCGCTCGTCCATCCAGAGCCATGGATGGATGGAGCGGGCGATATCTTCGTTCCGGCTTCGCATCAGGATCAGGTCGTCGTCCAGCCGCCGAATACAGAGGTTGCCGCGGCGTCGAACTTCACGCCCTGCGCGGGACTGGCCTGGACCGATCGCCCGGCCATTTCTTTCCAATTCCACCCGGAATTCTCACCCGATTTCGCCAAGGCGCTGATCGACCGGCGCTACGACATCGTGCCCGATCCCGAAGCGGCCATCGCCTCGCTCGACGCGCCCAACGACAATGTGCGCGTCGGCGAGTGGATTCGCCGCTTCCTGTTGGGCTAAGCGGCCCGCACACCGGGAGGATCAATCATGAAGACCCGCGCCGCCGTCGCCTTCGCGCCCAAGCAACCGCTCGAGATCGTCGACCTCGACCTCGACGGCCCCAAGCAGGACGAAGTGCTGGTCGAGATTATGGCGACCGGCATCTGCCACACCGACGCCTACACGCTCGACGGGCTCGACAGCGAAGGCTTGTTTCCGTCGATCCTCGGCCACGAAGGCGCCGGGATCGTCCGCGAGGTCGGGCCGGGGGTGACCAGTGTGAAGCCCGGCGACCATGTGATCCCGCTCTACACGCCCGAATGCCGCGAATGTAAGTCGTGCCTTAGCGGCAAGACCAACCTCTGCACCAAGATCCGCGCGACCCAGGGCAAAGGCGTGATGCCCGATGGCACCAGCCGCTTCAGCTACAAGGGCGAGACCATCTTCCACTACATGGGCTGTTCGACCTTCTCGAACCTCACCGTGCTGCCCGAGATCGCGGTCGCGAAGATCCGCGAAGACGCGCCGTTCCAGACCAGTTGCTACATCGGCTGCGGCGTCACCACCGGCGTCGGCGCGGTGGTCAACACGGCGAAAGTCGAGCCCGGCGCCAACGTCGTCGTGTTCGGGCTTGGCGGGATTGGCCTCAACGTCATCCAGGGCGCGAGGCTGGTCGGGGCGAACAAGATCGTCGGCGTCGATATCAACCCGGCGCGCGAGGAATGGGGCCGCAAGTTCGGCATGACCGACTTCATCGACGGGCGCGGCAAGGATCGGCAGGCGGTCATTGACGAGGTCGTCTGGATTACCGACGGCGGCGCGGATTACAGCTTCGACGCGACCGGCAATACCGAAGTGATGCGCACCGCGCTCGAATGCTGCCACCGCGGCTGGGGCACGAGCATCATCATCGGCGTTGCCGAGGCGGGGAAGGAAATCGCCACGCGGCCGTTCCAGCTGGTTACCGGCCGCAACTGGCGCGGGACCGCGTTCGGCGGCGCCAAGGGCCGCACCGACGTGCCCAAGATCGTCGACTGGTACATGGATGGCAAGATCGCGATCGACCCGATGATTACGCACACGCTAACGCTCGACGAGATCAACAAGGGCTTCGACCTGATGCACGCTGGCGAGAGCATCCGGGCAGTGGTCGTTTACTAGGAGGAAGAATGTTCAGTCATGTGATGTTGGGCTGCAGCGACCGCGAGCGGTCGCGCAATTTCTACAATGCGACGCTTGGCGCGCTGGGGATCCCACCCGGCCAGGATTTCGGGAAATCCGACTGGTGGACGACCAGGGACGGTTCGTTCGGCATTGGCCAGCCGCTCGATGGCGAGCTGTGCAGCCACGGCAACGGCTCGACCATCGGATTCAACGCCGCCAGCCCGGAGTCGGTCGACGCCTGGCACGCGGCGGGCATTGCCAACGGCGGCTCGTCGATCGAAGACCCGCCGGGCATCCGCGACGCTGGGTTCGGGAAAATGTATCTGGCCTATTTGCGCGATCCGGACGGCAACAAGCTGTGCGGATTCTATCGCGTGCCGAAGGACGCGTGAGCCTGGAGATCGTCAGCGAAGCCAAGTCGCATGGTGGACGGCAGCTGGTCGTCCGCCATGCCTCATCGGCGACCTCGACCAACATGACCTTCTCGATCTTCCTCCCGCCCCAGGCCGGAGCGGGCAGGCTGCCGGTGGTCTGGTATCTGTCGGGCCTGACCTGCACCCACGCCAACGTCACCGAAAAGGGCGAATATCGCGCCGCTTGCGCCGAGCTGGGCCTGATCTTCATCGCGCCCGACACCAGCCCGCGCGGCGAAGGCGTCCCGGACGTGGATGAGTGGGACTTCGGCAAGGGTGCGGGCTTCTATGTCGATGCGACGCAGGAACCCTGGTCGAAACATTACCGCATGTGGCCCTACGTCACCGACGAGCTGCCGGAGCTGGTCGCTGCTGAATTCCCGGTCGATATGGACCGGCAGGCGATCACCGGCCATTCGATGGGCGGCCACGGCGCCCTGACGGTCGCGCTCAACCATCCGGACCGGTTCCGTAGCGTCTCGGCGTTCGCGCCGATCGTCGCGCCGGGCCAGGTGCCGTGGGGGCGGAAGGCGTTGGGCAGCTATCTCGGCGACGATCGCGCGGCGTGGCGCAAGCACGACGCGGTCGCGCTGATCGAAGACGGCGCGCGAGTGCCCGAACTGCTGGTCGACGTCGGAACAGCGGACCCGTTTATCGAAAACGAATTGCGTCCCGAGCTGCTCGAACGCGCGTGCGAGGAGGCCGGCATTGCTCTGACCCTGCGTCGGCAGGCCGGATACGACCACAGCTATTATTTCATCTCGACCTTCATGGCCGATCATTTGCGCTGGCATAGGGAGCGGTTGCGCTGAACACGAGCTGGTATTGGCAGGCGCTGTCGATCGCGACGGCGCTCGCCTCCGGCCTGCTGATCGGGATCGAGCGCGGCTGGAAACTGAGGGAGCAGGAGCCGGGCAGCCGCGTCGCGGGCGTCCGGACGTTCTCAATGCTTGGATTGGGCAGCGGCATCGCCGGGCTGCTCGGCGCGCTTGGCCAGCCGATTGTGGCCGCGGCGTTGGCGGTGGGGGCGGTGGCGCTGATGGTCATCGCTTACGCCCCCGAGCTCAAGGCGCATCGCGATTCGACCAGCGCCGTGGCGGCACTGGTGACGATCGCCATCGGATTTCTCGCCGGGAGCGGAAGCCCGGGCCTGGCGATTGCCTGCGCCGCCATCGCGGTCGCGCTGCTCGCCTTGCGCAACGAATTGCACGGTTTCGTCGACCGGCTCGAGGCCGAGGACGTCAAGGCGCTCGCGCGCTACGCGGTGATCGCCGGCGCGGTGCTGCCATTCTTGCCCAACGGCCATTATGGGCCGCTCGGCGCGTGGAACCCGCAGAAGCTGTGGCTCGTCGTCGTCCTCGTCACCGGCTTTTCGTTCCTCGGTTATGTCGCCAACCGCATCTTCGGCGAGCGTAACGGGACCATCGCCACCGCGCTGATTGGCGGCGCTTACAGTTCGACTGCGGTCACCCAATCGCTCGCCCAGCGGCTGGGCAGCGATCAGCGCGGCGGAGCCGAGCCGGCCGGGATCGCGCTCGCCACCTCAGTTATGTACTTGCGCGTGACTTTGCTCGTCGGCCTTCTCGCGACGCGAGCTCTGGTTCCGTTCGCGCTGTTGGTCGCGCCGGCATTCGCGGTCAGCGCCGTGGCCGGTTGGTGGCTCTATCGCAAGGCGCCGAAATGCGCCGCCCCGACGCCGCCCGGCAACCCGATCGCGATCCTCCCGGCGCTCGGCTTCCTGGCGTTCGTTGCCATTGCGGCGGTCGCCGCGCGCTGGGCGGCGGGCCGTTTCGGCGAACAGGGACTGGCGGGGCTGCTGTTGATCGTCGGATCGACCGACGTCGACACGGCAATCATCACCCTGGGTGGCCTCGATCCCAAGGCGATCAGCGCCTCGCTCGCGGCGCTGGCGCTGGCCGGGACGGTGCTGGTCAACATGACGGTGAAGCTCGGCCTCACTTTGGCCTATGCCCGCTCAAGGGGCTATTCGGCCGCGCTCGCCCTTGGCGCGAGCATGGTCGCGCTGATCGCCAGCATCGCAATTGCCTGGCTGCGAATTTGGTGACCCCAACGACTAGCAGACGTATGTGCCAGCACGTCTCAGATCGTCTCAACATATTGAGATAATTGAAATTCCAGAGATTGGCTGGTGCCGCTCTGTCCCACCTGATCCCGCTAAAGCGCGGTCATTTCGTGGGTCCGAGCGTGGCTGCACTCTCTCCTGGGAATTCGAACCATGCCTCTCACTAATCTCAAAGTCAGAACAGCCGGTCCCGGCAAGCATACCGACCAGCACGGATTGATCCTCAACGTGCTTCCGAGCGGCCGCCGCCACTGGATATTGCGAATGGGCTTCAAGGGTCGGCGCCGGGACTACGGCCTGGGCCCAATCCACGATGTCTCGTTGGCCGAGGCTCGCATCCTTGCTGCCGAAATCCGCAAGATGGTCCGAGCGGGTCTCGACCCGGTTGAAGTGCGCGGACTCAAGCGCAAGCGCGCACCCACCTTCGAGCAAATCACCCGCAAATGTTACGAGAGCATCCGCGGCGGCTGGAAGGATCGACGGTACGCCTCTTGGCTCTCTAGCTTCGAGAACCACGTCTTTCCGGAGATCGGTAACAAGCGCATTGATGAGATCGATAGCCAAGCAGTCCTGTCAGTTCTCGAGCCGGTCTGGCTCGAAATCCCCGATACGGCGCGGCGCATTCTTCAGCGCATCGGTACTGTGCTCGATTATGCGCACATCAAGGGACATATCCGGCAGGAAATCTCGCTGAAGTCAGTGACGCGCGGCCTGCCCCGCCAGGCTAAAGTGGTCAATCACCGCGCTGCCATGGCGTACAGCAAGTTGCCGACCTTCATGGCGGTGCTGATGAACCTACCGAACAGTGCCGGCCGCGACGCGCTCAAGCTGACGGTATTGACCGGCGTTCGGTCGAACGAGACCCGCTTTGCAACGTGGAGCGAGTTCGACCTCGACGCGGGCGTTTGGGCCATCCCGGCCTCACGCAT
>DATFUB010000100.1:0-6711 GCA_035261225.1 Sphingomicrobium sp.
GATTGTTCGGGCTTCCGCGGCCTGCTCATCGGCCAGACGCTCGGCACCGAATATGAGGATTGGACTCACTGGTTGCCGTGCGACCGGGCGATGGCCGTGCCCTGCTCACGCACCGATCCGCTGATTCCGCTGACGCGGTCGACCGCGCGAGCGCCGGGCTGGCAATGGCGCATCCCTCTGCAACACCGCACCGGCAACGGCCTGGTCTATTCGAGCAAGCATATCGACGACGACGCGGCGGAAGCGCTCCTGCTCGCCAATCTCGACGGCGCGCAACTCGCGAATCCCAATCGCCTTCGCTTTACGACCGGCAAGCGCAAACAAATGTGGGTTCGCAATTGCGTCGCGCTGGGGCTGTCGGCCGGCTTTCTCGAGCCGCTGGAATCGACCAGCATTCACCTCGTCCAATCGGCCGCGATCCGGCTCGTGCGGTTGTTTCCCGACGGACAATTCGACCAGGCGAACATTGACGAGTTCAACCGCCAATCCGACTTCGAATGGGAGCGGGTGCGCGACTTCATCATCCTCCATTATTGGGCGAATGAGCGGGACGGCGAATTCTGGGAATATTGCCGCACCATGGATCTGCCGCCGACGTTGCAGCGCAAGATCGACTTGTGGCGCTCGAACGGTCGCATCTTCCGTGAGGACGAGGAATTGTTCAGCGAGGAAAGCTGGATCCAGGTTTTTCTCGGCCAGGGCGTCGTGCCGCGCGGTTACGACCCGCTGGTCGCGATCAAAAGCGACGCGCAAATCGAACAATTCCTCGGCAATATCGCGGCCACCATCGACCGCTGCGTCGACGTCATGCCGACGCACTCCGAATATGTGAACAAATTCTGTCCGGCGGAGCCGGCGGCGTGAGGCGCATTTCCTTTGCGCTGATCCTGGCACTGACCGCCGCGCCCGCATCTTACTCTGCCGCCGCTGCCCCGACGGCGGAAGTATGGCTCACGACCCCGGACGAAACACAGAAGCTGGCGCCGCAGCCGGCACTGGCCGCGGCCGGCGCCGCGACGGGCGACGAGGCGGTCACGATCGACTCATCGAAACACTTCCAGCGCGTGCACGGCTTCGGCGCAGCGATCACCGACGCCTCGGCGGAGTTGCTGAGCCGGTTGCCGGACGACAAGCGGCGGGCAATCATGGCCGAACTGTTCGGTCGAAAAAGTGGCGGCCTTGGATTGTCGTTCACCCGGCTGACCGTCGGGGCCTCCGATTTCTCACGGACTCACTACAGCTACGACGATACGCCCGGGAATATTCCAGACCCGGAGCTCACGCACTTCTCGATCGAACCCGCGCGGCAATATGTGCTTCCGCGCGTGCGTGAGGCGCTGGCGATCAACCCCGACCTCAAGGTGATGATCAGCCCATGGAGCGCGCCGGCCTGGATGAAGACCGGAAAGAGCCTGATCCAGGGCCAGCTCGAGCCGCGATATTATCCCGCCTTTGCCAACTATCTTGCGCGAACGGTCGAGGCGTTCGGTCGAGACGGCGTTCCGGTATCGCTGCTGTCGATCCAGAACGAGCCGGATTTCGAGCCCGATTCCTATCCAGGCATGCGGGTCAACTCGCCCGATCGCGCGATCATCATCGGCCGCTTCGTCGGCCCGACGTTCCGCGCGCGCAACCTGCGCACCCAGATCCTCGACTACGACCATAATTGGGATAATCCCGAAATGCCCTGGGTTGTGCTGGGCGACCCGGCGGCGCGAAAATATGTCTCGGGCGTCGCCTGGCATTGCTACGAAGGCGACGTCCCGGCGCAGTCGCAGGTCCACGACGCCTTTCCCCGTTATGACGCATGGCAAACGGAGTGCTCGGGCGGCGAATGGGAACCGAAGTTTGGCGACACGCTGGGCTGGATGACGGACAAATTGATCATCGGCGCGGTCAACAACTGGGCGCGCGGATCGCTGACGTGGAATCTCGCGCTCGACCCGGCACACGGCCCGCACAAGGGCGGCTGCGGCGACTGCCGCGGCGTGATCACGATCGATCCAGCGACCGGCGCGATCTCGCGCAACGTTGAATATTACGCTCTCGGCCACGCCAGCCGTTTTGTGTTCCCGAGGGCGTACCGGATTGCGGCGGTGCGGCGCGACACTGAGGTCGAAGCAGCCGGATTCCTTAATCCCGACGGAAGCCGGGTCGCCATCGTCCACCGGAAATCCGGCGAAGGGCCACTGACGATCGCGCTCGACGGCCGCCGCTATGTCTTGCCCCTGCCGCCGGGCGCTGTGGCGAGCTTGCGCTGGAGCCGGTGACGGACAGCGCAACAGAGGCGCGCCGCACGCTCCTTGCCTTCTCCGCGGTAACCACCCTGTTCTTCGCCTGGGGCTTCATCACCTCCAACAATGACCCGTTGATCGTCACCCTGCGTGCCGCCTTCAACCTCAATTACACCGAGGCCCTGCTAACCCAGATCGTCTCCTTCCTCGCCAACGGATTGCTGTCGCTTCCGGCCGCCTGGCTGTGCAGCCGCATCGGCTCAGTCGATACCATTCTGGCGTCCCTGGGGCTGATGGTGCTGGGTTGCCTGGCGGTCGTGTTCAGCACAAATGCCAGCGCATTCGTGCCGATCCTCGCCGCGCTGTTCGTGCTCGCCGCCGGTTTCACCGGGCTACAGGTCGCGGCCAACCCGCTCGCCGCCGAGCTCGGGCCGCCGCAGCGCAGCCATTTTCGGCTGAACTTCGCTCAGGCCTTCAACTCGCTCGGCGTCGTTCTGGGGGTGCATTTCGGCTCGCTGGTGATGCTCGGCGACTTGTCGCGGGAGGCGGGCGCCGCCGCCACTGTCGACCCCATAGGGCGCGCCGCGATCCTCGATTCCGTCGACCGGGCATTTCTGATCATGGCGGCGTTGCTCGCGGCGCTTCTGATGCTGTTCGGCGTGCTGCGCAAATTCCTGGCCAATGCCGCGCCCGACCAGCTGCGCCCGGTGCCGGCCGGGATGTTCGAGGCGCTGCGTTCTCGCTGGGCACTGTTCGGCGCGGTTGCCATCGGTCTTTACGTGGGCGCGGAAGTGTCGATCGGAAGCATCATGATCAACTTCCTCAACCAGCGCGAAATTCTTGGGCTGCCGTTCGAGGTCGGCGGCATTTATCTCGCCAATTTCTACTGGGGCGGGGCGCTTTGCGGCCGGCTCGTGGGAACCTTGCTGCTGACCCGCATCCGCGCGGCGCGCTTGCTCGCGACTTGCGGGGTCGTCGCGGCCCTCCTGTGCGCCGTGGTGCTGGCCGGCCGCGGCCCGGTCGCTGGCTACGCCGCGCTCGCGATCGGCTTTTTCAACTCGATCATGTTCCCGACGATTTTCTCGATCACGCTCGAGCGCTCGGGCGTGTCGCGTAGCGCGACTTCGGGCCTGTTGTGCGTGGCCGTGTTTGGCGGCGCGCTGCTGCCGATGACGGTTGGGGCGATCGCCGACCGCTTCGGCCTCAGCACCGCGTTCATCGTCCCTCTCGCCGGCTATGTCTTCATCGCAATGTTCGCACTGGCCGCGCGGGGGGTCGTGCCGGTCGTGGCGCAGGCAGATCCGGCGACCAGCGCCCCGCCAATCGCATGACCTGGGGAGAATCGTGATGATCGGATCGGCGCTGCTCGCCCTGGCCGCCCAGACGCAATTCACCGTGACCAACGCCGTCTACAACGGACCGGTCAAGCGGCCGGCGAACGCGCGCCTGGCGTGGCGCGACGAGTTCAACGGCCGGACGCTGAATCCGGGCAAATGGAAGAATGACACGGCCTTTAACAAGAAGGGGTGGTTCAACAAGGAGAAGCAATATTATTCGGCCGGGCAAAATCTCCGCGTCGCCGGCGGCCGGATGGTAATGGAGGCGCGCCACGAAACGCCGAGCGCCGCGCCCGATTGGGGCGGTCAGAATTATACGTCGGCCAGGATCTTCTCGACCGGTCCGGGTTGGACGTACGGCTTCTATGAGGCGCGGGCGAAGCTGCCGTGCGCCCGCGGCACCTGGCCCGCCATCTGGATGCTCCCGACGACCATGAAGAAATGGCCTGACGACGGCGAGATCGACATCATGGAACAGGTCGGCGCCGAGCCGAACCTGATCTACGCCTCGCTTCACACCAAGCTGTTCAATCACACGGTGAAGACACAACGCAGCGCACAGCAGCTGGTGCCGACGAGCTGCGGTGCGTTTCACGTCTACCAGCTCGATTGGCGGCCCGATTCCATCACTATTGGCGTCGACGGCCGCGGCATCCTGCGCGTGCTCAACGACCAGCCAGGCGGGAAGGGGGCATGGCCGTTCGACACGCCGTATCACCTGATCCTCAACCTGGCGATCGGCGGGAACTGGGCGGGCGTGAAGGGCATCGACGATGCCGCGATGCCGCAGCGAATGGAGGTTGATTACGTTCGCGTGTGGCAGGTTTCGAGCGGCACACGCGGATGACGGATTTCGGAGAGGAACTTCAGTGATCGAGAGAATTGCGTTCATGGCGGCCGTGGCAGTCGCAATTTCGGCGCCGGCTTCAGCGTCGGGCCAGGCACCAGTCCAGGCTTCGACCCCAAGCCGCGCCGATCAACCATGGCGTGATCCCAAACTGTCCTCCGAGGCCCGGGCGAAGGCGGCCCTCGCGGCAATGACCCTGGATGAGAAGCTCCGGCTCGTGTTCGGCTTTTCCGACCAGGCCCTTACCGACGTCGCCAAGGTTCCGGACGACGTGGTCTCCCCCGAGTTGAAAAATTACGTAATCACGCACCTCGTCAAGGGCTCGGCCGGGTTCGTCCCCGGGGTCCCGCGTCTCGGCATCCCCGACCAGACCCAGACCGATGCGTCGATGGGGGTGCGCAACAGCTTCATTCCGAGCACCGCCTTGCCGTCCTCGCTCGCAACGGCCGCGAGCTTCGACCCCGAAGTTCCGAGAGCGGGCGGCAGGATGATCGGCGCCGAGGCTCGCGCCACCGGCCATGACACCATGCTGTCGGGCGGCATCAACCTGGCGCGCGAACCGCGCAACGGCCGCAATTTCGAATATGTCGGCGAGGACCCGCTGCTCGCGGGCACCATGGCCGGCGCGTTGATCGACGGCATTCAGTCGAACCGCATCATCTCGACGATCAAGCATTATGCGGTGAACGACCAGGAGACGCTGCGGACCACGCTCGACGTCACCATTTCGGCGGCTGCAATGCGCCAGTCCGACCTGCTCGCGTTCGAGCTGGCGATCGAGCAGAGCTCCCCGGGCTCGGTGATGTGCTCCTACAACCTCATCAACGGCCGCTGGGGCTGCGAGAACGATTATCTGCTCAACACGGTCCTGAAGGGCGACTGGGGCTATAAGGGCTTCGTGATGAGCGACTGGGGCGCGGTCCATTCGACGGTCGGCGCCGCCAATGACGGGCTCGACCAATTCACCGGCTTCTGCTGCGTGGCGGACAAGCCGTGGTTCGCGCCGCCCGCGATGAAGGCGGCCCTGCAGTCGGGCGCGGTCACGCAGGCGCGGCTCGACGACATGGTGACGCGCATCCTGTGGGCGCTCTTCGCCAAGGGACCGGTCGACGATCCGGTGAAGGTCACGCCGATCGACTATGCGGCGCACGCGCTTGTCTCGCAAAAGGCCGCGGAAGACTCGCTCGTCCTGCTGAAGAACGACGGCAACCTGCTGCCCCTGCGCGGGGTCAAGTCGATCGCGGTGATCGGCGGGAGCGCGGACAAGGGCGTGCTCGCCGGCGCAGGGTCGTCGGACGTCACCCCGGTCGGCGGGGCGGTCAAGGTTGGAACGCACACCTATCTTCCCTCGCCTCCGCTCGATGCCCTTCGGCGCGAGCTGCCCAAGGCGAAGATCGCGTTCGACGCCGGTACGGACCACGCCGCCGCCGCCGCGCTCGCGGCTCAGTCCGAGATCGCGATCGTCTTCGTGACCCGCCACAACAGCGAGGGGTCAGAGGCCAGCCTGACCATGGTCGACGACCAGGACGGGCTGGTCGCCGCCGTCGCCAGGGCCAATCCAAAAACCATCGTCGTCGCGGAGACCGGCGGCGCAATTTACATGCCGTGGGTCAACGATGTGCCCGCGATCCTGGAAGCCTTCTACCCGGGCATTCGCGGCGGCCCGGCGATCGCGCGGATCCTGACCGGCAAGGTCAACCCATCCGGCCATTTGCCGATCAGCTTCCCGGCCTCCGCCGACCAACTCGCGCGTCCGGCGATCGCTGGCCTCGGCGAGCCCGACGGAACGCCCGCCGAAGTCCTCTACGACGAAGGCGCGGCGATCGGCTACAAATGGTATGACGTGAAGGGCTACAAGCCGCTCTTCTGGTTCGGCCATGGGCTCAGCTACACCAGCTTCGCGCTCTCGAACCTTACCGCTCAGCCCGACGGCAAAGCGATTAGAGTCAGCTTTGCGATCCGCAACACCGGCAAGCGCCTGGGTAAGGGCGTCGCCCAGGTCTATGTCGCGCCCGCCGATTGGCGGAATGCCGGCTGGGAGGCGCCCAAGCGGCTGGGCGGTTTCGCCAAGGCCGAGTTGAAACCGGGCCAGACCAAGCGCATCGATCTGACCGTCGATCCGCGCCTGCTCGCGACCTACGAGGCGGCGGGCAACAACTGGCGCGTCAAGGCCGGAACCTATCGCGTGGCGATCGGCGAGTCGTCGGATGTTCCTAGCCAAGTGATCGAAATAACCTTGGGCGATAGCGTTTGGAGCGCTTCCAAAGCGGTGGCGGACTAGCGTTCGTTCGAC
>DATFUB010000101.1:0-3338 GCA_035261225.1 Sphingomicrobium sp.
GGCCTACACGCTCGCCGACGGCATGGAATATGTCCGCGCCGCCCAGAAGAGCGGCCTCGATATCGATGCATTCGCGCCGCGCCTCAGCTTCTTCTGGGGCATCGGCATGAACCTGTTCATGGAGGTCGCGAAGCTGCGCGCTGCGCGGACCTTGTGGGCGCGCATCATGACCGATCTCGGCGCGAAGACCGAGAAGTCGAAGCTGCTCCGCACCCACTGCCAGACGTCGGGTGTCAGCCTGACCGAGCAGGATCCGTACAACAACATCGTCCGGACCACGATCGAGGCGCTCGCCGCGGTGCTTGGCGGGACGCAGTCGCTGCACACCAACAGCTATGACGAAGCGATCGCGCTCCCGACGGATTTTTCGGCGCGCATCGCCCGCAACACCCAGCTCATCCTGGCCGAGGAAAGCGGCGTGACCGCGGTCGCCGATCCGCTCGGCGGCAGCTGGTATGTCGAGAGTTTGACCCGCGAGCTGGAAGAGAAAGCCTGGGCGCTGATCGAGGAGGTCGAGGCGCATGGCGGCATGACCAAGGCGGTCGCCGAAGGGCTGCCCAAGCACCGCATCGAGGAAGCCGCGGCGGCGCGCGCGGCCAAGGTCGATACCGGCGAAACGGTGATCGTCGGGGTCAACCGCTACCGGCTGGCGGAGGAGGAGGAGCATGACTTCCTCGAGGTCGACAATGCCAAGGTGCGCGCGGGCCAGATCGCGCGGATCGAGAAGGTTCGGGCGGGCCGGGATGAAGCCCGCGTCAGAGCTGCCTTGGACAAATTGACTGAGACAGCAAAACAACCCGTTCGTGCTGAGCCTGTCGAAGCACTGTCCTTGCCTTTGAATGAAGAAGGAAATGCAGCCCTTCGACAAGCTCAGGGCGAACGGAATTTATTGGCTCTCTCGGTCGACGCAGCCCGTGCTCGCGCCACTTTGGGCGAAATTTCCGACGCGCTCGAGCGTGCGTTTGGCCGCTACGGGACTGTGCCTGAGCCGGTGCGCGGGATTTACGGCAAGGCGCGGCGCGATCCGCGCTGGAAAGCTGCCGAGCGAGCGACCGCGCTGGTCGCCTCACGTCTCGGCCGCAAGCCCCGCATCATGGTCGCCAAGATGGGCCAGGACGGGCACGACCGCGGCGCCAATTTGGTCTCCTCGGCGTTCACCGATCTGGGTTTCGAAGTGATCCCCGGGCCGCTGTTTCAGACGCCGCGCGAGACCGCGCAAATGGCCGTCGAGGCGGACGTCGATGTGGTCGGCGCGAGCTCGCTCGCCGCGGGTCACCGCACGCTCATCCCGGAGATGATCGAGGCGCTCAAGGACATGGGCCGCGCCGACATCAAGGTGGTCGCGGGCGGGGTCATCCCGCCGCAGGATTATGCCGCGCTCCGCGCCGCGGGGGTGCAGGCGATCTTCGGCCCCGGCACCAATCTTGCGGATGCCGCCGACGAAGTGCTGCGCCTGCTCGGCCACAACCGCCCGCCGCTGGACGAGGCGGCGGAGTGAAGCGCTGGACGGGCTGCCTAGCTTTTGGTTTGGTGTGGGCGCTCGTGTTTGCCTTCACGAACTTCGTCTTAGCCGTCGGGGACCCCGTCGACGACGCGGCGGCTCACAACATAACGTTGGTGTTTTGGATTGAGATTGCAGTCTTGGTTGTCGCCGCTGCATTGTTCTACCGCGCCGAAATGAAAGACAGCGGCCTCTGATGTTCAAGAAAATCCTGATCGCCAATCGTGGGGAGATCGCGTGCCGGGTGATCCGCACCGCGCGGCGCATGGGGATTAAGACTGTCGCGGTTTATTCCGACGCCGATGCGCGCGCGCCACATGTGCGGATGGCGGACGAGAGCGTCCGGCTGGGCCCGCCGCCCGCCAGTAAATCCTACCTCAAGGCCGAGCTGATCATCGACGCATGCAAGGCGACCGGCGCCGAGGCGGTGCATCCGGGCTACGGCTTCCTGTCGGAGCGCGAAAGCTTCGCCAAGGCGCTGGCCAAGCAGAAGATCGCCTTCATCGGCCCGCCGCCCAAGGCGATCGCGGCGATGGGCGATAAGATCGAATCCAAGAAGCTCGCCCAGAAGGCCGGCGTCAACGTCGTCCCGGGCTATCTCGGCGACATCGCGACCACTGCGGAGGCGGTGAAGATCGCCAAGGACATCGGCTATCCGGTGATGATGAAGGCCTCGGCCGGCGGCGGCGGCAAGGGGATGCGCCTCGCATGGAGCGAGAAGGACGTGCGCGAGGGGTTCGAGGCGACCAAGCGCGAGGGACTCGCCAGCTTCGGCGACGACCGCGTGTTCATCGAGAAATTCATCGAGCAGCCGCGCCACATTGAGATCCAGCTGCTCGGCGACCAGCACGGCAACATCGTCTATTTGAACGAGCGCGAATGCTCGATCCAGCGCCGCCACCAGAAGGTGGTCGAGGAAGCGCCGTCGCCGTTCGTCACGCCGGAAATGCGCAAGGCGATGGGCGAACAGGCGGTCGCGCTGGCGCGGGCGGTCGGATATTATTCGGCGGGCACGGTCGAACTGATCGTCAACGGCGCGGACCCGAGCGGCAAGAGCTTCTACTTCCTCGAGATGAACACTCGGCTGCAGGTCGAGCATCCGGTGACCGAGGAGGTGACCGGGCTTGATCTGGTCGAACAGATGATCCGGGTGGCGGCGGGGGAGAAGCTGGCGTTCACGCAGGATGACGTGAAGCTCGACGGCTGGGCGGTCGAAACGCGGGTCTATGCCGAGGACCCGTATCGCGGGTTTTTGCCGAGCACGGGAAGGTTGGTGCGGTACTGTCCGCCCGCTCAATCTCGTCACCCCCGCGAAAGCGGGGGCCCCGCTTCCTCAAAGGAACAGCGGGATTCCCGCTTGCGCGGGAATGACGAAATTGTGGTCCGCGTCGACGATGGCGTCGCCGATGGCGGCGAGGTCAGCATGTTTTACGACCCGATGATCGCCAAGCTGGTCACTTGGGCGCCGACGCGGCTCGAAGCGATCGACGCGCAAATGCAAGCGCTCGACCAGTTCGTGATCGACGGGATTAGCGACAATGTCGATTTTCTCTCGGCGCTCATGCAGCACCCGCGGTTCCGCAGCGGCGACATCACCACGGGCTTCATCGCCGAGGAATATCCCGACGGGTTCGCGGGCGCGCCGGCAGACAAGCAATTGATCGCCGACGTCGCGGTGATCGCCGGCATGGTCGCGGCGATCATCGACGAGCGCGCGGCCGAGATCAGCGACCAATTGGGCGAGCAACCGCACAGCCCGTGCGAACGGGTGGTGAAGGTCGGCGGCGTGGAGCATCTCGTCCGGATCAAGCCCTACACCGGCGGCACGCTCGCGGTG
>DATFUB010000102.1:0-27488 GCA_035261225.1 Sphingomicrobium sp.
CCCATGAAAAGTTTCCTCGCCCTTCCGCTTGTCGCACTCACCGGCGCGTGCATGGCCCCGCCACCCCCGCCGCCAATCACCCCCAACCCGCCGGGCAGCGCATATCGCGCCGTCGGCACCGAGCCGTTCTGGGGCCTGACCATCGACGCGCGGCAAATGGTCTTCACCGCGCCCGATTCGCAGCCGGTGTCACAAGCGACGCCCAAGGTGATCATCGGCTTCGCCGGCGAAATCTATCAAACGCCGCGGCTCAACGTGAACATCGTCCACGTGAAGTGCAGCGACGGCATGAGCGACCGCACCTATCCCGACAAGGTCCAGGTCACGGTCGACGGCCGCCGGTTCGAGGGCTGCGGCGGGCTATAGGGCCTATTCCGCCGCGATCTGCGGCGGATTGTCCGCTTCGCTTTCGCTGAGCTCGAGCTCGTCGTCGGCATAGCGCGGCAGCGCCTCGACCGGGGTGAGGACATCGATTTCGCGCCTGCCCGGCTCGATGTTAAGTTCCTTGAACTTGCGCGCCGTGACCAGAGATCGGCTCTCAAAACTCGCGACGAAGCTGTTGTAATTGTTGACAGCAGTCGAAAGCCCGCTGCCAACACGCCGAAGGTCGTCCGCAGCCTTGGCAAGCCGCTCGTAAAGCTCCTTGCCGAGCTCGCCGATTTGCCGTGCTTCCTTGGCGAGTCGTTCTTGACGCCACACCGCGGCCACGGTGCGGGCGATCGCAATCAAATTGGTCGGCGTCGCTAGTAGGACCTTTTTGTTGAACGCATAATCCCACAGCGTCGGATCCTGCTCCAGCGCGGCGCTGAGGAAATGTTCGCCCGGAATGAACATCACGACATAGTCGGGCGCATCATCGAATTGCGACCAATAAGCCTTGGCGCCGAGCGTGTTTATGTGCGCCCGGATCGCCGACGCATGGGCGTTCAAATGCGTCGTGCGAGCAACTTCGTCGACCGCGCCGTAGGCATCCTGATAATCGTTCAGCGACACCTTGGCGTCGATGATCAGGGATTGGCCGCCGGGCACCCGGATGACGACGTCGGGCCGCAGCTTCCCGCCCTCCCCGTCGCTCACCGTGACTTCGGTCGCGAAGTCGCAATGCTCCGACAGCCCGCAGCTTTCGAGTACATTGCGCAGTTGCTGCTCGCCCCAGCGGCCCCGGGCCTTGGGCGCATTCCTCAATGCATTCACGAGCTTGGCCGCTTCGGCCGAGACGCGCTCTGTGCCCGTGCGCATCGCTTCAATCTGGCCCGTCAGCAAGCCGAAGGCGTCGCGGCGCTCGGCTTCGACCTTCTGGACCGTGGCCTCGTAGCGCTCCAGGCGATCATGGACCGGCTGAAGCAGCGATTTGAGGTTCTGGCCGGCGTTTTCCTCCGACTGGCGGAAGCGCTGGTCGGCTCGCTTCAGGAAGGTTTCCTGGGCCTCCGTGAGCAATTTGCTGCTGATTTCCGAGAATTGCGCGGACAGCCCTTCCTTCGCCTCGATCAACTCCTTGATTCGGGCTTCGAATCCCCGGTCGCGCTCTTCCTGGGCCGCCTCGAATGCCGCGAGCCGGGTCGCCGCCTCGCGATTGACGTCACGCTCCCTGATCACTTCGTCGAGCTGCAGGCGCAGCGAATGAACCGTTTGCTTCGCCCCGGCGGCTTCACGGCTGGCGAACAACCAGCCAAGGACAGCGCCAAGTGCGAGCGCAATCAGGCCGACTATGATAATCGTCGCGTTCACCGGCCACGCCTCCCCGGAACAGAAGGCGAACTTTTAGGGTGAATTGTCTTTGTTGCCAATAGGAACCGTGCGGCGTCGCGCCGGTTCTCCACAGAAATTCAGGAGTTCTCAATGTCCATCCGCAAGATGATCGCCCTGCATCCGGCCGCCGCCGGCCATGTCAACCAGCCGCTTGGCGATGCCGTCCACCACGCCATGTATTGCGCGAAGATGTGCCTGAGCTGCGCCGACGCCTGCGCGGCCGAGCCGATGGACATGACGCAGTGCATCCGCGCCTGCCTCGATTGCTCCGATATCTGCGATGCGACGGCCAACCTCGCGCTCAGGCGGACAGGCTCAAACGATCAGGTCCTCCGCGAGACGCTCGAATTGTGCGCCCGCACCTGCGACGCCTGCGCGGCGGAATGCGAGAGGCACGACCACGAGCATTGCAAGCTGTGCGCCCAGATGTGCCGGGAATGCGCCGACGATTGCCGCAACGCGGCGGCGTCCCTCTAGAAGTCGGATTTCCCGAAGCGCTGAACGCCCTGGTTCACGCCGGGCGGATCGAGCACACGGACATCGAGCTCGACCGGCTCGCCGATCCATTGCGCAAGGGTCGTGTGGTCGGCGAGATCATCGTCGGTCAGCGGGTGAACCAGGGCCCGCAGGCCTGAGCCCTCAATCGCCGAAACGACCGCGGGCAGCGCGCCCTCCACAAAATGCACTTCATACTGCGGGATCGGATGCGGGCCGACCGCGCGGTCGGTCATCTGCCCGACGAACAAAACCTCGCCGTTCGCTCGAAAATCATCGCGCAGCTTCTCGGCGGCTGGCCGATCTTCGGCGGAATAATAGATGTGGGCGTGAAAGGGCGCGGCGCTGTCAGCCACGCCGGTCAAGCCGCCTTCAACTCTTTGCGCTGCTTGGCGAGCTTCTTGAGGATCATCTCGCGCTTGAGCCGCGACAGATGGTCGATGAACAGGATTCCCTCAAGATGGTCCATCTCATGCTGCAGGCAGGTCGCGAGCAGCCCCGTGATCTCCTCGTCATGGGCCTTGCCGTCGAGATCGAGCCAGCGCGCGCGGATGCGGTCGGGGCGGTCGACCTCGGCATATTGGTCGGGGACCGACAGGCAGCCTTCAGTGTAGGGCACGTCCTGGTCGCTGTGCTCGACGATTTCCGGATTGATGAACACGCGCGGATCGCGGACCGGATCGCCGCCTTCTTCCTCGGGCTCCTGGAGGTCGATCACCAGGATTCGCCTGGGCACGCCAACCTGGATCGCGGCGAGGCCGATGCCGGGCGCCGCGTACATCGTTTCGAACATGTCCGCGACGAGCGCGCGCACCTCGTCGTCGACCTTGTCGACGGGCTTGGAGATCTGCCGCAGGCGCGGGTCCGGAACTTCGACGATCGGTAGCAATGCCATGGGAGGAATTTAGTCTTTCACGTCAGTTGGTTCAAGCAATCGGCCGCCGCGCGCGCAAGGCTTGGGCAAGCGTGCCCTCGTCGAGATAGTCAAGTTCACCCCCGACCGGAAGACCGTGCGCCAACTGGCTCAAACGAATTGGGAATCCTTCGAGGCGTTCGGCGAGATAATGGGCGGTCGTCTGGCCCTCCAGCGTCGCGTTCATCGCCAACACCACCTCGTCGATCCCGCCCCTGGACACCCGGCCGACCAGCGTGTCGATGGTCAAATCCTCGGGCCGGATACCTTCGAGCGCCGACAATCGGCCGCCGAGCACGTGATAGCGGCCGGGAAACAGCCGAGAGCGATCGAGCGCCCACAGGTCAGCGACCTCCTCGACGACGCACAGCAGCTTGTCGTCGCGTCGCGGGTCGCGGCAGATCGAGCACGGGTCGCTGGTGTCGACATTGCCGCAGGTCGAGCAGGCCGAGAGTTTCTCGGACACGTTCTGAAGCGCCGCGAGAAGCGGCTGGAGCGCGGTTTCGCGCTTTTTCATCAGGTGCAGCACCGCGCGCCGCGCCGAGCGCGGACCAAGGCCCGGCAAGCGCGCCAGGGCCTGCGACAATGCTTCAATCTCCTGTGACGCCATACTTCTCCCTTAACCCGTTCGTCCTGAGCTTGTCGAAGGACTGCTTTTCCTTTCTTCGGCAAGAAGTAGAAGGACACCCCTTCGACAGGCTCAGGGCGAACGGTTTTGAAAGTCATTTTCATGGGATCGCCGGAATTCGCTGTTCCGAGCCTCAACGCGCTGGTCGAGGCCGGGCATGACGTCATCGCGGTCTATTCGCAGCCGCCGCGACCGGCGGGGCGCGGCAAGGGCGAGCGCAAAACCGCGGTCCACGAGCGCGCCGACGAACTCGGAATCGCGGTGCGGACTCCCAAGACGCTACGGGACGAGGAGGAGCAGGCCAAATTCCGCGGATTAGACGCCGATCTGGCGGTGGTCGCGGCTTACGGGCTGATCCTGCCCCTGGCGATCCTCGAAGCGCCCAAGGCCGGCTGCATCAACGTCCACGCCTCGCTCCTGCCCCACTGGCGTGGCGCCGCGCCGATCCAGCGCGCGATTCTGGCAGGGGACGAAATCAGCGGCGTGACCCTGATGCGGATGGACGAAGGCCTCGACACCGGCCCGATGCTGGCTCGGCAAACCATCGATATTCGCGGCAAGGACGCCGTGCAAGTCACGGAAGAAATGTCGTATCTTGGCGCACGGATGCTGGTCGAATGGCTCGAAACCCCGACCCCGCCGGAGCCGCAGCCGATCGCCGGCGCAACCTACGCGAAGAAGATCGACAAGGCGGAGACGCGCATCGACTGGGCCAAGCCGGCGGCGGAGATCGAGCGTCAGGTGCTCGCCTTCGCCCCTGTCCCCGGCGCATGGTTCGAAGCCAATGGCGAACGGATTAAATTGCTGGAGGCATCGCGCGGAGCCGATGCTTCGGGCACGCCCGGCGAAATCCTCGACGACAACCTGAATGTCGCGGCGGCGGACGGCTACATCCGCCCCCTCAAGGTCCAGCGCGCGGGCCGCGCCCCGATGACGCCCGGCGAGTTGCTGCGCGGCTTCGCGATTCCCAAGGGCATGATTCTCAAGTGACTCGCTGGCGGCTGACCATTGAATATGACGGCGGGCCGTTCATAGGCTGGCAGCGCCAGGATCACGGCCCGTCGGTTCAACAGACCCTCGAGGAAGCGCTCCGCCGGATGACCGGCGAGCTCGCGAGCTTCAACGCCGCCGGTCGCACCGACGCAGGGGTCCACGCGCTCGCCATGTCAGCCCACGTTGACGTCACGAAGTCACTCACACCGCACCGCCTGCGCGAGGGGTTGAACGCGCTCGTTCGGCCCCACCCCGTGTCGATCCTCGAAGTCGAGGAGGTCGCGGACGACTGGCACGCGCGGTTCAGCTGCCTTGGCCGCCGCTACCTCTATCGCATGCTCTGCCGCCGCGCCCCGCCGGCGCTCGACCACGGCCGCGTGTGGCACATCGCCGTCCCGCTCGACGTCGAGGCGGTGCGCGAGGGCGCCGCGCACCTTGTCGGACGCCACGACTTCACCACGTTCCGCTCGGCGCACTGCCAATCGGACAGCCCGGTCAAGACCCTCGACCGGCTCGACGTCACTCAGGTCGACGAGGAAATCCACGTCGCCGCCGCAGCGCGGAGCTTCCTCCACCACCAGGTGCGCTCGATGGTCGGGTGCCTGGCGCTGGTCGGCCGCGGCCAGTGGAAACCCGGCGATATGCGACAAGCGCTCGAAGCCCGCGACCGCGCCGCGCTCGGCCTCAATGCCCCGCCGCAGGGCCTTTATTTCGTCGAGGCGGTCTATTGATGCTGCACCTGCGATTTTGCACTGCAGCATTGAAATCTGCTATGAAATTCCAATCTCATTCACGCGCCCCGATGGGCGCGGACGTTTAGGAGCCATTCGCCGTGATGCGGATCATGATGAAGTCGAAGATTCACCGGGCAACGGTGACTCAGGCCGATCTCCATTATGTCGGGTCGATCGGCATCGATCGCGAGCTGATGGACGCCGCCGATTTGCTCGAGGGCGAGAAGGTGACGATCGCCGACATCACCAATGGTGCACGGCTCGAAACCTACGTGATCCCCGCCCCGCGCGGCAGCGGCACCATCACCATCAACGGCGCCGCGGCGCATCTGGTCAACGCCGGCGACCTGGTGATCATCATCAGTTACGGCATGTTCGACGACGCCGAAGCGCGGACGCTCAAGCCGACGGTGGTCCACGTCGATGAGAATAACCGGCCCGTGAAGCTCGGCGACGATGCTTCGGAGCCGGTTCCCGGGGCCAAGGATCAGAAGCGAGCGGTCGAAACCGCCTAGCGCCGGCTATTCGGCCGCCAGCGCCTCATATTCCTGCGCGGCGAGATATTTCTCCGCATCGAGCGCGGCCATGCAGCCCGTCCCCGCCGCCGTCACCGCCTGACGGTAGATTTTGTCCATCACGTCGCCGCAGGCGAACACGCCCGGGACGCTGGTCCGGGTCGTCCCCGCCTCGACCTTGATGTAGCCGTCGCTGTCGAGTTCGAGCTTGTCCTTGAACAGCTCGGTCGCCGGACTGTGGCCGATCGCCACGAACCCGCCCTCGACGTCGACCCGCGAAACCTCGCCCGTCAGCCGGTTCTTGAGATCGAGCCCGACCAACGCCTCGGGCTGGCCGCCGGCAACGAATTCAACCACTTCGGAATCCCAAATCACCCTGATCGCCGGATTGGCGAACAGCCGGTCCTGAAGGATCTTCTCGGCGCGCAGCGAATCGCGCCGGTGGATCAATGTGACGTCATGACTGTGGTTGGTCATGTACAGCGCTTCCTCGACTGCGGTGTTGCCGCCGCCGATCACCGCCACCTTCTTGCCGCGATAGAAGAAGCCGTCGCAGGTCGCGCAGGCCGAGACGCCGCGGCCCTTGAGATGCTCTTCCGTCGACAGGCCGAGATACTTCGCCTGGGCCCCGGTCGCGATCACCAACGCATCCGCGAAATAAGTGACTCCCCCGTCGCCGGTGAGCCGGAACGGCCGCCGCGTGAGGTCGACATCGGTAATATGGTCCCAGACGACCTTGGTCCCGACATGCTCGGCCTGGGCCTGCATTTCCTCCATCAGCCACGGGCCCTGGATGACGTCGCGGAAGCCGGGATAATTCTCGACGTCGGTGGTGATGGTCAGCTGGCCGCCGGGCTGGATGCCCTGGATGATGACCGGGCTAAGCCCGGCGCGTGCCGCGTAGATGGCCGCGGTGAGGCCAGCCGGGCCAGAGCCGATCACGGCGAGCCGGGTCGAAATGCTGTTGGTCATCGGGCGGATTTAGGGTGCCGTTTCCCGCCCGGCAACGATGAAAACGTCAGACGGTCGGTCCGCGGCCGCGGACGAAGTTCACGATGATGACGATCACTGCGACGACCAGCAGCAGGTGGATCAGCCCGCTGGTCACGTGCAGGACGAAAAGACCGAGTGCCCAGAGAATGAACAGAATGATGGCGATGGTCAGTAGCATGGTCGTCCCTCCATTAGAGTAGCGCCCGAACGACGCGCGTCACGGTGCGTTCCCGCAGCGAGATGGACGCGCGAATCTAGGGCAGCGCCTTCGGACAAGGCTTGGCCGGCGGAGACAGGAACCGAACGACTTGGCCAGGTTCGAGCGGCCCCGGACCGGGAGCAGCGCTGGTGACGATGAGCGATCCATCGGGCTGAACGAGCTTGCGGTTACGGAACACGCCGCGGACGATAACCCGCCGCCGGCTGTCAGCCCGGGTCACGCCGGGCCAACTATGCCAATCGACGTAGATTGCGGTTCGCTCGCCGCCTCTGCAAAACGTGCCATAGTCCTGATAAAGAGCGAGATTCTCGAATTCCCAGACGAGTAGTCCAACCATTTCGACCTGGCGCCCGTCCCACTCGGCGGGTGACGCCGCCACGCTCGCCGGATTGACTCGAGCAATCGTGTCGCTCGGTTTAGAGATGGTCGCGCAAGCCGCCAGCATGATCGTCGCCATGGCAGTCACAGACACCGAACCGGCTTTGCGCATTTCCGCCTCCTGACGTCAGACCAGTCTGCTCTGCTTCAGCGCCGCCTCGATAAAACCCGCGAACAACGGATGCGGGTCAAACGGCCGGCTCTTCAGTTCGGGGTGGAACTGGACGCCGATGAACCAGCGCCGGTCGGGACGCTCGACGATCTCGGGCAGCTGATCGTCCGGGGACATGCCCGAGAACACCAGCCCGGTTTTTTCGAGCGCGTCCTTGTAGTGGATGTTGACCTCATAGCGGTGGCGATGCCGCTCGCTGATCAAATCCTCACCGTAAATCGAGCGGACGACGCTATTGCCGTCGAGCTTGGCCGGATAAGCCCCGAGCCGCATCGTCCCGCCAAGGTCGCCGTCGGCCGCGCGTTGCTGCAGCCCTTCCTCGCTCATCCATTCGGTGATCATGCCGACCACGGGCTCCGGCGTCTCGCCGAACTCGGTGGTCGAGGCTTCACTGATCCCGGCCAGGTTCCGCGCCGCTTCGATGCACGCCATCTGCATGCCGAGGCAGATGCCGAAGAACGGAATGTCGCGCTCTCGGGCGAATTTGACGGATGCGATCTTGCCCTCGCTGCCGCGCTCGCCAAACCCGCCGGGCACGAGGATTCCATGGAGCGGCTCGAGTTCGGCGACGACATCGGCTTCGGGATGCTCGAACACCTCGGCGTCGATCCACTGGATGTTGACCTTGACCTTGTTGGCGATGCCGCCGTGGACCAGGGCCTCGCGCAGGCTTTTGTAGGCGTCGGGCAAGCCGACATATTTGCCGACAACGCCGATCGTGACCTCGCTCTCGTAATGGTCGATGCGGTCCATGATGTCGCGCCAGGTGGCGAGATCTGGCTGGGGCACGCCGGAAATCCGGAAGGCGCGCAGGACTTCATCGTCGAGCCCCGCCTCATGATATTGCAGCGGGACGTCGTAGATATTGCGGGCGTCGAGCGCGGGAATCACCGCCGACGTCGGCACGTTGCAAAACAAGGCGATCTTCTCGCGCTCCGCTTCGGGCAAGGGCCGGTCGCACCGGCACAACAGGACCTCGGGCTGGACCCCAAGGCTGGACAGCTCGCGCACCGACTGCTGCGTCGGCTTGGTCTTGAGTTCGCCGGCCGCGTTGATCCACGGCACCAGCGTGGTGTGGACGCTGACCGTATTGTCGCGGCCGAGATCGTTCCTGAGCTGCCGAATCGATTCGATGAACGGCAGGCTTTCGATGTCCCCGACCGTCCCGCCGATCTCGCAAATCACGAAATCGAGACCGTCGATATCCGCCAGCGCGAATTCCTTGATCGCGTTGGTGACGTGCGGGATGACCTGGACCGTGGCGCCGAGATAATCGCCGCGGCGTTCCTTGCCGATGATGTCGCGGTAGATGCGCCCGGTCGTAACATTGTCCGATTGCTTCGACGAAACGCCGGTGAAGCGCTCGTAGTGCCCCAAGTCGAGGTCGGTCTCGGCCCCGTCGTCGGTCACATAGACTTCGCCATGTTGATAGGGCGACATCGTCCCCGGATCGACGTTCAGATAGGGATCGAACTTGCGAATCCGGACTTTGAATCCGCGCGCCTGAAGCAGCGCCCCGAGGGACGCCGAGAGCAGACCTTTGCCAAGCGAGGAGACCACGCCGCCGGTAACGAATATGAACCGCGCCATGGGAGTTGAGGCTTAAGCGGCTTGGGCCTGATTGGGCAAGCCGCGCCGCGAAATAATTCTTATTGCGCCAGCGGGACGGCCGGCGCGGTGTCGTTCGACGGTGTCGTCGTTGGCGCCGCGGGCTGAGCTGGCGTCGGCGCCGGACGGCTCGACTGGACCTTGTTGGCGAGCGACGCGTCGATCGTCGGGGCCTGGCGCGTGACGCCGGCGAACGCCGCCATGACGATCGACAACGTAATGAACACGCCGCCGAGGACCGCGGTCGAGCGGGTCAGGAAATCGGCCGCGCCGCGCGCGGTCATGAACCCCGACGAGCTACCGCCGACGCCGAGCCCGCCGCCTTCGGAGCGCTGCATCAGGATCGTCCCGATCAGCGAGATGGCGACAACCGATTGAACGATCAGGAGGAAGGCGAACATGGCGGACTTTCGTTTGGGACTGCGGCGGGCGACTTAGGCGATCGGCGCGTCGCCTTCAACCGCTGCCGCGGCAACGATGGGGATGAAATCCGCGGCCTTGAGGCTGGCTCCGCCAACCAACGCGCCATCGACGTCGGCCACGGCAAAAATCTCCGCCGCATTCGAGGCCTTGACCGAGCCGCCGTAAAGGATCCGTACCGCCTGCCCTGGCAGCCCGAAGCGTTCGACCAGCCGCGCGCGGATCGCGGCGTGCATTTCGCCTATCTCGGCATTGGTCGGAACCTTGCCCGTGCCGATCGCCCAGATCGGCTCGTAGGCGATGGCCAGCCAGGCCTCGCCGTCCACGGTGACGGGAAGCGACGCGTCGAGTTGCGCCACGACTGTCTTCACCGCCCGCCCGCTTTCACGCACCTTCAAGCTCTCGCCGACGCACAGGATCACGTCGAGCCCGCCGCCGAGCGCGGCCGCGGTCTTGGCCTTCACGTCCGCGTCGCTTTCGCGCAGGAATTCGCGCCGTTCGGAATGGCCGACGATGGTCAGGCGCGCGCCGGCGTCGAGCAGCATCTGCGCCGAAACCGAACCGGTATGCGCGCCGGACCGCGCCTCGTGGACATCCTGGGCCCCGATCGCGAAACCAGATGCCGTGCGCACAGCGCGTTCGATCAGAATCGTGGGCACGCACAGAGCGACATCGACCGCCGGATATTGCCGCGACTGTTCGGCGATCGCCCGGACCTCGGACAGGTCCGCCGACAGCCCGTGCATTTTCCAGTTTCCAGCGACGAGCTTGTTCAAGCCGTTCCACTCCCCTGTTGACGGCGGTGCCCTAGCGGGGCGGCTTGATGCGCGCCACCCTCGCCCCTAAAGCCCACCAACCTTCCATTCGCACCGGGATCCGATGTCCTCCTTCGTCCGCCGAATTTCCAAGTCCAAAGTTGGCACCATGATCATGGCGAGCGTGCTCCTCGCCATTTTGGTTGGCTTCGCGCTTGCCGATCTTAAGAATTTCGGCACCGGCAGCCTCGGCTTCGGGCTCGACAGCTCGACGCTGGCGAAAATCGGGAACCAGAAGATCACCGACCGCGAGATGCGCGAGGCCATGCAGCGCCGGCTGCAACAGGCGCGCGAGCACAACCCGAGCGCCGATTATCCCAGCCTGGCGCGCGACTTCGACCCATTGCTGGCGCAGATGATCGACCAGCGCGCGATCATCGCCTTCGCGAAAAAATACGGCTTTCCGATTTCCAAGCGGCTGGTCGACGCCGAGATTTCCGAATTGCCCGGGGTCCGCGGACTGAACGGCAAGCCCAGCGTTCCGGGCTATCAGGCGTTCCTCGCGCAGAACCAGCTGACCGACCGGCAGGTCCGCGACCTGCTCTCGGCGGAAATCGTCGCGCGCTACCTCCTGCTGCCGGTTTCGGCGGCAAGCCGCGTCCCGGTTGGCGTCGCCACCCCCTATGCCTCGATGCTCCTCGAAGCGCGCGAGGGCGAAGCGGCGGTCGTTCCCTTCACCGCTTTCACCGCTGGGCTCAAGCCGAGCGATGCCGATCTGCAGCGTTATTATGCCGCCAATCGCGCACGCTATACGGTGCCGGAGCAGCGCGTGATCCGCTTCGCCAGGATCGGCCCCGAACAGGTCCCTGGCGCGGTCGCCACCGACCAGGAGATCGAAGCTTATTACAAGTCGCAGCAGGCAACCTTCGGATCCAAGGAAACGCGCACCTTGAGCCAAGCCGTCGTGCCCGACCAGAAAACCGCGGCCGAAATCGCGGCGCGCGCCCGTGGCGGGGCCGCCATGGCCGCAGCCGCGGCCCCGGCCGGCGCCAAAGCTGCCGTCACCTCGCTCGCCGGACAGACCCGCCAGGCGTATGCGGCAATCGCCGGCAACCAGGCCGCGGCGACGGCGTTTGCCGGGCCGGTGGGGACCGTGATCGGCCCGGTCCGGTCGGACTTCGGGTGGGTTGTCGCGAAAGTCGACTCGGTCAAGACAGAGGGCGGCAAATCGCTTGCCGCAGCGCGCGCCGAAATCGCCGCCAAACTGACCGCCGAGAAGCGCAAGCAGGCGATCGAGGATGCGGTCGACAAGGTCCAGGACGCGCTCGACGGCGGCAGCAATTTTGTCGAGGCCGCCGCCCAGGCGAAGCTGCCGGTCACCGCAACGCCGTTGGTCACGGCCACTGGCGCGTCGCGCGCGCAGCCGGATTACCGCCTGCCGGCCGAACTCGTGCCAGCGCTCAAGGCCGGGTTCGAAATCGCTCCCAACGACCAGCCAGAGATTTCCGCCCTCGCCGACAAGAGCGGCTATGTGATGGTCGCGCCAGCGCAAGTCGTGCCCGCGGCGCCGGCTCCGCTCGCCAGCATCCGCGAACGGGTCACCAGCGACTGGGTCGTGGGTGAGGCCATCGTCCGCTCCAGGGCCGCGGCCACCGCGCTCGCCGCCAAGGCTTCGGGCGGAATGTCACTGGCCGACGCGGTCAAGCAGAGTGGCGTGGCGTTGCCGGTCCGCCCGATGGACGCGCGCCGCATGCAAATCGCGCAGGCCAACCCGGAGGCCATTCCCGCGCTGCGCGCCTTGTTCAGCCTGGCGGCAGGCAAGAGCCGGATGGTGCCGGACAGCCAGAACCGAGGGTTCTTCGTCGTCAAGACCGCCAAGATCATGCCGGGCAACGCGTTGCTGGCGCCGGGGATCATCGCCCAGATGCGCAACGAGTTGCAGCAGGCCACGGGCGACGATTATGCCCGGCAATTCGTCGCCGCGGTACGCAAGGACGTCAACGTCCGCCGCAACGAAGGCGCGATCAAGACGCTGAAGCAGCAGATCTTCACCAGCGCCGATTAAACACCGGCGCTTGACGCCGCGCCAGATGTTGCCTACACGTTCCCTGTTCGTTCCTTAACGAGCAAGGGGAGTGATGGCTGATGCTGACCGCCAAGCAGCGCGAACTGTTGATGTTCATCCAGCAACGTCTCGGTGAGAGCGGCATTTCGCCGAGCTTCGACGAGATGCGCGAGGCGCTCGATCTCAAGTCAAAGTCAGGCGTGCACCGACTGATTTCGGCGCTCGAGGAGCGCGGCTTCATCCGTCGCCTGCCGAACCGGGCGCGCGCGCTCGAAGTGGTCAAAATGCCCGAAGTGCGCGCCGCCGCGCCAGCCGTGCGGCCGGTCGCTCCGGCGCCAGCCAACGACACGATCGAGATTCCACTCCATGGCAAGATTGCCGCCGGCACGCCGATCGAGGCGCTGCAGGGGACAGAGAGCTTCGCGGTGCCGGCCGCTTTGCTCGGCCCGGGCGAACATTATGCGCTTGAAGTGTCGGGCGATTCGATGGTCGAGGAAGGCATTCTCGACGGCGATTTCGCGCTGATCCGCAAGGTCGACACCGCCCACGACGGCGAGATTGTGGTCGCTCTGGTCAACAATGAGGAAGCCACGCTCAAGACCTTCCGTCGCGAGGGCTCGATGATCTGGCTCGACCCGGCCAACCGCCATTACGAGCCGCAGCGCTACCGCCCCGACCAGGTCCAGATCCAGGGACGGCTGGCGGGGCTGGTGCGGCGGTACTGAGCGGTATGGCGCGGATCGATTATGTCGAGTTGCCGAGCGCAACCGCGCACGAGCTGACGCGCGCTTTCTACGCCGAGGCGTTCGCGTGGGACTTCACCGATTACGGCCCCGATTATTCTGCCACGACCAACGGGACGACCGACGTCGGCTTGCAGGGCGATCCCGCGGGCGCGCTGGCCGCTCCACTGCCCGTCATCCGCGTCGACGATCTCGAGGCCGCGCTCGACGCCGTGACCAAGGCCGGCGGAACCATCGCCAAGCCGATTTTCAGCTTCCCCGGCGGCCGCCGCTTTCAGTTCATCGACCCGGCGGGAAGCGAACTCGCCGTGTGGAGCGAGCGCTAGGCGCGGACGTTTCCGCCCACGGGTGCCAGGCCACCCGCTCGGCTACCGTTTCGACGTAGGGATTCGGGCGAAGGTAGATCGCAACGCCGCCGGTTTGGGCGAGCATCGCCCGGTCGAGCTTCAACCAGCGCGGGGTGCAGCCGCGCGGCAGGCGGCGATCGGATACGGCGATGTCGGCCTGGCCGCACGCTTGCGTAATGGTGATCCAATCGATCCGCGTTGCCGAGCGCGTGGCCAGCAGCCGCCATTCCGCGCGCCCCTTGCGAATCGCGGCGGTGCAGCTGTCGTGCGAACACAGGCTGAGCGGATCTGTCCCAAGGTTTGCGGGATCGCCGGCGAAGCCCGACGCTTCCGCGAACAGGTCGCGCATGTAATCCCCCGCCCGTTCGCGCAGCAGCAGCGGCGTGCCGTCCTTGCTCAACACCACCAGGTGGCGCCCGTCGCCGGTAACGAGCAAATCAGGCGTCGGCGCGGCCCACGCCGCGACCGCGCCAATCACGAACGGAATGATGCCGGCGAGCCGCACACGCGAGGTCCACAGGCACAACCACAGCAGTCCGGCGACGATCGCGCCGAACGCCCAGCGCGGCATCGACGGCATCAGCGCGACCGCGCCCGGCGCTGACGCCACCGTGTGCGCCAGTCCCAACAGCCCTCCGATCGCCTGCCCGGTCAGCCACCACAGCGGCCCGCCGATGCCAATCGTGTCGAGCAGCAGCAGCGCCCCGGCTTCGAGCGGCATGATCACGAACGTCGTGAGCGGGATGGCGATGACGTTGGCGCCAACCCCGTAGAGGCCGGCGCGGTGGAAATGGAAAAGAGCGAACGGGATCAGCGCGAACTCGACCGCTAAACCGGTCAGCACGATGGCGAGGATCGCCCGCCCGAAGCGCCTGAACACGCCCTCGTCGCGGCGCAAGAACAGCTAGCGCGCCCAGGCTGTCGAATGCAGCGCGATGATCGCGGTCACCGAGGCGAAGCTCATCTGGAAGCTCGGACCGGCCAGCGCCTCGGGGCGAAAGATGAGAACGATCAATGCGCCGACCGCGACCAGGCGGAGGCTGATCGCGTCGCGCCCGAGCGCTATGCCGAGCAGGACGAGGAGCGCGGCGACGCAGCTGCGCACCGTCGGCACCTGCGCACCGGTCAGCAAAGTGTAGCCGATGCCCGCGGCGGCCGCGACGCCGGCCGAAACCAGCACGAGGTTGAAGCGCAGCGCGAGCCGTTCGCTAAGCGCGAGAAGCTTGAGGCTGAGCAGCATGGCGGCGGCGACCACGGCTGCGATGTGCAGGCCGCTGACCGACAGCAAATGGGTAAGACCGCTGGCGCGCATCGCGGCTGCGTCGTCCTCGCTGACGCCATTCTGGTCCCCGGTGACGAGGGCGACCGCGATCCCCGCTTCATTACCGGGGAGCCGCGAACGGACGTGGCTGGCAAGGCGCTGACGCAGCGCTTCGAGCCCGCCCCCGCCGCCGGGTTGAACGACCGCGACCGGGCCGAGCGCCTTGCCGACCGCGCCGATACGCTTGAACCAGGCATCGCGCGCAAAATCGTAGGTGCCCGGTAGGGCCATCGGCGGCGGCGGCGCGAGGCGCGCGCGCAAACGAACGAGAGCGCCCGAGGCCAGTTGCTCCGGCGCAGCCTCGGAATCGATCGACACTCGCACGCGTGACGGCAGCTGCGGAATCGGTCGGTGCCAGCGTCAGGCGCACCGTTCCCCGCGCTACGAGGGTCTCGACCATTTCAACCCTGCCGTCGAAGCTCGCCACCACCGGCCGATCGAGCCGCGGCGCGGCGACCGCGACCGCCCTCACCCAGACCAGCGCGCAACCCAGCGCCATCGCCAGCGCGAACCAGCCAAGCGCCCGCCCCGCTCTGCCTGGCTCGAGCAGAAACCCGCCGAGGGCGAGCCCCGCGGACAGGCACAGAAAAGCCGCCCATTCGATCGGAGAGCCGAGCGCGAACCAGCCGGCAATGCCGGTGCCGAAGCCGACCACGAACCACGGCGGAAGCTGCGCGCGCTCGGCCTCGAGCAGCCGTTCGATCCGATCGAACGCCACGCTTCCATACGCCTTCCAAAGGCCCCGAGCCCGCTGTGGAAGAGGCGCACCCGCTATGTTAGGGGCGCTCGTCCACTGCATTGCAACATGACAAGAAGAGGAAAGCGCGCTTGAGCGCAAGCAATAAGCCTGTCGTAACCCGCTTCGCGCCCTCGCCCACCGGCTTCCTGCATATCGGCGGCGCGCGCACGGCCTTGTTCAACTGGCTGTTTGCCCGCCATCACGGCGGCAAGTTCCTGTTGCGCATCGAAGATACCGACAAGGCGCGCTCGACCACCGAAGCGATCGACGCGATCCTCGACGGCATGCGCTGGCTCGGGCTCGATTGGGACGGCCACGAATATTATCAGTCGCAATTCTGGGCGCGCCACGCCGAGATCGCCCACAAGATGCTCGACCGCGGCCACGCCTACCGCTGCTACATGACCCAGGAGGAACTCGCCGCCCAGCGCGAGAAGGCTCAGGCCGAGCGCCGCCCGTTCCGCATCGAAAGCCCGTGGCGCGACGTCTCGAAAGCGCAAGACCAGCCCTTCGTCATCCGCCTGAAGGCGCCGCGGGATGGCGAAACGGCGATCGACGACCAGGTCCAGGGCCGGGTTACCGTCCAGAATGCGGAGATCGACGATTTCGTCCTGCTCCGCTCGGACGGCAGCCCGACCTACATGCTGGCGGTGGTGGTCGATGATCACGACATGGGCGTGACCCACGTGATCCGCGGCGACGATCATTTGAACAACGCCTTCCGCCAGCTGGCGATCATCCGCGCGATGGGCTGGCCTGAACCGACCTATGCCCACGTGCCGCTGATCCACGGGCCCGATGGCGCCAAGCTCAGCAAGCGCCACGGCGCGCTCGGGGTCGATGCCTATCGCGACGAATTGGGCATGCTGCCCGAGGCGGTCGACAATTACCTGCTGCGGCTCGGCTGGGGCCATGGCGACGACGAGATCATCAGCCGCGACCAGGCGATCGAATGGTTTGACCTCGCCCACGTCGGCAAATCGCCGTCGCGATTCGATTTCAAGAAGCTCGAAAATCTCAACGGTCACTATATCCGCGAGGCCGACGACGCGCGGCTCGCTGGTCTTGCCGCCCCAATACTCGGTCTATCGAACGACCAGCGGGCACTGCTGCTGCGTGCCATGCCCGAACTCAAGGCCCGCGCGCACACGATGAATGAGCTTGCCGACGGCGCGCGCTTCCTGTTCGCCAGCCGCCCGCTCGACATGGACGAGGCAGCCGCGGCGTTGACCGCCGATGCCCGCGAAATCCTGCGCTCGGCGCACAGCGCGCTTGTTGCACTTGCGAACTGGGACGCGGCGTCGCTAGAGGCGGCTATCCGCGAGGTGGCGGAGGGGGGCGGTGTGAAGCTCGGCAAGCTCGCCCAACCGCTCCGCGCCGCTCTCACCGGCCGCACGACCTCTCCGGGGATATTTGACGTGCTTGCTTTGTTAGGCCGGGACGAAAGCCTCGCCAGAATATCGGATCAGATGGTGGAGCCGAAGGAATGACCGACAAAACCGCGACGCTCGAGATCGACGGCGCCAACCACGTTTATCCGGTGCTCGAAGGCACGGTCGGACCGGACGTCGTCGATATCCGCAAATTGTACAGCGAGACGGGGGCGTTCACCTATGACCCCGGCTTCACCTCGACCGCCAGCTGCCAGAGCGCGATCACCTATATCGACGGCGAAAAAGGGATCCTGCTTCACCGCGGCTACCCGATCGACCAGCTGGCCGAAAATTCGACCTTCATGGAGGTCGCCTATCTGCTGGTGAACGGCGAGTTGCCCAAGCGGGACGAACTCGACGCTTTCTCCTACACCATCAGCCGCCACACCATGCTGCACGAGCAGCTGATGACCTTCTATCGCGGCTTCCGCCGCGACGCGCATCCCATGGCGATCATGTGCGGCGTGGTCGGCGCTCTCTCCGCTTTCTACCACGACAGCACCGACATCACCGATCCCGAGCAGCGGATGATTGCCACCCACCGGCTGATCGCGAAAATGCCGACGATCGCCGCCATGGCCTACAAATATTCGATCGGCCAGCCGTTCCTTTATCCCGACAACTCCTTGTCCTACACCGGCAATTTCCTCAGGATGACGTTCGGCGTCCCGGCCGAACCGTACCACGTCAATCCGATCGTCGAGCGCGCAATGCGGCGCATTTTCATCCTCCACGCCGACCATGAGCAGAATGCCTCGACCTCGACCGTACGGCTTGCCGGATCGTCGGGCGCCAATCCGTTCGCCTGCATCGCGGCGGGCATCGCCTGCCTGTGGGGGCCGGCGCACGGCGGCGCCAACGAAGCCGCGCTTAACATGCTGCGCGAGATCGGGCGGACCGAGAACATCCCGAAATATATCGCCCGCGCCAAGGACAAGGACGACCCGTTCCGGCTGATGGGCTTCGGCCACCGCGTCTACAAGAATTTCGACCCGCGGGCGAAGGTGATGAAGGCGACCGCCGACGAGGTGCTGAAGGAGCTCAACATCTCCGATCCGGTCCTCGACGTCGCCAAGGAACTCGAGCGAATCGCGCTCAGCGACGAGTATTTCATCGAGAAGAAGCTCTATCCGAACGTCGATTTTTATTCGGGTGTGATCCTGAGCGCGATCGGCTTTCCGACCGATATGTTTACCTCGTTGTTCGCGCTCGCTCGGACGGTCGGCTGGGTCGCACAGTGGAACGAAATGATCGCCGATCCCGAGCAGAAGATCGGCCGCCCGCGCCAGCTCTATGTCGGGGCCACGCAGCGGGACTACGTCCCGTGCGACCGCCGCTAGTCTTTTGGCGCTAAGCCGCCGGTAGAGTCAGCGTGAACCGCGCGCCTTCGCCGGGCGCGCTGTCGAGCGTGACGTCGCCGCCCATCGAGCGAGCAAGCCGCCGCGAAATCGCCAGGCCGAGGCCGGTCCCGCCGCTCTTGGCGTCGGCGCGCTCGAACCGCTCGAAGATGCGTTGCTGATCGGCCGGGTCGATCCCCGGGCCGTGGTCGGACACAGTCACCGACGCCGTGCCCGGCGTTTTAGCAAAGGCGAGTTCGACCGTCCCACCATCCGGCGAATGACGAACGGCATTGCCGATCAAATTGACTAGGATCTGGATCACAGCGCGCTCCTCGCCGCTTGCTGGAAGCTCCTCGCGAGTCTCAATTTCGAGGCGGATGGAGCGCTCCTCGGCCCTCGCATCAAGCATCACCACCGCCTCGCCGGCGAGCGCCGCGAGATTGATTGTCCGTTGGCCCTGCGTCGGGTCTTCGCTCATCGAGCGGATGACCGAGAGCAGATGCCGGGCGGCGGTGGCAATATCGGTGCCATAGCTCGCATAATCGCTGCGTAGCGGTCCGTCGGCGCGTTCGACAATCCGCTCGGCGCTTTCAATGATTCGATCGAGCGGCGATCGCAGCGCTTCGTCGAGCGCGTGGTCGAATGCCGAAGTCCGTGCGCTCTCGCCCGACAGCGTAGCGGCGACTTCGCTCTCAGCGATCCCACGGAAGCCGGCGAAGCTGCCGTCGGCTGCCGTCACCACGTCGCCCTTGAGGATTACCGAATGGCCGTCTTCGCTGCGGCTGCGCGCGCGCTGACCCGAAAAGCTTCGCCGCGCGGATAGAGCGCTGATCATCGGCATTTCGCCAGCTTCATCTTCTTCGAGCTTGAACAGGCGGGTCAGCGGCTGGCCCGCAGCTTCGTTGACGTCGATCCCGAGCTCGTCAGCGAGTTCGGCCGTGATCGAGATCAGGCGCAATTCCTCGTCGGCTGCCCATTCATGGCGCGATGACTGCGATTCGACTTCGCTCCCGCGTCCGAGCAGATTGGCTAGCCGCGGCGCGGCCGGCGGACGTACGGTCCACCCTTCGAGCACCAGCGCGACCTCGTCGCCGTCGGGTGTCGCGCGAACCCAGATTTCGATGTCGTGCTCAAGCGAGGCCGCAATCGCCGGCCGCGACACTGGAATGCCGAGTTTTCGCGCGAGCTCGGCGATCGCCGCAATCTGCGGCAATGCCAGCACATGGCCGACACTCGATCCCGCCTCGCGCTGCAGCGCTGCGAGTTCGGGGTCGGCGCTCATCAACCGGCCGGCCTTGTCGATCCGGCCCGTCACCAGCCTCGGTTCCGACGGAACGCTGGCCATCAGCGACCCTCCAGCCAGGTCGCGGCGGCGCGATAAGCGGGGTCCGCGCTGAGCCAGCTCCGCGCGCTCTCGACCTCGGCTTCGCCCATGCTGTCGAAGGTCGCAATCGCGCGGCCGGGATCGGTCACGCCGAGCAGGTCGCCGATGCCGGCCAGCAGGCCAGCGGCGAGTTCGCGGCGCACCCCGGCGATCCTGAGCAGGGTCATCACCCGCCGTTCGGACGCCGACAACAATTCGTCGGTCGCGACTTCGCCGCCGAGGCCGCAGCGCCGGGCGAGGGCCTGGGCGACGAAGGTCATTTCGCCTTCCATCGCGGCCGAGACGATCAGTTCATCGGTGAGCTGGCCTTCGTCCTCGAGCAAATCGACGAGGACCGCGCTCAATTCCTCGATGCCGTTCGCACGATCATAGCGATCCGCCAGTTGATCGATCGCGGCGGCCAGCAATTGGTCGCGATCGCCGGCCCCGCGCAATCCTTGCAAATCGCTGCGCAACGCCGCGGCGACGATCTGCGCGAGTTCGCCGGCTTCGTGCGGAGGCAAGTCGTCAAAGTGCAGCAGACACTGGCCGAATCGGTCGCGGCGGCGGCCACGGGCGAGGATCAGCGACATGGCCGCGGCGGAAATCGCGCCGCTGTCGTGGCTCACCAGCCCCTGCAGCACGCGCGCTTCGCGGCGTCCGCTGCGCGCCTTGGCGGCGGTTGCAATGCGTTCCTCATCCGCGCGGCGCAGCAGCATCCGCACCAGCACCTCGCGATTGAGCAGACGGGCCGCCGTCAGCTTTTCGATCAGCGCGAGATTGCCCTCGTCGTTCGCCGCGGCCACGCCGCTGGGCAGAGCGGCGCGGATTTCATCGGCGATGTCGCCCATCAAGCAATGGAGCATCGCCGTCATCAGCGCGCGCTCTTGTTCGGTCAGCCGCTCGGCCGGGTTGAGGAAGAAATCGGCGCGGACGGTGTGCAAGCGGTCGCGTCCCGCGCCGCGCGCAGGCGCAGGCGCCGCATCCCCGGGAGCGGCGCCGATCGGCCATTCTTCCGCCATCATCCTCCGCCCGTTATCCGAAGACAGTTAACTTCGGGTCAACTCTGGTGCGATGCGCCGGGCGTGCTGCAAATAGAAAAAGCTCGCCGCCGCATAGCCAAACAAGCCGATCAGATAGGTCGTCCAGGCCCCAAACGGAGCGAACGGGATCGCCAGCAGGATCGCATTGCGCCGCGACAGCAGCCACGGCTCGCCCGGCATGCCCGCTGATCCCTCAATCCGCGCAGCCTCGGCGAACGCGGCCGCGGCGATCGCGGCCATGATCGCACCCCAGCCGCCGTGGCGCGATTCCCACATGCCGAGCGTCAACAGCGCAAGCCCCGCGGCAGGCCACAGCAGCCGGCGGCTCAACATCCGCTTGGGCAGCGGCTTCAGGCGCAGCGTCGCAAGGCGACCGGCGACAATGTCGAGCGGAGTCGCCAAGACCAGGAGAATGAGGCCGGTGACGAGCCAGCCGCGGCTGAACGCCCCGGCGGCGCCAAACGTGAGGGTCAGCGCCGCCCATACCAGCCACAATGGCCGAACCCCGGTTTCCATCAGTTGCTCGGTGGCGAATTCCTCGACCGGCGCGAGCACGTAGCGGCTGGCCCAGTCGCGCCGCGGCTCGCGCGATCCGGCGAGCAAAGTTCGCTGAAAGTCGTCGAGTTGCTCTGCGCGCTCGACCAGCAAGGGCTCGGCCCCGTTTTCGCCGCCGACCGGCCAACGCCGCGCACCATCTTGCAGCGTCCGGCGGAGCAAGGTCGATTGCAGGTCCCAATCGCCGAGAATCGCGGCGGTCGAGCCCAACGTCTTCGCATCGACCAACGCGACTCCAGCCCAGCGGGCCCCGCTGTCGATCCGTTCGAACGCGGCATGGGACTCGTCGTCCGGGACCGTCGCGATTGCCGGCTCGGCCTCTTCGGACATGGTCGTGATCAGCCCGGCGGTGGGTGCGATCCCGTCGCCGAGCATGAGGATCGTCGCGCCCGCCTCGAACCGGCTCACCGCTTCGTGGACGTCGCTTACCGGGACCACGCCGATGCCGTCGAGGCGAAGCCGCTCGAACGCATCTTGCAGCGCCTGGGGCACGCGTTCGACGACCACGACGATCGGTGCCGCGCCGGTGGCCGCGACGCACCGCGCCTGATATTCGATCAGCGTTCGGCCGGCGAGCGGAAGCAATGCGCGCAAGCCGCCCGAATCGTCTTCCTGATACGCGCCGATCAGCGCGCCAAGCGCCATTCCGGCCACTCCCCCCAAATCATTGCCTCAACTCTCTCTAATCGCTTTCGTGAATCCGCAAAGGTGGTAAACTGGCCTTTGCCATGAACCCGAGCCCACAACGCGCGCCCTTGGGCACCGACCCGCTGTCGTCCGCAGCGGACATTCTTCCACCGCTGGAATTGGGCCGGGAGGACATCGTGATCGAACCCATGTTCGATCCCGACCAGTGGGCCGAAGATCAGGCCGAGGCGCGCGGCAGCGGCGGCCGCCAGGTGCTTGGCACGGCGCTCGTCCTCCTTGGCGCCTTGTGGCTGGCCTATACCGCTTGGTCGGCGGGCCGCGCGCTGGCCAACGAACCGCTGACCTCTCCCGCGTTCGCGCAATGGATCGCGCTCGCCGCCGGACCGCTGGCGCTGCTCGGTCTCGTCTGGCTGATGTTCGGCCGCACACGGCGCAAAGAAGCTGAGCGATTCACGCGATCAGTCATCGAGATGCGCTCCGAAACGCGCTCGCTCGAGGCGCTGCTCGAGGTCCTGTCGCGGCGCATCACCGACAGCCGGTCCGAGCTGACGATGATCTCCAACCATCTGATGCAATTGGGCGACGACGCCACCGGCAAGCTCGGCGGGATCACCCGCGAATTCGATTCGAGCAGCGAGAAACTGGTGCGCCACGGCGAAGCGCTCGATCGCGCCGCGGAGGCCGCGCGCAACGACATGGCGGTGCTGCTCGAGGATTTGCCCCGAGCCGAAGCGACCGCCCGCGCGCTCGCCGGTCAGATTCAAGCAATTGGCGCCGAGTCGACCTCAAAGGCCGCCGAATTTGGCACCCAGATCGGCGGTCTAGCCGACCGCACCCGTCAGGCCGACGAATTACTCGGCGAGGCCAGTGAGCGGCTCGCTCGGCGGCTGTCCGAGATCGAAGTGGCCGGCACCACCGCTGCTGGCTCCGTCGGCGAAGCGGAAAAGAGCTTCTCGGGCGTACTCGACGCCTTGCTCGAGCGGACTTCAGCCACGCTCCAGGACATCCGCTCGGGCATCGACGCCCAGGCCGCGGCGGTCTCGGCGCTGGTCGAGCAAGCTTCGGCCGGCTTTGGCAAGGCCGGGGCCGAATCCGCGGAAACCCTTGGCGCGCACATCAACCGCGCCAACGACTCGCTCGGGACCTTGTCGAGCCGCGTGGCGGAGCAGGAACGCGCATCGCAGCGGATGATCGCCGAAATCGATCGCGGCCTTGCGCTGATCGACGAGCGCTTCACCGAGCTCGCGTCCCACGGCGACGAGCGTGCCAATCATTTCCTCCAGTCGCTGACCCGTGCCCGAACCGAACTCGACACCCTGGCCGCCCAGGCCGGGGCCCAGGATGGCGCGATCGGCTCGCTCGCCGAGCGCACCGCGGCGCTGCGCGAAAGCATTGCCCGCCTCGCCGACGAGGTCCGCGACAGCGTCGGGGCGGCAATCGGCGAAGCCCAGGGCAGCGCCGACCGGCTCGCCGGAGTGGCAGCAACGGTGAAGCCCGAGCTTGGCTGGATGCGCGACGCCGCGGTCGAGGCGAGCGAGCGGATGTCGGCGACGGCCGCCCAGGTCGCCGAACAGCAGGACCGCTTCACCGCCTTGCTCGCCAGCGTCGACGACGGTGTCGGCACCGCCCAGTCGCAGCTTCAGTCACTGACCGCTGCGATCGCCGGCGCGCAAGCGGAAGCCACCAGCCTCAGCGCCGAAACCGGCCCGGCGCTGGTCGCCGCTCTAGTCCAGGTCAAGGAAGCCGCGGGCCACGCCGCCGAGCGGGCGCGCGAAGCGATCGAATCGGTCATTCCGGAAAGCGCCGGCAAACTCTCCAAGGCGACCCGCGCGGCGCTCGAACAAGTCATCCGCGATAGCGTCGAGGAGCGCCTGCGCGAGGTCGAGATCGTCGCCGCGCGCGCGGTCGAAGCGGCGCGGTCGGCGTCGGACCGCCTAACCCAGCAAATGCTGAGCCTCGGGCAAAGCGCACACGCGCTCGAACAGCATATCGAAACGACCAGCAACGCGCAGCGCGAGAAGGACAGCGAAGCCTTCGCCCGGCGCGTGTCGCTGCTGATCGATTCGATGCACTCGGCGGCGATCGACGTCGGCAAGATCCTGTCCGACGAAATCGACGACCGGGCGTGGGATTCGTACCTCAAGGGCAATCGCGGGGTGTTCACCCGCCGCGCGGTCAAACTGCTCGACGGCGGCCAGACCCGCGAGATCCGCGCGCATTACGAAGCGGAGCCCGAGTTCCAGCAGTCGGTCAATCGCTACGTTCACGATTTCGAGGCGATGCTCCGCCGTGTGCTCGCCGAGCGCGATGGCGGGATGATCGCGGTCACCCTGATGTCGTCGGACATGGGCAAGCTCTACGCCGCTCTGGCGCAAGCGCTGGAGCGCCGGCGCTAAAAGTAGTTGAACGCGTCCGTCGTGACCCAGCCGTACGACCAATTCGCATAGTAGATCGCGAACAGGACCAGCCCGAGCAGCGCCGCCTTCAGCAAATGGCGCTTGAGATCGAACTGGTGCGGGGCGCTATCGGCCTGGCCGGGCACCTTGGGCGTGCCGGCTTCCTCGTCGGTTTTCACTCCGAACGGCAGCAGCACGAAGGCGCTTGCGCAGAAAAACAGAAAATAGATCGCGACAATCGAACCGGGCTTCATCGCGTAGTCAGCCGGCGACCTGGAGCAGCATCACCTCGACCACCGGCTTCTTGCCGGTCCACAGTGTCGCGCAGCGCCGCACCGCAAGCCGCACCGCCTCGCGCATCTTGTCCTCGTCGACGCCGGGGGTGAAGGCCTTGCTCGCGGCGTCGGTGGCGTCGGCGATAAAATCGTCACGATCTTCCTCGACCGGCACTCCGAACGGACGCACCAGCGGCTTGCCCGCAAGCTTCCCGTCCGAACCGATCGGCACCGCGACGGTGATCAATCCGCTAAAGCTGATCTTGCGGCGCTCGTTGATGGTCGCGCCATCGGCCGCCAGGATGACATCGCCGTCGAGGATCAGCCGCCCGACCCGCTCCTCGCCGATCTTCTTCGGTTCGCCCGGCGCGAGACGGATCACGTCGCCATTCTTCTGGACGACCGCGTTCGGCACCCCGTGCGACAGCGCCAGCCGCGCATGTTCGGCGAGGTGCCGCGCCTCGCCGTGCACCGGCACCACGATCTGCGGCCGGACCCAGTCGTACATCTGGACGAGCTCGGGCCGGCCGGGGTGGCCCGAGACATGGACGTGGGCCTGCTTCTCGGTGACGATGCGCACCCCAAGATCGGACAATTGGTTCATGATCCGGCCAATCGCGATCTCGTTGCCGGGGATGATTCGTGACGAGAAGATCACCGTATCGTCGCGCTCCAGCTTGAGCTCGTGGTTGCCGAACGCGACCCGGCCGAGCGCGGCGCGCGGCTCGCCCTGCCCGCCGGTGGCGATGATCAGCACTTCGGAGCGTGGCAGCCGCATCGCTTCGTCGAAGCCGATCGGCGCCGGAAAATCCTTGAGATATCCGGTCGACTGGGCGACTCGGAGGATGCGCTCGAGTGAGCGGCCGGCGACGCACACCTTGCGATTTGCCTCGCGCGCGACCCGGCCGATGGTCTGCAGCCGGGCGGCGTTCGAGGCGAAGGTCGTCACCAATACCCGCCCCTTGGCGGCCGTGACCTGTTCGAGCAGGCCCGCGTGGACGCTTTCTTCCGACCCCGACGGCTTATCCTGGAAGACATTGGTCGAATCGCACACCAGAGCAAGCACGCCCTCGTCGCCGATCCGCGTCAGCACTTCGGTGCTCGGCGCTTCGCCAAGCACCGGCGTCTCGTCGATCTTCCAGTCGCCGGTGTGGAACACGCGTCCGAACGGGCTTTCGATGAGCAGGCCGTTGCCCTCGGGGATCGAGTGCGACAGCGCGACGAAACTGACCTTGAACGGGCCCAAATCGATGCTTCCGCCGCGCTCGATGATGTTGAGCTTGACCCGCCCGGTCAGCCCTTCCTCCTCGAGCTTGCCCGCGATCAGCCCGGCGGTGAACGGGGTCGCAAACAAGGGCGCTTTCAGCTCCTCCGAGAGATAGGGCAGTGCGCCGATATGATCCTCATGGCCGTGGGTCAGGATGATACCGATCAGCCGCTCCTCCTGCGCCTCGATGAACTCGAGGTCGGGCAGGATCAGGTCGATGCCCGGATAATCGGAATCGGCGAAGGTCAGGCCAAGATCGGCCATGATCCACTGGCCGCGGCAGCCGTAGAGATTGACGTTCATGCCGATCTCGCCCGAACCGCCGAGCGCGCAGAACAGGAGCTCCTCGCCGGGGATCATCGGCCTTGGCCGATCGCGATGTCGTTCAGCAGGCTTAAGCCCTGGATGGTAAGATCGGGCTCAATCGCGTCGAACACGTCGGTGCGCTTATCGAACAAGGCGGCGAGGCCGCCGGTCGCGATGACCTTCATCGGTCTGCCGACCTCGCTCTTGAGGCGAGCGATCAGCCCTTCGATCAGGGCGACATAGCCCCAGTAAATGCCGATGATCATCTGGCTCTCGGTGGTCCGGCCGATGGCGCTCGAGTCCGCAGGCGTCTCGATCGCGATCCGTGGCAGCATCGCCGCCGCATTGACCAAAGCATCGATCGACAGATTGATGCCGGGCGCGATGATCCCGCCTTTATAGGCGCCCGCTGAATCGACCACGTCGAAGGTCGTCGCCGTCCCGAAGTCGACGACGATGAGGTCGCCCGAATGCTTGGCGTGGGCGGCGATGACGTTGAGCGCGCGGTCGGCGCCGACACTCTGCGGCTCGTCGACGTCGAGCGCCATCGGCCACGCGGCTTTGCCCTGGCCGGCAATAATCGGTTCGACATGGAAATATTTCGACGCCAGCACTTCGAGGTTGTGCAGCGCGCGCGGCACGACGGTGCCGATGATCACGCCCGAAACGTCGGACTTGGCATAGCCCTCAAGCTCGAGCAGCTGGTGCAGCCACACCGCATATTCGTCGGCCGTCCGCCGCGGGTCGGTCGCGATCCGCCAGCGCGTCTTGATCTCGCCCTGATCGACGAGCGCGAAGACGAGATTGGTGTTCCCGGCGTCGATGGTGAGCAGCATGGCGCTGGCCTTAGGCGAACAACAGCAGATGGTGAAGCGAGAGTCAGGCTGGAACAACGACCTGTGGCATCGGCACAGCTGCAACGGGCTCCTGCTTCGCGAGATAGGCGTGGATCGCGGCGACGACCTGCGCGCCGTCGCCAACCGCGGCAGCCACGCGCTTGACCGAGCACGATCGGACGTCGCCGACCGCGAATATGCCGCGGCGGCTGGTCTCGAGCGGAAACCGGTCCTCGCC
>DATFUB010000103.1:0-19769 GCA_035261225.1 Sphingomicrobium sp.
GCTCGCCGACATCCTTGACTCTCAGCTGGAACGCCGTCGCGATCCCCGGCTCCAGCGCGGCCCTCAGGCGGTCCGGAAACACCCCGCCGACCTCCTGCGGGCTGATGAGATAGAGCCTTGCCGGCTCGGTCCGCTCGGGCGGCGAAAATAACGACGGATCGAATTCGTCCTCGTCCACGGTCAGGCGGCGACCTTCGCGGTCGAGGCGTCGTAAATCTCGTCAATCGCGACCCCGAGCGTGCGGTTGAATTCTTCGTCGCTCTGGTGCTGGCGAAGATCGGACAGCAAAGCCCGGCTGAAGCTCGCGATCAACCCTGGGTTGCGCGCCAGCTCGCGGCAGGCCTCGTGGCGCGAGAAGCCGCCCGACAAAGCGACCACGCGCAGCACTTTGGGATGGTCGACCAGCGGTTCGAACAGCCCGGCTTGGGCCGGAAGCGAGAGTTTGACCATAACCTGCTGGTCATCGGGAATCCCGTCCAGCTCGGCGAGCAACCCGGCGAGCAGCAGCCGGTCGCTGGCGGCGCGATCGGCGCTTTTGATGTTCACCTCGGGCTCGATGATCGGCATCATGCCGCGGCCGAGCACCTGTTTCGCCACCTGGAATTGCTGGGCGAGAAGCACCGCGATCCCGGCCGAGTTGGCGGCGTTGATCACCGAGCGCTCTTTGGTCCCGAACACGCCGAGACTCCTGGCCCGTTCGAGTAAGGCGTCGAGCCCGGGATTCGGCTTCATCATCTGAACGCCGTTCTCTTCGTCCTCGAGGCCCTTGTCGATCTTGATGAACGGGACGATGCCACGCTCGATCAGCGCTTGCGGGACAGGCTTGCCGTCGATCGCGCCGTCCATCGTCCGTTCGAACAGGATCGCGCCGATGACTTTGCCCGTGACGAACGCCGGCGAGGTGATGATCCGAGTCCGCATCTTGTGGATGAGGCCGAACATTTCCTCGTCGTTCGACCATTCGTCGCCCTGATAACCATAGCCTTGCAAAGCCTTGGGCGTGGACCCGCCCGACTGATCGAGCGCGGCGATAAACCCGTTCCCGCTTCTGATCTTCTGCGTCATGTCCGATTGGTTCATGTTTCCACCTGTTGCTGTTCGAGCGCCGCCACACCGGGCAGTGTGCGCCCCTCCATCCATTCGAGAAATGCTCCGCCCGCGGTCGAGACGAAGGTGAAGTCCTGCGCGACGCCGGCAAGGTTGAGCGCGGCGACTGTATCGCCACCGCCGGCGACTGAAACCAGCGAGCCTTCCTTGGTCAGCGCGGCCGCGGTCTGCGCCAGCGCGATCGTCGCGGCGTCAAACGGCGCCGTCTCGAACGCACCGAGCGGTCCGTTCCACACCAGCGTGCGGCAGGTCTTGAGCACATCCGCCAACGCTTCGACCGCGGCCGGTCCGACATCGAGGATCATCTCGTCGCCCGCGACTTCGTGGACGTTGCAGGTGCGGACGCTCGGCGGATTGGGCGCGAACTCCTTCGCCACCACCACGTCATAGGGCAGATGGATCGTGCAACTCGCCGCCTCGGCTCGGTCGAAGATCGCATTGGCGTCGCTGGTCAGGTCGTGCTCGGCGAGGCTCTTGCCGACATTCACTCCGCGTGCGGCGAGGAAGGTGTTGGCCATGCCGCCGCCGATGACCAGATGGTCGACCTTGCTCACCAGATGCCCGAGGACGGCGAGCTTGGTCGAAACCTTGGCGCCGCCGACGACCGCAGCGACCGGCCGCTCGGGTTCGCCGAGCGCCTGGGCCAGCGCTTTCAATTCCGCCTCCATCGCTCTTCCGGCGTAGCTCGGAAGGAAATGGGTGATGCCCTCGGTCGAGGCATGGGCGCGGTGCGACACCGAGAAGGCATCGTTGACGTAAAAATCGCCGAGCGCGGCCATCGCCTTGGCCAGCTCCGGGTCGTTCTTTTCCTCGCCGGCGTGGAAGCGCGCATTCTCGAGCACGCCGATATTGCCCGGCAACATGGTCGTCAGCGCCCGCTCCGCCTCCGGCCCCTGGCAATCTTCGACGAACCGCACCGATCGCCCCGTCAGCCGGTGCAGCGGCAGCACCAGTTGCGCGGTCGACATGTCCGGTCGCGTTTCGCCCTTGGGCCGGCCGAAATGCGACAGCAGCAGAACGATCGCCCCGCGGTCGCTCAATTCGAGCACGGTCGGCAGCAGCGCCCGGAGCCGCGTGTCGTCAGTAACTTTCGCCCCGTCCATCGGCACGTTGAGGTCGACCCGCACGAGCACTTTCTTCCCGGAAAGATCTTCCGGCAAATCGTCGAGGGTCTTGAAACGAGTCACTTACCCCAGCTTGGCCATCGCGCGGGCCGTATCGACCATGCGGTTCGAGAAGCCCCATTCATTGTCGTACCAGCTGACCACGCGCACCAGTTTGCCTTCGATCACCGCGGTCTCGAGGCTGTCGACGGTCGAGCTCGCGCTGGTGTGCATGAGGTCGATCGAGACCAAAGGCTCGTCCGTATAATCGAGGATACCCGTCAAGCGCTGTGTTTCCGACGCGGCTTTCAGGATCGCGTTGACCTCATCCCGCGACGTGTCGCGGCCTGGCGTGAAGGTCAGGTCGACCAAGCTGACGTCGGGCACCGGCACGCGGATCGCCGACCCATCGAGCTTGCCCTTGAGCTCCGGGAGCACCTCGCCAACGGCGCGGGCGGCGCCGGTCGTGGTCGGGATGATCGACATGGCTGCGGCCCTGGCGCGGCGCAAATCGGAGTGGATCTGGTCGAGGATCTTCTGGTCGTTGGTGTAAGCGTGGACGGTAGTCATCAGCCCGCGCTCGATGCCCAGCGCGTCGTTCAGCACCTTGGCCACCGGCGCGAGGCAGTTGGTCGTGCACGAAGCGTTGGAGACGATGGTGTGCTCGGGCGCCAGCTTGTCGTCATTGACCCCATAGACGACCGTCAGGTCGGCGCCCTTGGCCGGGGCCGAAATCAGCACCCGCTTCGCGCCCGCATCGAGATGCTTCTGACCACCCTGGCGGTCGGCGAAGAAGCCGGTGCATTCGAGCGCGATCTCGACGCCATTCTCGCGGTGCGGCAACTTGGCCGGGTCGCGCTCGGCGGTGACCTGAATGCGCTTGCCGTTGACGACGATGTCGTTGCCATCGGTCGTGACTTCACCCGAAAATTTGCCGTGCACGCTGTCGTGCTTGAACAGCCAGGCGTTGGCCTTGGCGTCCGCGAGGTCGTTGACGCTAACCAGTTCGAGCCCGCAATCGGGCCGCTCGAGGATCGCGCGGGCGACCAGTCGGCCGATGCGGCCGAAGCCGTTAATTGCAACTTTCGTCATTCCATTCCTCTTTGCTTCATGAAGTCGTCGACCCGAGCGGCGATCTTGTCGGGTGTCAGCCCGAAATAGTCGTAGGCGTCCGGGGCCGGCGCGCTGACCCCGAAGCAGTCGATCCCGATACGCAGGCCGTGAAGCCCGGTGTAGCGCTCCCAGCCGAAGGTCGTCCCGGCCTCGACGGAGACGCGCAGGATCTCGCTGTTGGAGACATCGGGCAGAATGTCGTCGCGATAAGGTTGCGGCTGGGCGTCGAACCGCTCGGTGCACGGCATGGACACAACGTCGACACCAATGCTCTGCGCTTCAAGCTTTTCGGCCGCGGCGAGCGCAATCTCGACTTCGGAGCCGGTGGCGAGAAAGATCACCTTGCGCGGCTTGTCCGCGTCCTTCAGCCGGTACGCGCCCTTCGCACAGAGATTTTCCTTGGCCGCGCTGGTCCGCAATGGCTGCAAATTCTGCCGGGTGAGCGCGAGGATGCTGGGCTCATCGTCCGTCAGCGCCAGCGCCCAGCATTCGGCGGTCTCGACCGCGTCCGCCGGGCGATACACGTTGAGCTGCGGCATCGCGCGCAGACTCTGAAGGTGCTCGATCGGCTGGTGCGTCGGGCCATCCTCGCCAAGCCCGATCGAATCGTGAGTCATCACGTAAATGACCCGCGCCTTCTGCAGCGCGCTGAGGCGAATCGCCGGCCGCGCGTAATCGGTGAAGACGAGGAACGTCCCGCCATAGGGGATCACGCCGCCATGCAGCGCCATCCCGTTCATCGCCGCAGCCATGCCGAACTCGCGGATGCCGTAATAAATGTAGCGCCCGGCATAATTGTCGGCGGTCAGCGGCTCCTGGCCCTTGGTCCTGGTGTTGTTCGAGCCGGTAAGATCGGCCGACCCGCCGATGGTCGCCGGGATTGCCGCGTTGATCGCGCCCAGCGCCGCTTCCGACGCCTTGCGTGTCGCCACCGGCTTCAAGTCGGCCAGCAGCGTTTCGAGATAAGGCTTGAGCCACGCGTCATCGATCTTGCCCGCGATCCGCGCACTAAACTCTTCGCTCTTGCCGCTGGCTTCGAGTCGCCGCGTCCACTCGGCATGCGCCTTGCTGCCCCGCGAACCTGCCTCGCGCCACGTCGCGCGCACGTCATCCGGGATTTCGAACGGTGGCGAGTCCCAGCCCAGTTCCTTGCGCGCCGCCGCGACTTCGTCGGCGCCGAGCGCGGCGCCGTGAGTCGCCGCCGTGCCCTGCTTGTTGGGCGCGCCGTAACCGATGATCGTCTTGCACCGGATCAGGCTCGGCCGCTCGTCGGCTACAGCCTTTTCGATCGCCTTGCTGACCTTGCCGGCGTCGAGCCCATCGCATTCGACGGTATGCCACTTGGCCGCCTGAAACCGCGCGATCACATCTTCATTGCGCGACAGCTCGGTCGAACCGTCGATGGTGATATTGTTGTCGTCCCACAAAACGATCAGCCGCCCGAGCTTTAAATGCCCGGCGAGGCCGACCGCTTCGTGATTGACGCCTTCCATCAGGCAGCCGTCGCCGGCGACGACGAAGGTGCGGTGGTCGACCAAATCGTCGCCATAGACCGCATTCAAATGCCGCTCGGCGATCGCCATCCCGATCGCCATTGCGAGGCCCTGGCCCAACGGCCCGGTGGTGACCTCGACCCCGGGCAATTCGTAATTCTCGGGGTGCCCCGCGCAAGGGCTGCCAAGCTGGCGGAACCGCTTGATGTCCTCGATCGTCGGTTGATCGTACCCGGTCAGATAGAGCAGCGAATAGAGCAGCATCGAGCCGTGACCCGCCGACAGGATGAAGCGGTCGCGGTCGGGCCAGCGCGGATCGGCCGCGTCGAACTTCAAATGCTTGGTGAATAAAGCGGTCGCAGCGTCGGCCATGCCCATCGGCATGCCCGGATGGCCGCTATTCGCGGCCTCGACCGCGTCCATCGCAAGAGCGCGAATGGCGTTGGCGAGACGGCGTTGGGTCGGCTGCATCGAGGCTCCGCAGATGGGGTTGCATTGGGCCCGCGAGTCCGGGCCGACGCGCGCCCTTTGGAAGGTGAGCCGTGCAGCGTCAATGCTTGCGGGTACCCGGCACTTTGCGTAGTCGGAGGCGATGGACGACGGAGGCCTCGGTTCAACACTCGATCGCGCCGAACGTGCGCTGCAGCGGATCGAGCGGGCGCTCGCCAGCCGCCAGCCCGTGGCCGGCCGTGACGAAGCGCTTCGCAGTAAGGTCCGTGAGGCGGTTGCCGAGCTCGATCAGCTGATCCGGGAAGCAGCAATCTGATGGCCGCGATGGTCGACCTGACGATCGCCGGCCGCACCTATCAGGTCGCGTGCCGCGAAGGCGAAGAGGAAAGCCTCCAGGCGGCGGCGCGAATGGTCGACGCCAAGAGCCGCGAGGCACTGTCCGGGCTCGGCACCCTGTCCGAGGCACGACAATTCCTGTTCGCCTCATTGCTGCTCGCCGATCAGCTGATGGACAAGAATCCGGCCGCAGCCCAGCCTCCGCCGGTCATCGCCACGCCCGACTCGGCGCTGGTCGAGCGCGCCGAAGCGCTTGCCGGCCGGCTCGAGTCGCTCGCCGAGGCTCTTGAGCGCGAGGGCGCAAACCCCTAAATAGGGCGCGACGGGTACTGCCCGGTACGAAGCCACGAAAATCCCTGAGGCGATTAAATATCCTAGGGGACTGTCCCTGTCCGGACCCTGGTCCGGTGCACATGGTTCCCACCTGACGTTTGTGGCGTCAGAGGATTTCCGGCAAACGGCCACGGTGGTCCCGTCACTTCCCCCCGACCCAGGCGGCCAGCAGCCGGAAATGGTCCCGCTGTCCAAGGAATCGCTGCGCCGCGCCGCGCTCGATGCGCGCAAGGCGTTCGTCAACATGCTGAGCGATGCCGACCGCACCTTGCTCGAGCAGCGGCTGGCCGAGCATCTGACGTCGCTCTGCGCCAGTGCGGCCATCGTCGGCGGCTATGCCCCGCTCGGATCGGAAATCAGTCCCTCGCTGGCGATGGAGGAGGCCCGGGCCGTCGGCCGGATCGTCGCCTTCCCCGCCTTCGACCATCCGGCCAAGCCGTTTCGCTTCCGCGCCGGCGATCCGCTGAACGCCGGTCCGTTCGGCATGATGCAGCCGAATCTGAAAGCGCCGGTGGTCGAGCCCGACCTGATTCTCGTACCATTGATCGCGATCGACGGCCGCGGCACTCGTCTCGGCCGCGGCAAGGGCCATTACGACCGCGCGCTCGCCCGGCTCAAGCGCGGCGGCGCGCGGCTCGTCGGCATCGGCTGGCACCTGCAGCGCGTCGCCGATACCATTCCCGCCGACGAATGGGATGTCGCCCTCCATGGTTTCGCCAGTCCCGAGGGTCTTGAGTGGTTCCGCTGAGGTTCATATTGCATTGTAAACCGGTCGCTTGTGTCCAATTTGAGCGATTCAACCGGTAGCCGCGTTATGCGCCGTGGCGGTAGCGCGAGGCGAACAGGAGCAAATGTGAAGATTATTCGGACCTCCCTGATGGCGGCAGCGGCAATTGCCCTCGGTTCCGCGTTCCTCGGCCTCGCGCCGCGCCCCGCCGCTTCGATCGCGGCCGTGCCGGACGACGGCGGCGTCGCCAGTTTCTATCGCGCGCGCGGCGGAGCGCCCCTGTGGCTTTCGCCGAGGTCGGGGAGCGCCGCCCAGCAGCTGCTTCAACTCCTCGGATCGGCGCGCGCCGACAATCTCGATCCGCGCCGTTATCAGGTGAAAGCGCTGGCGCGGGCCGTGGACGCGGCGTCACGCGGCGAACCGGGCGCTGTCCAGCGCGCCGACGCGATGCTCAGCCAAGCCTTCGTCGCCTACGTCCGCGACCTCAAACACGATCCCCGGATCGGCATCATTTACGTCGATTCCGAGCTCAAGCCGACGCCGCCATCGACGGCCCTGATCCTGAGCCAGGCGGCCAACGCACCGTCTCTGCCGGACTATGTTCAGAAAATGGACTGGATGAACCCGATCTATGCCAGTCTCAGGCTCGCGCTCGCCAGCCGTCTCTACTTAAACCCCCAACAGCGCAGCCTGCTCTCCCTCAATCTGGAGCGCGCTCGCGTCCTGCCGAGCGGCACTGGCCGCTATGCGATCGTGAACGCTCCGGCGGCGCGGCTCTACATGTACGAGAATGGCCAGGTGGTAGACTCGATGCGCGTGGTTGCCGGCCGGCCAGATCCGATCGCGCAAACGCCGATGATGAACGCCTACATTCGCTACATCGCGCTGAATCCCTATTGGAACTCGCCCGCGGACATCACGGCCAAGAAGCTTTCGCCGACCATCCTCAAGGAGGGGCGCGCCTATTTCAAGAATAGGGGTTACGAACTGTTGTCGGACTGGTCCGATCACGCGCGGGTCATTGACCCTATGTCGATTGACTGGCGTGCAGTGGCAGCCGGTCGAGTGCAGGCTCGGCTACGCCAGAAGCCGGGACCGGCCAACTCGATGGGCAAGATGAAATTCATGTTCCCCAATTCGCAGGGCATTTGGCTTCACGACACGCCGGAGAAGGAGAAAATCGAGGAAGCCGCGCGGCTGCAGAGCAACGGGTGCGTCCGGCTCGAGGATGCACCGCGCTTTGCCCGTTGGCTGTTCAACGGCCGGCCGCCGAGCGCCAAGGGCGCGCGGCCCGAGCAGAAGGTGAACCTGCCCTCGCCGGTGCCGGTCTATCTGACCTATCTGACAGCGGTGCCAAGCGGTACGTCGATCGTCTATTTCGACGATTTCTACGGCAAGGACCGGGTTCAGCCTGGGCGCCCGCGCCGCGGCGTATTCGGGATCGGCTAGCCGATTCAGATGAGCGAGCAAGCCCGCCCGTCGTGGCGAAAATTGGTCGGAATCGTGGTGATTCTGGTGCTGATCGCTTTGTGGGCGGCATTCGTCGCAAGCCTGGCGCCGGTCGTCGGTCGTTGGCCTGTTCTCGCGCAGGCAGCTTTCTATCTCTTCGTAGGAATAGTATGGATTGCGCCGCTTAAGCCCCTGATCGGATGGATTGAAACGGGACGGCTAGGGGTGCGCGGACCGCCCCGCGGTTGAACGCGCTGTATTAGAATAGTATATCACTATTGATGGCCCAGGCATTGACCCTTTCCAGGCCCTTGGACGGCCTCGCCAAGCTGTGGCGCGCTTATCCGCGCGAAACGGTGGCGTTCGGCGTGCTTGGGCTGGCCGCCGCCGCGGCGATCGCCGGAGCCGCGCATTCGACCCCGGAGCTTCCGGCCGCGAGCCCGGCCGCCACGATCGCAGTGCCCGCCCCGCCGCCGCTGATCGTCCGGCAATTGCCGCCGGACCAGGCGCTCAAGATCAACCAGACCATCCCGCTCGCCAGCGGGCCGAACCCCGCCGCTTCGCCGTTCGCCTTCACCGGTAATGGCGCGGCGCGGAAGCGCGCGCTCGAATGCCTTGCGAGCGCGGTTTATTACGAGGCCGGCAGCCAGGACGACGACGGCGAGCGCGCGGTCGCCCAGGTCGTGCTCAACCGCGTCCGCCACCCGGCCTTCCCGGCGAGCATTTGCGGCGTCGTCTACGAAGGTTCGACCCGACCCACCGGCTGCCAGTTCACTTTCACCTGCGATGGATCGCTCTATCGCCAGCCCGATCTCGCCGGCTGGCGCCGGGCCTATACCGTCGCCCAACAGGCACTCGCCGGCTACGTCTATGCCCCGGTCGGCTACGCGACCCATTATCACGCCGATTACGTGGTCCCGTACTGGGCCCCGACCCTGTCGAAGAACGCGATCGTCGGTGCGCACATCTTCTACCGCTGGGCCGGTGGCTGGGGCCGTCCGGCCGCCTTCGCCAAAAATTATTCAGGCCGCGAACCGGATGGTGCGGCGTTGCGCAACGCTGCGCTGGCCGCCGAAGCCGCGACCGCCAACCAGGTAAGCCAGGAAGCTATCGAGGTCGCCGGTCAAATCCCAGGCGCCGAGGTCAAGGCCGCGCCTCCGGGACGGGTCGCGATGCGCTTCAATCTCGAGGCCGCGCGCAAGGCCACCGAGTCCTTGCCCCACCGCGAATATACCGAGGCGTTTGCGGCTTCGGACAATCTCCGCTGGTCGCTGTCGAACGAAACAGTCGCGGGCGATGAAAAGCCGCTCGGGAAGGCTGATCCGGCGCCCTCGACGGCGGCGACTTCTAAATAACCGATCGATCCGCGCGAGCTGAAAGCTGGCGCGAGTGACGGGACTTGAACCCGCGACCTCCGGCGTGACAGGCCGGCGCTCTAACCAACTGAGCTACACCCGCGTTTTAGCGTCGCGGCGACCTAGGTGGGGGACTTTTCAGTGTCAACCATGGCGGGCCCGATTTCCTGCCGTTCTTCGATTTCCTCCTCGCCAGGATCGCCGAGGTGGGTCAGCGTGCCATGCTCGAACAGGAATCCGGCGATGTCGGGGGTTCCGGCGGCCGAGAACACCGTCTTGAGGATGATCAGCAAGGGGACCGCGAGCAGCGCGCCGGTCGTCCCCCACACCCACGACCAGAACGACAGCGAAACGAGGATTGCGAGTGGGCTGATTGTCAAGCGCTTGCCGACCACCAACGGAGTGAAGAAATTGGCCTCGACCAGATGCAAGCTGATGAACACCGCCGGCGGCATCAGCGCGGTCCACACGTCCGGATAGATCATCAATCCACCGAGGAACAGCAACAGCGCCGAGGCGATTGGGCCGAGATAGGGGATATAATTCAGCACCGCGACGATGCCGCCCCACATCACCGGCGACGGCATGCCCAGCCACCACAGCATAAGCGCGGTGAGCCCGCCCAAGCCGATGTTGATGACGGTAATCGTGCCGAGATAGGTCGAGGTCGCGTCGACCACCTGCTGGATGACCCGCGCAGTCGTCAGCGCGCCTTCGAAGCTGCCGCGACTGACGATCGTCTTCTTGCGCATCGCGGTCCAGCCCGAGAGGAAGAAATAGATCACCAGCAGAGAGAAGAACAATTGAATGAAAAGATGCGGCGCCGAGCTGGTGAGCAAGCCGAGCGCGGAATTCGGGGTTTCGATCCTGACCGCCCTGGTCCGCTCCTGGGTCAGCGCGATTTGCGAGGCGGTCCGGTCGATGAACTTGTCGAGGTTTTTGTAGAGATCGAGCACCGGTTCGAGCGCTGAACGGACCTTGGTGATCCGGTGCGGCACCTGCGCCACCCAGTCGGTCGCGGGGATCACAATCGATCCGATGGCGAAAATCGCGATCGTCAGAAACACGATCACGCACAGGCCGGCGGCAAGCCGCGACGGCACACCCCGGCGCTCGAACCATTCGAGCAGCGGGACCAGCGCGACCGCGACCACCAAAGCGGCGGTCACGGGCATAAAGAATTCGGCACCCGAACGCAGCGCGAACGGCAGCGCGGCGATCATTCCGATACCGGCGATCAGAGTCAGCGAGGCAAGCAACCGATCGCGCTTGATCGCAATCGTCTCAGCGATCAACCGCGCCTCGTCGTCCCGTTCAGCGACGGTTTGCTTGTTGGTCCGAGCATCCATCTGCCGCACAGCATATCGCTGCTGCGGTCATGCCGCCAGCGGCTAGACGCTCAGCCGCCGAACGGCCAGAATTGATAGGGCACCCAATAGTGCGCGTGGTGGGCGTAGGTCAGCCAGGTGAACTGGACCAGGGCGGAGTAAGCGAGCACGAGAAAGGTGCCGAAGCCCTCGCTGGCGAACACGCTGCGCGGTCGCGACAACACCACGAGCTGGAGCGGGATGGTGTAGAGCGCGAGCCGGTCGACCGCCGCGCTCGAACGGACCACGATGAGGAGAAAGAGGAACAAAAACGCCGCGAGCGACAGATTGCGCCCGACCCTGCGCTCTCGCTCGGTATAGCCAAGGCTGCGCGACCGGATCAGGAATAGCGCCGCCGGGAACACGCCCATGGCAACGCGGATCCCCGCCCCTTCCGCAGCGTAGCGGGCATCGATGTAATTGGTAACCAGCCGCCCGACTGAAGCGGACAGAAAAAACTGATAGAACAAATAGGTCGCCGCGACCGCAACCAGCAGGCCCGCGAATCGCCCTCGCTCGTTTGCCAGCGCAATCAGCGGCAAAGCGACTACCGCCGTTTTGTGGAACGTGGCGGCGGCCGCGACATAAACCGCGAAACGCAGCATCGAGCCGGACTTCGCGTAGGTTGCCAGCCCGGCCATGATCAGCCCGATAGCGACGGCCTGGCGTGTGTAGCCCATGGCGACAACGATCACGAGATACGGGATGGCCACGACCATCGCCAGCCACGGCCGCTGCTGCGCCTCGGCGAACCGCGTCAAACCCCAGGTGAATATTGCCCCGCAGACGAGGTTGACCAGCCACAGCTCGCCACCGAGCCACTGGACCACGATATTGACCAGGTAGTAGCCGGGGTCCGCGATCGCCGGCAGCGACCCGAGCCTCTCGCCCTTGGCATCCGCAAAGATTTCTTCGTAGGCAATCCAATCGCCTCCGACATGGAATCGAAGGCCGATCATCAGCGCGATCAGGACGCAACCGAACCGGAAGGGAATATCCGCTCGCCCGGAACCAGCGGCTCGCGGTTGCTCGCGCATCGCGCCGGCGGCAAAATATAGAAACATGATCCAGTAAACGAGCAACCTGACCTCTTACTTTTGGGTCCTGGCGCCGCACGCGCGCCGGTACCGCGGTCCCTCGGGGAACCGGATATGTTCGCGGCCGCTCGCCCGCATCATGGCGTCGATTTGTGCTTTGATTCTGTGATCGACATTGCCCGCCGTGCCCGAATGCATACTCGGCCCTATGGAGCTTTCGGCGCGAACGCTCCAGCTTCCAAATTGGGCAATCGATCTTCGGCGCGGGAATTGATCAGAGCGTGAGCTTCGCCGCCGCGAGGCGCAGGTCGAGCGAGCTCTCCTCCGGCACGACGACCCTGAGCTTGTGGCTGGCGAAATCGATCGACACCTTCTTGAACGCCCGGATTGCGTTCATGCCGAGCAACAGGGCCGGCTTTTTGTCGAGCCGCAGCTGTTTGAAAGTATGCGCGTCGGCGAACACGATCGCGAGGTCCTTGAGCTTAATGCCACCGATTTCGAGTTCACGAATGAACATGTAATCGCCAGTGATCCGCGCTCCGGTAACCGAAATCAGATCGACCTGACCCGACGCTGTGAGCATCTTGCTGCCGAGCAACGCGCTGTGCAGCGCCGCGTTACCGATGCTGACTTCCGATCCGGTATCGATCACCACCGTCACCGGATGATCGTTCGCGGTCGCCTCGGTAAGGATTAGCCGGCCATTCCGCCGGACGCCCTGGACGACGATTGTCCCCGGCTCCGCCTTGAAATCCGGTGTCGCCGACGGGACGATCGACATCACATTATTGCCGAAGTCGAACAGAATGCGTTGAGAACGCAGCGAATCGAGACCGAGAATGCCGTCGGCGCCCATGTTCGCACCTTCGAGCAGCGGCGCATTGATGTTGCGGATTTCCTTGCGCGTCAGCTGCAACGTCGGAACGGTCGCGGTCGTGATTGTCGAAACGCCGGTCACGCTGTGCAGCGACGCCGGATCGCCGGCGGCATAATTCAGCGTACGCGCGAGGTCGCGGGAGATGGCCGTCCGGTCGGCGCCCGTATCGACAAGGAAATGATAGGGGCCGCGCCCCGACAGCAAGACCGGCACCGTCATCCGGTCATTCAGATCTTTCTTGAAGCTGATGTCTTCGGTCTGGGTCGTGCGGTCGATCTGGGCAGGACTAGAAACGGCTTCGACCGCGGTGGTTTGGGTCTGCGCACCGGCGGGAACGCTGGTCGCGAGCAATGCACATGCGGCAATCATGAGCGTTCGCTGCATCGGACCTCGGCCTCCTTTGCCTCAGCCTACGCCTTTGTCGGTGCAAGGGCAAAGCCGCCCACTCGCCAAAACGGGACGTTTGGCAACAAACTGGTAAGGCTATGCTGTTAAGGGCCTAATTGTGGGCCTTCCGGCATTGGCCGGGCGGGAACGTCGATCTTCGGCTAGTTGCCGATCGGAGTAACATGTTGGACGAAGAACCGGTCGAGACCACACTGTATTCATTGGACGAAGCCGTTCCCGAAGGATCCGACCGCCGCACCGGCGAGCGTCACTTGAGCCTGCTCCGCGTCGGAACTCTGACCATCGGAGACCGCCGCGAGCTGTGCCTGATCCGGAACATCTCCGCCGGCGGCATGCTGGTCCGGGCTTATTGCCCGATCGCGACGGGAACGCGCGTTACGATCGAGCTCAAGCAAGATGAGCCGATCGCCGGAACCGCGCGCTGGATCAAGGGCGAATGCGTCGGCGTGAGCTTCGACCGGCCGATCGACGTGCTTTCGCTCCTGGCCTCGTCGGAGGACGGGCCGCGGCCGCGCATGCCGCGAGTCGAGATCGATTGCACCGCCTGGGTGCGCGTCGGCGCCAACGTCCACCGCGCCCGCGCGGTCGATATTTCGCAAGGCGGGCTCAAGATCGTGTTTCACGGCTTGCTCCCGGTCAAAGCGGAAGTCGTCGTCAGCATCGCGGGTCTCGATCCCTGCCCGGGGATGATTCGCTGGAACGCCGACGGGACGTGTGGAATCACCTTCAATCGAGTGATCCCGCTGCCGGTGCTCGTCGCCTGGCTTCAAGACGGGCGGTCGCGGTTGCGCGCCGCGAGCTGATCAGTCGCCCAACGCCCCTTGGGGCGAGGAGACCATCCACTTCTCAATCATCGTGCGCTCATGCGCCGTCAGGGGGCGGCAGGCGAGACCCGGCCGGCGGAAATCGCGCTGCGCGAGCTGACGCGGCTGGGGCACGTGACGGAGCACTTCTTCCTGGCGAAGCGTCCGCGCGAACGCGATCCCGGCATAACGGCCCTGGACCCAGATGACCTTGCCCTTGAGACGCAGTTCATTGCGTTCGAAGAAAGTTGTGGTGCCCTCGAGCGGCAGCCGCTCGCCCTCAATCAGCGCGCCTTCCTCAGAAAGGTTGCGCAGCTTCACGGGCTGCGGTGCGCCGGCGATCTCAACCGACGCCGCGAGATACACGGGTGACCGGCGTGATTTTCGATTTTGAGTCATGCTGCTTTCGTCCATCGCGAAATCATAGATCGCGGGGGTAAAGCATCGTTTAACGCCGCCTTAGCAAAAGCATCAAATTGTTCGCCGGCATTTGCTGTGTTTTAACCAACTCGAGGCCCTCTGCCGCGGCGGCCTCGGCAAAGTCTTCCACTCGTCGCAGCCCCCAGCGCGGGTCGCGCTGCTTCAAATCGGCATCGAACGCCAAATTGCTCTGAGCTGTCGGGACGTCGTCCTTCAGCCATGGGCCGTAGAGGATCAGCGGGCCTCCGGCGGGCAGGACGCGCGCCGCGCCGCCAATCAGCCCCAGCGCCGATGCCCACGGACTAATGTGCACCATGTTGATGCTGAGGACGGCGTCCGCATGCCCAATTGGCCAGTCCGGCGTGGCCGAATCGATCGCAATCGGCGCGCGAACGTTCGCTAGTCCGGCGGCGGCCCGCCATGCCGCGATCGAGGCTAAAGCGTCGGGATGGACGTCGCTCGGCTGCCATTCGAGGTTAGGAAACCGTTTTGCGAAATGGAGGGCGTGCTCGCCGCTGCCGCTCGCGATTTCTAGCACAACGCCAGTGTCCGGCAGCCAGCCGGCAAGCACGTCGGCGATTGGCTCGCGATTGCGCAGCGCGGCCGGAGCCGAGCGGCGTGCTCCCTCCGCCGGCGCTTCGTAAAACCGCCGCTCGTCGGTCACTCGGCCGCCAAAAGCAGTCGCCGCCCGCGCAAATAGAGTTCGGCCCGCGTCGCAGACAAAAGACCCAGCGCAACACCAAGGAAGGCGTCCGTCAGCAGCAACGCGCCGCTTCCCGGATGACCCGCGGCGGCATCGCCGAAGATCGCCTTGGCGCCAACCTTGAGAATGACGATCGCGGCCAACAGGACCATCGCCAGTGGTGACGCGCGCTGGCGAAGTTCGCCGGTTTCGGCATTGCGCTCGATGTGGATCGTCTTGCCGCGATACCAGCCGGCGATGAGCCCGACCCCGAGACCGACCAACGCGAGGCCCCAGCCGAGCGGCTGGGGCGGAAGCTCGAACAGCATCGACGCGGCGACGAACACATAGATCACCGGGATCAGCCACAAGATCGATAATTTGAGTGGGCGCTCCTTGCTCATCGAGCGGAATCTAAGCGCCAACACGACCGCGATGATGACGAACGGCAACAGCGTCGTCAGCCAGTTTCCCGCCGGTTGTTGCATGGATTTACTCCCCCTACACGGCCGCGACGATTTCTTGTGGCTCTTTGTATGTGAGTACCGGTTTCCGCGCCGCAAGCGTTTCGTCGAGCCGCCGCCGCGGCGCATGGATCGGCGCGGCCTTGAGGCTCTGGTCACCAGCCTTGGCCCGCGCGGCGATGGCGCGCATCGCGAGGATGAACTGATCGAGCGCTGCCTTGGATTCGGTCTCGGTCGGTTCGACCAACATCGCCCCGTGGACGACCAACGGGAAATACATGGTCATTGGGTGGAAGCCCTCGTCGATCAGCGCCTTGGCCAGGTCGATCGTGCTCAATCCGTCGGCGAAGCCTTTGTCGGAGAAGATCGCCTCGTGCATGCACGGCCCCGACGCGGCGAACGGCGCGTCGAGCACGTCTTCGAGGCTCCTGAGGATGTAATTAGCGTTGAGCACCGCGTCCTCGGCGACCTGTTTGAGGCCGTCGGCGCCGTGGCTCAGGATGTAGGCCAACGCCCGCGTGAACATGCCCATCTGGCCGTGGAAGGCGACCATCCGACCGAACGCGCCCGGATGCTCCTCGTCGGCCGTTTCCTCCTCGACGATCTTGTACGAACCGTCGGGGTGTTTAGCGGCGAACGGCAGGGGCCCGTAGGGCGCGAGCGCTTCCGACAGCACCACCGGCCCGGAGCCCGGCCCGCCGCCACCGTGCGGGGTCGAGAAGGTCTTGTGCAAATTGATGTGCATCGCGTCGATGCCAAGGTCGCCAGGGCGGACCTTGCCAACGATCGCGTTGAAATTGGCCCCGTCGCAATAAACGAACGCCCCCGCCGCGTGGACCGCGTCGCTGATCGCCTTCATGTCGGACTCGAACAGCCCGCAAGTGTTGGGATTGGTGATCATCACCGCCGCGACGTCAGGCCCGAGCCGCGCCTTCAACGCGTCGAGATCGACTCGCCCGGCCGCATTGGCCGGAATATTCTCGACCTGATAACCGGCGAACGCCGCAGTCGCCGGGTTAGTGCCGTGGGCGCTCTCCGGGACCAGCACGACCGCGCGCCTGTCACCGCTCGCCTCCAGCGCCGCGCGAATGCACAGCAGCCCGCACAGCTCGCCGTGCGCGCCGGCCTTCGGGCTCATCGCCACGCCATGCATGCCGGTGAGATCGAGCAGCCACAAAGCGAGCTCGTTGATCACCTGCAACGCGCCCTGAACGGTTTCCTGCGGCTGCAGCGGGTGAACGTCGGCGAATCCCGGCAACCGCGCGACTTTCTCGTTGAGACGCGGATTGTGCTTCATCGTGCAACTGCCGAGCGGGAACAACCCGAGGTCGATCGCATAATTCTGCCGCGACAGCCGCGTGTAGTGGCGGACCATCTCGGGCTTGCTCAGGCCCGGCAGGCCGATTGATTTCGATCTCGCCAACCCCGCCAGCCTGTTCCCCGGCGAAGGCCGGGGTCCAGGTGCAAAGTCGACCCCCGTCTGCTCGGTGCCGCCAATCTCGAAGATCAGCGGTTCTTCGAGCATCAGCGCGCGGTTGCCCGTCACCGTCCGCGCTTCACCCTGCTCATTCACCGGCGCCGACGGCCGCCAGCCCGAAGGATTGACGGTCATCGCACGGCCTCCTTCAAGGCAGTTTCAAAGGCGTCGATGTCTTCATCGGTCACCGTCTCGGTCACCGCGACCACCAGCCCATTCCGAAGCACGTCGATGCCCGGATAGAGCCGCCCGAGCGACACGCCGCCAAGCACGTTGCGCTCGACCATCGCGTGCACTGCCGGCCGCGCCTCGACCGGCAGCTTGAGCGTGAATTCGTTGAAGAACTCCGTCGTCACCAGTTCGACGCCCGGGATCGCCGCCAGTCGCTCGGCGACCTCGCACGTGCGTGCGTGATTCAAAAACGCGAGCTGGCGTAGCCCCTTCTCCCCCAGCAACGTCAAATGCGCCGTAAACGCCATCGCGCACAGCACCGAGCTGGTGCAGATATTCGACGTCGCTTTCTCGCGCCGGATATGCTGCTCGCGCGTCGACAGCGTCAGTACGAACCCGCGCTTGCCTTCGGCATCGACCGTCTCGCCCGCGAGCCGCCCCGGCATCTGCCGGACATGCTTCTCGCGGCATGCGAACAGCCCCACGTACGGTCCACCGAATTGCAGCCCGACACCGATCGACTGGCCCTCGCCGACGACGATATCCGCGCCCATTTCGCCCGGCGATTTGATCAGCCCGAGCGCGACCGGTTCGGTCACCACCGCGATCAGCAGCGCGCCCGCCGCATGCGCGGCGTCGGCGATCGGGGTCAGGTCGGTGATGCGGCCGAGGATGTCGGGATATTGCACCACAACCGCGCTGGTCTCGCCGTCGATGCTGGCGATCAGCCGCTCGGCGTCGGTTGCAGCGCCCAGCTCCGGCAACGCGGTCTCGAGCCGGTCTTCGGTGAACTTCGCCATCGTCTCGGCGACACGGACGTAATGCGGGTGCACCCCGGACGAAATCACGCTCTTGGTCCGCCGCGTGATGCGGTGGGCCATCACGATCGCTTCCCACATCGCCGTCGAGCCATCGTACATCGAGGCGTTGGCGACTTCGCAGCCGAATAGCCGCGCGACCTGGGTCTGGAACTCGAACAGCAATTGCAGCGTGCCCTGCGCGATTTCGGGCTGATATGGCGTGTAGCTGGTCAGGAATTCGCCGCGCTGGATGATATGGTCGACGCTGGCTGGCACATGATGGCGATACGCGCCGCAGCCAAGGAAGAACGGCACTTCACCCGCGACCATGTTCTTGCGCGACAGAGCGGTCATGTGCCGCTCAACCGCGAGTTCGGAAGCGTGCATCGGGAGGCCGTCGATCGGGCCCTTGAGCCGCAGTTCCTCCGGCACGTCCCGGAACAATTCGTCGATCGAGCCCGCGCCAACCACCCGCAGCATCTCGCTGCGGTCGGCATCGCTCAGCGGCAAATAACGCATCAGGCGGGCTTCCTCATGATGAAGCGGAGGCGGACGTAGTCGGCGACGTTGGAGCCGACGCGATCAGCGACTGCGGCGCCGATCTCGGCGCGCTCGTCCTCGGGCACACCGGCGCGGTCGAGCCAGCCCTTGCGGAAGGTCGTAACCCAGGCGGCGACGCCATGCTCGATCGGGGTCGGTCGCTCAATCAGCCGCGCGTCGAGCTCACGGAAGCCGGCGGCCTCATAGACGCCGGCAAATTCCTCCGGCAACGCGTACCAGTTCGACGCCTCGACTGGCGGCTGGTAGCCGCGGATCACCAGCTCGGTATCGAGCGCCTCACGCAACGTCGTAAGATTGCCCTCGCCGCCCATCTCGCCGGCGAACCGCCCGCCAGGCCTCAACGCGCGGAAGATCGCCCGCGCCGCCTGCTCCTTTTCCAGCACCCAGTGCAGCGTCGCGTTGGAGAAAGCCGCGTCGAATTCGCCGAAAAATTGCATATCCTCGGCGGGCAGCAGAACCGCGTCGATCCCGGCCGCGCGCGCAGCTGCGATCATCTCGGGCGAATTGTCGATGCCGAGCACGGTCGCTCCGCGCTCGACAATCTTCCTGGTCAGCGTCCCCTCGCCACAGCCAACGTCGAGAATGCGCTCGCCCGGCTTGGGATCGAGCAAGTCGAGCGCCGCCCCGCCCAACTCAGCGACAAACGCGCCGACGCTGGCGTAATCTACCGCATCCCAATTGCTGGTCGAGGTCGGCGCGTGACTCAAAGCGTCCGCACCCATTCGCGATAAGCGGTCTCATCCATCAAGCTTTCCAACTCACTCGCGTTCGACAGTTTGAGCTTGAAGAACCAGCCCTCGCCTTCGGGATCGCGGTTGATGAGCGCGGGGTCTTTGGCGACCGCTGGATTGCTTTCGGTGACTTCGCCCGACACCGGCGCATAGACATCCGACGCGGCCTTGACCGATTCGACCACCGCCGCTTCCTGGCCCTTGCTGACCTGCTTTCCGGTCTCGGGCCCTTCGGCGAAGACGATGTCGCCCAACGCTTCCTGCGCATGGTCGGAAATGCCGACGGTCGCGCTGTCGCCCTCGACCCGGACCCATTCGTGATCTTTGGTGAAATACAATGTCATCAGGCGGCTCCCTTGCGGTGATAACGGTGGGGAACGAACGGCATGGCGGTGACGGTCGCGTCGAACAATTTGCCGCGCTGCTCAAGCTTCAGAGCGGTTCCAGCCTCGGCCAGGGGCGCTGCGACATAACCCATTGCGATCGGGCGCTGGAGCGACGGCGA
>DATFUB010000104.1:0-2673 GCA_035261225.1 Sphingomicrobium sp.
GCCCGAGTCGTGAAGGCGTTCAATTCGATCGTCATTGAACGCTTCAACCAAGGGCCTGCAAAGGACGGTGGCCGCCGTGTCATCTTCGTATCCGGGGATCACGCCGAGGCAATCGAATTCGTGAAGAATCTGATCGCGAGCTTCGGCTTCGTGCCCATTCATCTTGGTGGCCTCGCGGTCGGCGGCCGCATGCAGCAAGCGGGCGGCCCGCTCGCCGGGCGTGACCTTGTCGACTTCGGCTACCACTGAGTAGGGAAGGAAGCCGCTTAGGGCCCGTCCGCGAACAAGTGAATCGGGTGGGGTCGGATTTTGTTGGCGGCGGGATTCCCTCTGGAGTCGCGAGGCTATATCGTTTTGGCGTGATCGACGAATCGGCCATACGCCAGCGCTTCGAGGCCCTCGCTCCGGTGCTCGACGAGCGCGGTCGGCGGCGTTTTGCGGCAGCCGAGGCGACATCGGCCGGGCACGGTGGGATCATTGCGGTGATGCGTGCCACCGGTATCGCGCGCAGCACGATCGGACGCGGGCTGGCCGAATTGCGTGCGGGCGAGACGCCTGACTTGGAACGGGTACGCCGAGTGGGCGGCGGTCGTAGGCCTCTGAGCGAGACGGATGCGAATTTGCTCGATGATCTGCGCGCGCTGGTCGAGCCAGAGACGCGAGGCGATCCGCAATCGCCGCTGCTGTGGACTTCCAAGAGCCTTCGCAAGCTCAGCCAAAGCCTGCGCGACATGGGCCATACGATTGGCCGGACGCTCGTCGGCGAACTCCTGCACAGGCTCGATTACCGCCTGCAAGCCAACCGCAAGACCCGCGAGGGATCCCACAATCCCGATCGTGACGCGCAATTCCACTACATCAACGATCGGGTGAAAGAAGCGCTCGCGGCAGGTGAGCCGGCGATCTCGGTCGATACCAAGAAGAAGGAGCTTGTCGGCGATTTCAAGAACGCCGGACGCGAATGGCGACCGAAGGGTTCGCCCGAGGAAGTTCGCGTGCACGATTTCGTCATTCCCGAACTCGGGCGCGCCGCACCCTATGGTGTCTACGATATTGCCAACAACGTCGGATGGGTCAGTGTGGGCATCGACCACGACACTGCGGCTTTCGCGGCCAACGCCATTCGAAGCTGGTGGAAGCTCATGGGGCGCGAGCGCTATCCCAGCGCCCGCAGCCTCCTGATCACCGCCGATGGCGGCGGCAGCAACGGTTCGCGCGTCCGATTGTGGAAGATCGAGCTACAAAAGCTGGCCGACGAACTCAGCGTTCCCATCACCGTGTGTCACTTACCGCCCGGCACCAGCAAATGGAACAAGATCGAGCATCGCCTCTTCTCGTTCATCACCGGAAACTGGCGCGGCAAACCCCTCGTCAGCCATCAGGTCATCGTCCAGCTGATCGCAGCTACGACGACCAAGACCGGTCTCAAGGTTCGCTGCGAACTCGATCAAAACACCTATCCGGCCGGCATCAAGGTGTCCGACGCCGACATCGAAGCCGTCAACCTCACACGTCACGACTTCCACGGCGAATGGAACTATACTGTCAGCCCCAACGCCCTCGCCCTGAAGCGATAGCTCCCGGACGGGTCCTAAGCGCACAGGCGAATCACATCGGCCGGTAAGTCTGCACGTTGGACGGTACGTTGACGCCGAGCTTGATCTGGCCGACCGATTTGATGATGTCGTCGCCCAGCAACTGGGCGAAGCAGGCGTAGCCCCAGTCGGTCATGTGCAGGCCGTCGGCGATGACGAAATTGTCGATCGGGATCGCCTGCTTCTCGTGCCATTCGCGCATCACCTCGAAGCGCGGAAAAAAGCCGACATGGCGGAGCTCGGCGACCTTGCCGAGCAGCTTCACCATCTGGCTTGCGCTTTCCGCGCGCTCGTTGATCCTTGGCGAATATTGCGGATCGACCAGCACGAGATCGGCGCCCGCAGCCTGAATGCGCGCGATGCCGTCCTCGACCAGCTTTGCGGTCTCGGCGGGATCGAGGTTGCGCAGCACGGCGTTGGTGCCGACCTGCCAGATCACAAGATCGGGCTTCATATCGAGCACCGCTACCTGCAGCCGCTTCATCATTTCGGGCGCGTCTTCGCCGCCCTGGCCGCGATTGACGACGGTAATGTCGGCACTCGGATATTGTCGATGCAGCTGCGCCGCCAGCCGGTTGGGATAGGTAAATTCGGGTGACGTCGTGCCATAACCGACCGTCGACGACGATCCGAATGCGACGATCCCCACCGGCTCGCCCGCGGCGAGCTTGCTCGCCACATGCGGCAGCGATCCCATCGATTTGGCGCCGCCCTTCGGCGGCAGGCACGGAACGCGGTTAAAAATGTCGCCGGCCGATTTCGCGACCGCTTTCACCTTTTCGATCGCCTTGGTAGTGAGGCTCTTTTGCTGCGGTGGATTGGCCTGATCGACCGCCGCAACATTGCCCGCGCCGGTCTTCTGTGACGCGGGCGGCTTGGCGCTGTCAGATTTGGCGCTCTCAGATTTGGTGACGTCGGATAGAGTAGCCTGCTGGGCAGCTTGGGCGGCCTGCGCGCGCACGGGCACAACCTGCGCCGGCGCCAGCAGCACGAGTGCCGCGACGGCGGCTGCGGCCAGCGATGTATTTCGGCAAAAAGGGCGGTGACAACTCATTAAGACTAATTCCTCAATTCTGCT
>DATFUB010000105.1:0-16447 GCA_035261225.1 Sphingomicrobium sp.
GAACGAGAGATCAAGCTCGGAACGCTCGAGGGTATCGATCGCTCGGCCGTCTATGTTGCCGACCAGCAGGTCGCGGCGCCGGCCATCTCCGGCATCCGGCTCGCGCGCGGCGCGCACATCACCGCCGCCATTGCCGTCCAAGCTCCTGACGGCTCCAAGCCCGGCGACCAGTTCCGCTTCGACGTCCTGCAGCGCCGGAAGGGGAAGATCGTCGGCGGCAGCACCTATGTGCTGTCGGTCTTCGAGCATCGAGGATGAGAACACCGGTTTGCCAATAAGAGAGGCTCCGGAGGAGGAAATCATGCGCGGGATCACGACCGGTTCATTGGTCGGCATCATTGTTCTGTGCATTGCGGCATGTTCCCCCGAGAGTCAGTCCGCCGCCCCGACTCAGAACGATGTCGAGCCAGTCAAGCTCACGATCCTCAAGATTTCGCCTGAGCTCTCGGACGGCGATGAACGGACGAACCTCAGCGGGGCTGCCTGTGCTCCCAGCGGCCAGTGTCTCCTGGCCGGGGACGAGAAACGGTTCGTCCGACTATTCCGTCTGGCCGGCGATACCCTGGTGCCAGGTGAGCCCCTCTTCCTCCTGCCCGACAAGGACGCGGATGGAAAGGAAATGAAGGAAGCCGATACCGAGGGCATCGCCTACAGTGACGGCTATTTCTACATCGTCGGATCACACAGCAATTCGAAGAAGGCGAAAGTGCAGCAGTCGCGGCATTTCGTTGCCCGCATTCCGCTCCGCCCAGCCGGCGGTTTCGAGGATCTCGGATCCGCGGGCAAACCGTCCGGCGGTCTGGTGATGAAGAACCTCGATCATCTGATCAATGCCGAGCCGGCCTTCCAGCCGTATCTCAAGCACGCGGCCGGTGAACTCAAGTCCGGGGGAGCCGGCTTCACGGAAGACCAGCACGGACCCAATATCGAGGGCGTTGCGGTAACCGGTGACACGATGTGGGTCGGGTTCCGGGGACCGGTCGATTCAGGCGGCGCATTCCTCTATGAAATCAAGCTCTCGCAGCTATTCGGAGGCGTGCCGCCAACCCGCATACTTCACCAGTTGCAGCTTGGCTCGACCCCCGACGGAATCGGCCAGGGGGTTCGTGACCTTGCCGCGGTAAGGGACGGATTACTTATCCTTGCTGGTCCGGAAATGCGGTCCGATCCCGATCCGACCCCCGATCAGTCGGTACAGTGTCAGCGCGCATGTCCCCAACCTGAGCTGTTCCTGTGGAAGATGGGGCAGCAGCCACGCCGAATTGCCGATCTGGGGAATCGCTTCAAAGGCGACAGTCCCGAGGCAATCGTTGTCCTTGAAGAAACAAATGACGTGTACAGGATTCTCCTCCTGTCGGACGGCATGGCTCGCAGCGAGCCGGTTCTGCTCGAAGTGCGGAAGCGCGCATCCTAGGTCCGAGCAAACTGCAGCAACTAGGTGGGCTCATGACTTCGAGTCGCAAAGGGTCGGCATGCGATATCGTTGTTTTCAAAGCCTTATTTGCTATTGCTCATCTATTTGAAAAAGAAGATAGTGATGTGCTCAGCGTGCCGATCTGACTGACCCGCCTTACTGACTCCCGAGAGCCGGTAGGAGTTTGAGTTGTGTCAGGAGGAAGGCCAGTGGTCCTGTCCCGGTGTACGCCGCGACGACCCGAAGCGGATCGCTACGCTTTAGGTCGCAATCCCTGGAAGTCCGGCGCCCCCAACGGGGAGATTCCGCGTGTGGTTGCCCGAGGAATTCGCGCCGCGCGGATGAGCCGTCCGCGGCGTCCTGGCCCTCGTGACACATGGCTTGCCCAGATTGCGCGCCGCATAATGGTGGCATGCTGAAGATGAGCGGAAGACCCGTTGAAGAAATTCGTGTGAGGTCGGACTGCATATTGTGCCGTCTGCTCAGGCAGATCTGGGTATTGATCGCGCTTGGTCTGTTGTTGCTCATTCTGCTTTGGGTGGCGCGCAGCTGGCTATGGGCCCTGTTCCTTTTCTACCTGGCCATGTTGGCTCTGGCCGGACTCCTCGCGCTGGCGATGGTCGCGCGCCGCCTGTTCTGGAAAATATGCCGGAAGAAGTCCGCCGATCCCAAAGGGACGGGCTCCGACGGCCACCCCGGCAAGGGGCCGGTCTATGTGCCTCCGACCATCTACAAGCGGCCCGACCCCTTGATCTATAGCCAGGGCTGGCTGATCGCGCATGGCCTCGGCGTCACCTGGGACAATCCCGACATAAGTCTCTTCGAGGTCAAGCCGGGCGGCCCGGCGCCGGCGCAGGCGCATGCGCTGGAGCCGGGGCGGCCGCACCTGATCCGCGCGCGCGTCTGGAACGGGTCATTCGAAGCGCCCGCGATCAACCTGCTGGTACGCTTTTACTACCTGACGTTCGGCATCGGAACGGTGAAGACCTTCATCGGAGAGGCCCTCGTCGACCTTCCGGTCAAAGGCGGAGCGGGGCTCCCGAGCGTAGCCGAAATCCCCTGGACGACGCCCGCCGCGGGCGGCCATTATTGCGTCCAGGTCGAGCTGATCTGGCCCGACGACGCCGATCCGGGCAATAATCTCGGCCAGACCAATCTCGACGTCAAAAAGCTCAACTCGCCCAATGCCAGCTTCGCCTTCCAGCTGCGCAACGACGGCGTCGCCGCCGCGCGGATGCGGCTGACCACGGACGCCTACCGGCTGTCCCCGCTCGATCCGTGCGAGCGCGAGAAGGACCCGCGGCGCCGCAACCAACGCCTGGCGGGGCACTTGCGGGAGGCGCATGCCCTGCCGCGGGGCTGGCGGGTCGAGATCGGCGAAGAGGCAGGCGAGCTCCCGAAACCGGGAGAGGAGCGGCCGGTGGCGGTCAAGGTGGTCGCACCGGACGGCTTCGACGGCGAGCTCGACATCAACGTCAACGCCTTCGATGGCGAGCGGCTGGTGGGCGGCGTGACGCTCCGGGTCCACAGCTGAGGAGCGCACGATGGGTCCGCAATATACCACCTGCGTCGAGGAGGCCAATTACAAGCCGCTGAACGTGGATTATGTCCTCCCCCTTATCCTGTTTCTGATCGGGGGCCTGGTCGCGTCGAGCGTTACCCTGGGAATTACCCTGTTCCTGAGCGTCGCCGCCTTCACCGAGCTCTGGCGCTACCTTCTCAACTGGCTGGTCAACGGCAAGCTCATTTGCCTGCACCGCAATCCCGCCGATTCCGATTGCGTGTGCGGCCCCGCCGCCGGCAACACGGTCTGCGCGATCGGCGAAATCATCGACACCGAACATGTCGGCGAGGACAAGAACCCGATCGAGGACGTCGACGACGATTTCGCGGTCAATTTGGCGCTGTTCCCGTTCGACATGCAGAAGTTCGCGTCGATCCCGTATGTAAAGCCGGGCGACGACGGATTCTCGGCCCACCAGCAGCAACTCCTGGCGCTGGCAACGGCGCCGTCGCGGCCGCAGGGCGACCTGTTGCGCCAGACCGTCTCCCAGGACGGCAAGTCCGGATTCATCTACAAGCTTCTTGTCGCCATCGGCGGCGCCGTGGGACTCGGCGACGATATCGGCTTCGGCTATTTGCGAACCGTCGCGAGGTGGCAGGCGAGTGGCCAATATTTCCCGTTGAACGAGATTGTCGGGCGCGACTCGGGGACTCTGGGCGAGGCGCCGGATACGCACCAGAAATGGCTGGACTATGTGCTCGCCAACGCGGCGATGCGGCCGGAGAAGGTCAACGTTCCCGTCCTGCATTGCGAGTTCGAGGGGTCGCGGTCGTCCGACCTGCTCGACGTCATCGACGGCTTCCCGCTGGGCAAGTCATTCTGCAAGAAGAACTTCTTTACCAGGGCGCTGTGCAAGCTGCTGTCGGTGGTGCTGGCGCCGATCCTGGCGGTCAGGTTCGTCGACGCCTGGTACGGGAACACGCCGGGTTCCGTCGCGCCTGCGCTCCAGGGCGGCGGCACGATCGGGCCCAGGGATCAGGTGATCGTGCGCGGCTCGTGGGTCTATGACACCGGCCATAACGGCTATAACGAGGTCCACGCGGTGCGCATCGTGCAGCGGGTCGAGTGGATTCCGAGGGGCGCCGCCGAATTCAAGGATTTCCTCACGCGGTGGTGCGCGAAGCTTGCCGAGGTCCGGTCCGTCGACGAGACCGGCGGCGTCGGCACCACGGGCCAACCGCCGCGCCGGCCGGAGGATCAATGGGAGCACCACCCGGAGGTCGACGGATGCATACCCGAGGCCGAGCCGAACGAGCCGCCCCCGATTGGCTGAGGCGGGAACCGGCGGGCTATCGCCACCTGGTCGCGCGGGCGTCCGATCCCGGCCAAGGCGCGCGCCGATGCGAAAGAGGACGCGTCGCAAATCGCAAACAGCGGACGCTGCCGATGGACCCCTTGGTCAGTACCTGCTGGACCGCCTCGCCGGACTCGCCGCAACGCGGAGGGTCCCTTTGATGAGTGGGCCCGGGTCAGAATGAGGATCGCGCAACTACAGAGTCCCAAGATTCGGCGCGCCATTCATTCTTTTGGTGCTTGTAGGCGAATTGCCGGCGCGCGGATTTCATAGGGAAGTAATTTCATAGGGAAGTAAGCTGTGCTAGCTGAATAGAGCCGAATCGCGGAGTGGGAGGGCTATGTGCTCCACTCGTCGCTGCGGCGTTCCTGCGATATCCATCCGCCCCGCGTGGGCTGTGAGCGATATGCCTCGCTCGCTCTTGCACCCCCCGCGTCAGCTTCGACAACCATGTCGCTCTCGAGTTCAATTGAGCCATTTTGATGACTCAGCCAGTCGGCCCGGTGCTGATATTCCTCGGCGTCGCATATTTGGCGGTGCTGCTGCTTGGCCTGGCGACGGGCGCTGCGCCCGCTCTTGGCGGCAATATTCGCCGCTTGGACAGCCCGCCCGGATTTTGGATCATGACGACCACGCATGCCTTCGGTTTCCTGGCGACCTTGGCGCTAGCATTGGTCGTTCGAGCGTAAACTCCTGCCTGGGCCGAGATCCGGTCCGGGCTGCAAGATTGGAGGGCGGCCAATGTACAACTTCCTGACAAACCTTGGGCGCGCTGACCTGCTGAAACGGCAGCTGCCGGGCTTTCTGACTGCCATCGTGATCGCCGAAATGTTCTACAAGTTTCACAGCTTCATGCTCGAATGCGTCGCTTTTCTCGCCACTTGGTTCATCATCGACGCGGTGATCGGACTGATCATACCGAATAAAGATGAGGCGGGCCGCAAGCGCGTCTGAAATAGCGCTCGGGGCGATCGGGCGCGTGAATGGCATCGTCGTCGGCCAAACTTCCCGCTCGCGACTGCAAATACGGGTGATCATGCAATCGAGCATCGTCTGGCTGTCGGCGATCTCCGCTGCGGCATACGGTTCGCCGGCAACGGCGCAAGACACGATCATCGTTACCGCCACACGGACGCCCGAGTCCGAAGTTGCAACTCCGGTCGCGGAATCGGCCATCGCCGGTCGCTCGATCCGCGCCCGCGGCGCGATCGACCTCAGGGGCGCGCTCAGTCCGGCCGCCGGCATCGAGGTCACGTCCGGGAGCGACGCCGGGCCGGCCGGCAGCGTTGTGGCGGCGCAGGGGTTGGCGGAGATGGACGCTTACCTCCTGGTGGTCGACGGCGTTCCATTCGGCGGAGCGTTCAACCCGGCGGCGAGCCTTCTCGATTTCATCGATGTCGACCGCATCGAGGTGGTGCGGGGCGCGGCGCCCGTTGCTTATGGAGCGACGAGCTTTGTCGGCGTCATCCATGTGATCAGGCCCGATGCCGGTGCCCAACCGACCCGCGTCCTGCTGCGGATGGGAATGCGGCAAAGCGGCCGCGCGGCATTCGCGACGAGCATCTCATCGGCTCCAATCGGCCAATCGCTCCTGGGCAGCCTTGAGCGGCGTGGCTTCTCACAGGATCGCGGGAAGTTCGATCGGGGCCATCTGTTGTATCGCGCGGCAACGAGCCTGGGGTCGGGCCGGTTGCGCGTCGACCTTGAAGGCATCACGCTCGATCAGACCCCTTATAGCCCCCATCCACGCGAAGGCTCGGGGTTGTCGGACCGGTTTCCGAGGGACGCGAACATCAACCCGCTTGACGCGCGCCAGGATCAGGACCGGCTCCAGGCGAGCGCCGGGTACGACATCCGCCTGGGCGAACTGAACTGGTCGACCCTCGTCTCCGCCGCGAAAAGCTGGGCGCGCAACGTGCGCGGGTTTCTTCGCGAGGATTTCGACGGCAGCGGAACCACTGTAAATGCCGATGGCTTCCGCCAGCGTGTCCGGCTGATCGACCTTTACGCGGACACGCATGTTTCGGGCACAAGCGAGATGCTTGACTGGATCATCGGGGTCGACTGGCTCTATGGCTCCGGCCGCCAGCGCAGCCGGAATTTCGAATATGCCGTGCGGCCCGACGGCTCGAACGCGCCCGACTCTTCGTCGCTGAACATCGATGAATCGACCCTCCTCACGGACCGTCGCCAGTTTGCGGGGCTCTATGCGCAGGCCATCGCCCGGCCGGTGGCTTCGCTCACCCTCCTCGCGGGAGCCCGGCTTAATCACACAAAGGAGCGGCGCTGCGGCGGCGAAGCCGAGGGCTCGGACCCCGCCGGGCTCGACGAATGCCAGCGGCTCGGCCGAACGCGCCTGTCGGGCTCGCTCGGGGCGAGCTATCGGCTATGGCAGTCCGGCAGGAATTCACTCGTGGCGTTCGCGGACTATCGCGACACCTTCAAGCCAGCCGCGATCGACTTCGGGCCGGAGGCCGAGGTCGACATCCTCACGCCCGAAACAGCGCATGGCTGGGAGGCGGGATTCAAAGGCAGCCTCGCGCACGGTGCAATCTGGCTTGAGGCAAGCTATTTCGACACCCGCTTCAGCAACCTCGTCATTCGCGAGAACCTCGATGGGCTGCCGGCACTTGCGAGCGCGGGCCGCGAGCATTTCCGGGGGCTCGAAGCCGAGCTGCGCTGGACACCGACGCCCTCGCTGTCGGTCGAGGCCGCTTTTGCGCATCATCTGGCGAAGTTCACCGACTTTGCTCGCCTTCGTCCCGATGGAAGCATTCAGCAGCTGGCCGGCAAGCGCCTCGAGCTTTCGCCGAAAGATCTCGCTTCGCTAAGCGTGAGCTACGCGCCGGCATCCGGCCTCCAGTGGTCGACTACCCTGCGCTACGTAGGCAGCCGCTTCCTCAACAAGGGGAACACGGTCAAGGCCGGCGGCTATGCCGCGATCGACGGCCGGATCGGCTGGCGCCTCGATTCTGGTTGGGGACTGTTCCTTGATGCGGAGAATCTCACAAATCGCCGCGATCCGGTGACGGAAAGCGAGCTTGGAGACGCCCAATTCTATCGGCTTTCCGGACGCCGGATCTTCGGCACCCTCAGCTACCGCTACTAAGGGGCGCGCAAACATGGACGAACACCTGAGCGTGTCGTGGGAACTGGCGACCCCTCTTGCCATCAAATGGACGCGGCCGCTGACGCGTGGAACGCGGGGGGCCGCGCGACGAGGCCAACGCCGACGATTTCGATGCGCTGCTCGAGCTGATTCCCTGAAGGCTTACTCCTGATCGCCCCAGGGCGCTTCAGTCGGGAACCCAAAGACCACAAGCGAGATAGGAAATTTGACCTTTGTCCATGTGGTCGGATTGATCCAATGACCCGTCTTAGAGCGCATTGCCTTCACGAAAGCGAAATAATCGTAGGTGATCATGCCGTGGACATAGACACGGTTCGGGCCAAGCCCATTTGATTTCACTGACGCAAGCCATTGATCCGCCGGCGTGCCAGCCAGCGTATAGAGTTTAAGTGTGGTGCGGCTTTGACCATCGAGGCTGACCCTCGCGATCGCATTATGTCCCCCGTTGATAGTCTGAATCCACTTCGGCTCGACAAAGCCAATTTCAGCGATCGCAAAGTTCCCGCAGCCGCCCCCGTCCTCCAGAAATTCGTAACGGTGGCCGCTCGGATCATAGCGCATCGAAACGGTACGGTTACGGACGCAATCGTCCGCGGTCGCTGGTTTGATCGACCGCATTCCAGGGAAATAGCTCAGGTCGCTTGTAAAATCGATCACGTCTGCACCGCAGACGAGGCGTAAGGCCGGGTGAATCTCCAGGACATGATTAGGGTTGGCGCCGCTCTCAGAACCACTCGCGGCATGTTCCGTGAATATCCGGGGGTAGCCTGTCGCCACGCAATTTCGATTGATGACACGCAGGTCAAACACCGCACCCCAGCCTGGCCCACTAGTCGGAGGGAATTTGCAAAGGTTGGGAGGCTCGACCACGACCGAAGACGGATCGGCCAGCGCGGCACCCGTGGGCGCGCCGGCTAAATGCATTTCGCAGTCGCTCGCGAGCGAGTGAACATTGCTTGTTCGATGCGTCAGAACCACGGGGATATCGACAACCGCGGCGCTGCCCCGAGCGAGGTCGTGAAGATAGGCTTCTGACAGGACGAAATCTGGTGGCGATTGAGCGGCAGCCGCAGATGGCGCGAGCAGAGCCAAACCGAAGAGGAAAATGCGCATCGGTCACCTCCAAGATTAGGACCGAGCGCTAGGAACATTACCAGAAAGGCGCGCTCCATCATACGCCAATGTCCGCAAACAAGCCCAAGCGGCTGGCGTCCACTTTGGATGGAAAGCGGACGCTAGTTCGCGGGCTGCAGCGCCTTCATCATCTCGGCGTTTTCACAGCATTTCGGCGTCGCCTCGCACTGCCTGGGCATTGCGACCCTTTCGGCTTTGGTTGGCGGCGGCGGCGCCCAGATCAGCTTCATCGAGTTCACCCGATCTCCATGACGATCGCATGGTCGGACAACGCCCATGTGCCCGTACATCCTCTTGCACATCGTCCGGCGACCGAGAAAGTCGACTCGGTAGAGTTCGCCCCGGCCGCGCAGGCCCCGGGCCATCGCTCAACCAGATGCGATCGCCGGGCGTGTTATGATCGCAAGTCCTGGCCGGTTCCGGACAGAAGCGCGAGTCTTCGAACGCATTGCGCCACAATCCGCGCCAGCGCTGCCGCGGCCGCATGGGTCAAGAGCGGACAGTCTTCGGCAGAGGCTTCTAGTCTGACTGCGTCTTTGCAATGAGTTCCGGGACGATGCGCGCGCGCCTGCGGTGGTAAGCGATGAGGCTCTTCCGCAGCGCGCTGCGATCGCCGGCCGAGATCGCGGCCGCGACGGTCTCGGTTTCCGATTGAATCGCGTCGAGCAGTTCGTTCTCAAAGCGCTGATAAGGTCCCATTCGCTCGATCAGGGCCCGCAGCGCCAGGAGATGCTCAGGATTGCCGCCTGCTTCGGCGAGCTTGAGAAACAGGGCGTTCTGCCGGTCCAAGGCGCTGGCCGGCACGGGCGTTGCGGCAACTTGCGCTCTCTCGATGTCGACCGGACCCAAGTGTCGCTTCGCCGTCGCAAGCAGCAGCAGGTCCAGGTGCCACGCATAGAGGTGCCGCAGCATGGTTTCGGTGAACAGAGGCACGCGAAATCCATCGTGGCGCGGAGCTTCGACGAGCCGCTCGCCAGTCAGGCGGTGCAGCGCGTCCCTGATCGGAGTGACGCTCGCATTGAGCTGGTTTCCCAAGGCCCCGGGCTCGAGGCGCTCGCCGGGACGGAACGCGCCCTTTCGCAGCCGATCCCTGATCGCCGCATAGACGCGTTCGAAGGTACCCGGCGGGCTCATCTCCATGACTCAGGCGGCAGCGCGTCCGGGCCAATCCTGGGTCCGCACGAAGTCGGCGACGAGCCCGGCCTGATCCGGCCGCAGCGTGTCGACCGCGCCGATCCGGTCAGGCACTTCGTCCTTCAGGAGCAGAGACGGACATTGCCCTTCGAAATTGCCGAGGTTGGGCCGGTGCTGAGCATAGCCGACCAGCGCCGCCAGTTCGGGATCGAACGTCCGCGCGATCTCCGGCGGATAGGCCAGCCATTGATTCTCATATGGCTTGAGCCAGCCCAGGCAGTAGCTGAGGATGGCGCCGCGCCGGACCTCATTGGAAGCGTTGCCGCCGGCGCCATGGAGGGTCGAGCCGAGGAAGAGCAGGGCAGAGCCCGGTTCCAGCTCGACCGCGAACTCGCCAACGGGCGGTTCGGGATCGAGCGCTCTTTGGGCGTGACTCTCCGGCCAGACGACCGTTGCCCCATTGTCGGCCGTGTAGCGGGTGAACGGCCACATCACATTGACCAGATATTCGACCTCGCCGATGCTTCCGCGCCACATGTCCTGGTCGCGATGCGCCAGCTGGGGCGGCGCTCCGGGATGGAGGGCGAGCGCCTGGGTCAGGTTGAGCTGGATCGTGTCGCACCAGGGCGAAAGGATCTTTCGCACGATTCCCAGCACAAGCTCGTGCCGGACAAGTTTCGCCGCGAGCGGCGAGCGGACGAGCAGGCGTCCGAACCTTTTGGTCCGTTCGCCGTAAAAGCCGCCCCGGCAGAAGGGCGTCTGATCGAAATCCTCGGCCAGATCGTCGTCGAGCGCCTCGATCGTGCCGGCGGGCAGCAGGTCGGGAATCACGCAATAACCCTTGGCGAGAAGTTTCCCGGTCCAATGCGCGACGGCCTGCTCGGTGGTGTGGGGACGATGCATCCGGATCTCCGTTGAAAAAGCCTAGGCGGCAAGGGCGGGGGCCTGTTCGACGGAGCTCGGCCTGAAAATCCCGTTCGCCGCGAGCAGGGCAGGGGTGTCGGCGTCGATGTCGATACGCAGCGCTCCGAGCGTCCTTCTTCCGATCACCCGGGGCAGGCCCAGCGGCCGGCAGCGCCACCCGAAGGCAAGGATCTGCTGCAGCCACGAAAGCTCCGCGACGCCGGTATAGGTGGAGATCCCATTCTCGAGCGCATATTGCGCAAGGCCCAGGACCAGCCGGTTGCGTGTCTCCAGCCGGGCTCTGGCGCTCTGGTTGCGGCCGAGGCAGAAGCGGGTGATCTCGAAGCAATCCGGGCTCCGCGGCGGCTCGCTGGCGCAAAGGTTGGGGAAGAGCGAGTCCAGGATGTGCGGCCGGGTCGTCGGCAGGAGCCTCGCCGAGCCGAAATGCTCGCCCGCAGCGTCGGCGACGATCAGATAGACGGCATGCTCGTCGTCGAACTGGTCCACCTCGTACCGGCCGTCGAGCACCGGCACCTCCCATTTGAGCAAATCGACGAACACCTGCTTGCGGGCCTCGAACATCGCCCGAAGGCGCGGCTCCTTCGCGGGCTCGCGGCTTTGACTGCCGATGACGATCATCTCTCTTCAGCTCCCTGTCGTGTGACGGGGCTGATGTTCGCGTGCCGGGCCTAGGGCCGGATATTCCCAGAAATGGGGATGGTCAGCGTTTCAGGATATCGATGAAGCTGATGGTCCCGTCGAACAAAGTGCTTACCGCGAGCATCGTGCGCTTAGTGACGCCGTAGCGCTCGCGCGCCTGCTTCAAATGCTGGATCACGGTCTCGTGACTGATCCCGAGGATCTGGGCGATCTCCCAGTCGGACTTGCCGCGCGCCGCCCAGACGACGCAATCGCGCTGCCGGTCGGTCAGCTGCGGCGCCGGCGAAGGACCGGCCCGCATTCGCCACACCTGCCGGGCGGCTTCGAACGCGAACGCGCCGACGAGCTGCGCGATCGGGAGATGATCCTCGATCACCGGTTGCCCCGTGCGGGTCGCAAACGAGCATGAGCCGTTCGATTCCCCGGGCACATGCGCGGGGACGGTGAACCCGTCGCCAATTCCGTTGCGTCCCGCCTTTTCGAGGACCAGCCGGTCGCGCGGCGTCAGGTGGATCATCTGTGGAAGCTTCGACCAGGCGAAGCCAACGCTGGTCAGGTTGCTGGCCCGATGGACGGGATCGGAGAGCCCGAGCTTCTGCTCGTCGAAATATTCGACCCATTGCAGGGGATAATTGTGCAGCCGGATTGCCGGCTGCGGCGCCTGGCGAAGGTCGACATGATGGGTGAGCGCGAAATAGTGAAAGCCCATCTCGCGACAGATTTCTTCGAGCAGACCCGCCAGCTCGGCCTCGGAAACGACTCCTCTGACCTCACGTACAAACGCCTCGATCCTGCTGAACATCCCCGTCGTGGCGCACCGCGCGGCCTATTGGGGCGCGCGTTCCAAGCCGCCGACGCCCAAAGCCCCCCTCTTTGCGCCGTCGCTCCGGGTCTCAACCGGCGCGGGCGGCGGTCCAAGCCTAGTCCGAGCAATGCAAGTGCTAACCGGTGGAGCCAGGCATATCCACCAAATAAAGGAATTATAAACCGGGGACCGTGCACGCCTCGCCAGCTCGGCGCTTGGCAGGGGTATCCCGCTTATGCTTGACGCGATCCGTTCGGCCTCAGGCCAGCGAAACTCCCGGCACGGTGCCGGTTGAGCTCGGAAGCTCCTGATTCAGAGGGCATCGCATCGCACGCCACATTGGCGGGCGAGGGGGAGCGCAGGGCTCGATCGCGCCTCACCGACAAATTCGAGGCGGAGGCGCGAAAATGCGCCAGCCCCGAAGATCTGCGCGCACTTGTGGAAGGCGTTACGAAGGAACTCGGCTTCCAATATTTCGCGCTGCTGCATCACCGCTCAATGCGATCCACATCGAAACACCTCGTTCGGATCGACAATTATCCGGGCGCGTGGGCGGAGGAGCTCCTGGCGCGACACGATGTTGCCGCCGATCCCGTCCACCTCGCGAGCCTCAGGACGAACGCCGGGTTTGGCTGGGATCAGCTTGGCGACCTCGTTCCGCTGAGCGCATCGCAACGGCGCATCCTCGAACGGAGCAGACATTACGGCCTGGGTCCCGGATTCACGGTTCCGGCCAATGTGCCGGGGGAGCCCTCGGGCTCCTGTTCCTTTGCGGTCAGGCGCGGCCGCTCTCTTCCTGAACGCCGGCTGCTATGCGCCGAGCTGATCGGCAGCCATGCGTTCAGGGCCGCCCGGCGGATCTATGGCTTTGCCGCGGAGGCCAGGGCCCCGAGGCTCAGCCGGCGCGAGTGTCAATGCGTGCGCTTCGTCGCCGGCGGCAAGACCGACTGGGAGATCGCCCGGATCCTCGGCATCAGCGCCGAAACCGTCCACCAATATGTGAAGCGGGCTCGCGCGGCCTATGGCGTGGTCAGCCGCGCCCAGCTCGTCGCCTGCGGCCTGCGCGACGCGCTGGTCAGCTTCGATGAGGCAATTCCCCCGGATGGGTGAATGGGTTAGCGGCGGGTATTCAGCTCTCCCCGCGCCGTGGCGGCGGGCGAAGGACATGCACCGGACTGGCGGGACGCGGCGGCTTATGAGCCGCTGCTCGAGGCCGACCGATCGCTGTTCGCCTGGGAGTGGCTCCGGCGAAATCCAGACTATCGCTGCGCGGCCGAGCAGGCTCTTGCGAGCAGCAGCCGCGATCCGGCCGGGGCTGGCGACCGGCCCGAACAATGGGGCTTGCACGCATTCGAGCCGCCAAGCGCCGCCGTGCCGCGAGCGCGGCCGGTTTGGCGCGCCGCCGTTCATCCTTACGTGCTCGGTATCGAAGCCGGTCCGCCGGATGGCGACGATCTGTTCGACCTTGGGCGCCTTGGAGCAATCTCGACCCTGATCACGGCACCGGACGGGCGCGAACATCTGCTCCTGTCCGACGGGATCCGCGCCATCCGCATCGATGTGCTTTCCGGCACGATCGCGGCGGGTCCTGCCAGGCTTCGATATCGGCTCGCCGGTCTTTCCGCGGCGGAGGCGCCAGTGCTGACCCTCCGGCGGCTCCTCGCTTTGTGGCGGACGGGCCGCTTCGGCCGTTCGCTTCATCCCGAAGACGCGCGGGCACGGCGCGGCGTGCTGATGCTCCGCGCGTATGACGCCGTTGCGGCTGGAGCAAACCAGCGCGCAATCGCAGCCGAGCTGCTGGGCGGCCGCGCGGCGCGGGAACGCTGGCGGGTCGAAGCGCCGAGTCTTCGCTCCCGGGCCCAGCGATTGGTCCGAGGCGCCCGGCGGCTGGCGCAAGCGGGTTTCCGGGACCTCCTGAGGTAGCGGCCGAAATGCGGATGGTCTTCGCCGTTTGCCCTGATGCATCGGTCGCGAGCGGTCCCCGTTCGCCCGGCTCCCGGTTTCCGGCACAGGCACGCCAGCGCGATCGCGGACGAGGGCCAGTGGGCGCCGGTCCAAGAGCCGCAGCCGGCTCAGCGGAGCCTTCAGCGCTTGCCGGCTACCGAAGGATATTCGACCGGGGCTCGATTTTCGAACCGCGGGTTTTCGAGCCTGTGCACGCCGGTAGAAACGCGCCACCCAAGGCGGCGCGGGTACGCGGCGAGGCGCTTCCCCGCGCAACGAGGTCGCGGATGGATGATGACATTGCCCGCGCGGCACAGGCGAAGAAGGGGAGTCCCTTCCTTTCGACCGAGCAGGCTGCCTTTTATCTCGGCCTCAGCGCCCGCAAACTTCAGCAGATGCGGGCCGCCGGAACGGGGCCGGTCTTTCGTCGCCACAGCCGCTACGTGCGCTATCACATCGACGATCTCGATGCCTGGTCGAAGGGTTCGGGCGAGCAGCAGCGGCGACATGCCTGACGATCCCAATCCTGCCGTCACGCACTGGGTCGAGGATCTCCGGCGCATCATCGCCGAGCGCAGGCGAACACGCAGGCGCGTCTCGATCGCGGTGCTGGCCGGCTGCGCGACCGTTCCGCTTGCCGCCTCGACAATCTGGACGGCGCCGGTCCTGCTCCTGTGGAATGCAAGCGCGAGCGCGCCGGTCGGGCTCTACCGCTTGTATGCCGTCACGCCGGTCCGCCGCGGTGACATGGTTGTCGCCCGGATCCCTGAAACGAGTCGGTCGCTGGCGGCGCGCCGTCACTATATCCCGGCGAACGTGCCCGTGGTGAAGCGCGTGGCCGCGGTCGCCGGCGACCGCCTGTGCGCGGTTGGCGCAGCCATTTCGATCAACGGCATGCTGGTCGCCGTCCGGCGGAAGTCGGATCGCGCGGGAAGGCCGATGCCTTGGTGGAAGGGTTGCCGCGGGCTTCGCGCGCATGAATATTTTCTGCTGATGGACAGCCCGTCGTCGTTCGACGGCCGCTATTTCGGAATCACTCGAGACAAGGATGTTCTGGGCCGGGCGGAGTTGCTGTGGGCGAAGCCGGCCCAATGCTCCAGCGATGGGTAGGCATCGTTGGAATGTCGGCGGAGGGTCGCTGAAGGCTTTCGCCCGCGCGCTTCTCCTGATCGTCTCGGCCGCGGCTGGGGCGCATGGCGCCGGCGACACAAACAGCAGGACCATCGATCGGCCGGTTGCGCGGGAAATCGCGCGCTGGAACACGCATATCGAGGAAGCGTCCGCGCGCTTCGGAATCCCCCGGGACTGGATCCGGCGCGTCATGCGCGCGGAGAGTGGTGGCCGGACGGCGCTCGCGAGCCGGCCGATCACCAGCAGCGCCGGCGCCATGGGTCTGATGCAACTGATGCCTGGCACCTGGGCCGAGATGCGGAGCTTGCATGGCCTTGGGCCCGATCCGCATGATCCGCACGATAACATCCTCGCCGGAACCGCCTTTCTTCGCGCGATGTACGACCGGTTCGGCTATCCGGGGCTGTTCGCCGCCTACAATGCCGGACCGGGCCGCTACGCCCGGCATCTGGCCGCGAGCCGGCGACTGCCGGCGGAGACCGCCGCTTATGTCGCCGCGATCGGTTTGATCGAGCCCGAGCATGCGCTGGCCCTCCGGAAGGCGCCGCCAGGAGCCGGCGTCTTGGTTGCGCTGGCCGGGCCCCGGCCGAGCGATCTCCGGTCCACTCCGGCGCCCGCAGCCCAAAACGCGCTGTTCGTGCGGCTGAGCACGGTGTCCGCGGCGTCCGAGTGAGACGTCACCTCCAGACTGCATTCGGATGCCCGGCGGGCGCCCGTCGCTCCGGGTTCAGGAGCGGGTTGGCGGTGGCGCGCCGCTGGCCGAAGCGCTCTATTCGATGCTGTCGTCGAGAAAGGTTGCGGCAGCCTGCAAGGGCATCGCTCACTGTCGTGTGACGGCGTCGTCGGACGCAGGGACCCGAACCGTCGTTTCGCATAACGTGCCTTGCCGCGCGCCGGGTGCGTCCCACACTCAAAGATTCTCCTAAACATTCTGACAATTCCGCTGATTACCCTGTGAGGCGGTGAGGAATGTCCTGGTCGCCCGGGTGATGAAGCGAAGCGGGGACGAGGGCGATGGTTGCGATTTTCACCGGTGCGGGGACGGGGTTCGAGCGCGGTTCGGGGTCGGTGCTTGGCGCGGCGGGGCTGCTTGGGTCGTCGACTTTGGGCCGCGGTGGCGAGCAGCTGTTCCTCAATGCGGCGACCGGGAACTTCCTGATCAGCCAGCAGGACGAATTCCTGGTCGGGCTTGGGCCCGACGTTGCGATCAGCCGGACCTATAACAGCCTCGGCGACCTGTCCGACGAGAACGCCGACAATTGGCGCCAGAGCACGCAGCGGCGGATCGTCAACCTGACCGGCACGCTTAATACGGCGGGCAGCACCGTCCAGCG
>DATFUB010000106.1:0-4579 GCA_035261225.1 Sphingomicrobium sp.
GCGCCCGCCGCGATCGCAACCAGCGCCGCGCGCACCGGATCGGGATTGCGGCCCGCCCTTGCGTTACGAAGGGTGGCGACGTGATCGACATTGACTCCAAGACGCAGCGGAGAACGTGTAACCATGATCGGCTCTCGTCAAACATTGCAGCGGACGACGTCCTCATCCTGAGGAGCGGCCTCCTGGCCGCGTCTCGAAGGATGAGAGATAGTGTAGTCTCATGGTTCGAGACGCGCGCAAGAGAGCGCGCTCCTCACCATGAGGGAATTATTTATCCATTGACGCGCTCGACCCGTGCGACGACGGCTTTGGCGCGCAACTGGGCGATAATAGCGCTGAGATGCTTCAGGTCATAGACCTCAAGATCGATGGTGAGTTCGGTGAAATCCTGCGAGCGCCTGAACATGCTAATGTTGTCGATATTGCCGTCGTGCTCGGCGATCACGGTGGCCACCTGCGCGAGGCTGCCGGGCTCGTTGACATTGTCGACGCGAATTCGCGCCGGAAAGCGCTGCGGCGTCGACTCGTCGACATCCCAGCGCACGTCGAGCCAGCGCTCCGGCTCCTCCTCGAAATCCTTCAGCGCCGGCGACTGGATCGGATAGATCGTGATGCCCTCCCCCGGCGAGACGATCCCGATGATCCGGTCGCCCGGCACCGCGCCGCCGTTCGGCGCGAACTTGACCGGCAGATCGGAATTGATGCCACGCACGGGTATCGCCGACGGGCTGCGCGCGGGATCGGGCGGCGATTTCAGCTTCAGCTTAACCGCGAGGCTTCGCTTGGCGCCATATCGCGCCACCCGTTCTTCCTTGTAATCGGGATACATCGCGCGCGCGACGTCGGAGGCCTTCATCTCGCCGCGGCCGACCGCGGCCATCACGTCGTCGATCGAGGCGCGCGCCAGCCGCGGCAGCGCGCCCTTCAACTTGTCGTCGGCGTATTCGATTTTTGCGCGTGCGAACAGCCGCTCCACGATGCGGCGGCCAAGGCCGGCATATTGATCGCGGACCGCGGTGCGCGTCGCACGCCGGATCGCCGCCCGCGCCTTGCCGGTGACCGCGAGCGACTCCCACGCCGAGGGCGGCGCCGACTGGGCTTCCGAGGTCAACACCTCGACCTCGTCGCCGTTCTGCAGTTCGGACGACAGCGGCGCGAACTTGCCGTTGATCTTGCATCCAACCGCACTGTTGCCGACATCGGTGTGCACGGCATAGGCGAAGTCGATCACATTGGCCTGGCGCGGCAGCGCGATCAGTTTTCCCTTCGGCGTAAAGCAGAATACCTGGTCGTGAAACAGCTCGAGCTTGGTATGCTCCAGAAACTCTTCCGGATTGGCGCTTTCCGACAAGATGCCGACGGTGTGGCGCAGCCACGCGAAGGCGTTGGATTCCCGCTTCAGCAGCTCGGTCGGAGAGCCGACGTCGTCCTTGTAGAAGGCGTGCGCGGCGATGCCCAATTCCGCGATCTGGTCCATCTCGTCGGTGCGGATCTGCAGTTCGACCCGCTGTTTGCCGGGACCGATCACGGTGGTGTGGATCGAACGATAATCGTTCTGCTTCGGTGTCGAGATGTAATCCTTGAACCGGCCGGGCACCACCGGCCACGTGGTGTGCACCACGCCAAGCGCGTGGTAGCAGGCTTCGACGTCGTTCATCACGACACGAAATCCGAAGATATCCGATAATTGTTCGAAGCCGACCGACTTGCGCTCCATCTTGGTCCAGATCGAAAACGGCCGCTTGCGCCGGCCATAGACATGCGCGGTCATGCCGTTCTTCTGCATTTTCTTGGAGAGCTGGCTCTCGATCTCGCCGATCAGGTTGCGGTTGCGCTCCGCGAGCGCGTCGAGCCGCTGCATCACCACCGCGTAAGCTTCCGGATCGAGCGTGCGGAACGAGAGGTCTTCGAGCTCTTCCCGCATCTCCTGCATGCCCATGCGACCGGCGAGCGGGGCATAGATGTCGAGCGTCTCCTCGGCGATCCGGTGGCGCGAGGTGGGGGCTACGAATTCCAGCGTGCGCATGTTGTGCAAGCGGTCGGCAAGCTTGATCAGGAGCACGCGGACGTCGTCGGCGATCGCCAGCAGCAGCTTGCGCAGGTTCTCGGCCTGCTTGGCCTCGCGCGACACCAGCTCCAGCCGTTTCAACTTGGTGAGACCCTCCACCAGGGCGCCGATCTCGTGGCCGAAGACGTGATCGATTTCGGCGCGGGTAGCCTCGGTGTCCTCGATGGTGTCGTGCAGCAGCGCTGCGACGATGGTGGCGTCGTCGAGCTTGAGGTCGGTGAGGATCGCCGCGACCTCAAGCGGATGCGAGAAAAACGGATCGCCGGACGCGCGGGTTTGCGCGCCATGCGCCTTCATGGCGTAGACGTAGGCACGGTTCAGCAGGTCTTCATTGGTATCGGGATTGTACGACCTGACGCGCTCGACCAGATCGTATTGCCGCATCATGCGCGGGCGGGGTGACTTGACCGACCTCACCGGCGCAGGCGGCGACGGCGCCGCGACGACCGAATCAGTCGCGGCCTGCATTTGCAGTAGAATGTGGCGTCTGGACGCCATTGAACTTTGCCTTCGTGTGTGGGCCGGATGTGATCGCCTCACACTACAACCCATGCGCTCTCAAACGAACCGGTACCCGGCTCGGGTCCTCAGGCGCTCGACTTCGGACATCCACCCCAGTCTAACGCCAAACCGCCTGTTCTCCGATCAAATCGAAGGCAGACCACGCAGAATTCGCCGCGCCCGTCGTGGGCCCATGGTAACCATGAAAACGTCAACAAAAGCAAAGGCCCGGACAAAATGTCCGGGCCTTTGGTAAATCAGACCGCTCGGGTTACGCTGGCGGCAAAGCGACGACCTATTCGTCCTCTTCGGGTTGCTCTTCCGGAGGCGCCAGGCCTTCGAGACCCTTCAGAAGTTCCTCCTCGGTCATGCGCTCGACGGCAACCTCAGTGTCGTCGGCGTCGACGCTGGCGCCTGCCGACCCGATCAGGGGCACGGTATCGGGTTCAGGTTCGTCGACTTCGACGAATTTCTGCAATGAATGCACCAGTTCTTCCCGCAAATCCTCGGGCGAAATGGTTGAATCGGCGATTTCGCGCAGCGATACAACCGGATTCTTGTCATTGTCCCGGTCAACCGTGAGTTGAGAGCCCGACGATATCATTCGGGCGCGGTGGGCCGCTAACAGGACTAGATCGAACCGGTTGTCTACTTTATCAATGCAATCTTCTACGGTGACGCGCGCCATCGATTGTCGCTCCGATAATTGGGATCGAATATGTTGATTATTCGGGTTAGTTATAGAGCCCGGGGGCCTTTCGCAAGACCAAAGTACGGTTTGGCCCTCGCCGTCGGTGCTGCTAACCCATCCGCCGGCCCGCTGATTGGACTGTCCGGGGCCGTACCTAACGACGATTCGGAAGCCTTCACAAACAACTGTTCGGACAAGAAAACGCTTCATTGCGTTGTCAAGTATGTGTCTATTGCCCTTAACTCTCCGTCTGTTCAGACTGATCCGCCGGGCTTTGGCAGTATAGTTCGCTCAAATGCTCGGCCCGCTGCCGCCGCGCCAAAAACGTTGACCAACAAACACAACCAGGCGAGAAACCATGTCACCTGCTTCCAATAAGATCGCGCTCTTTATCGATGGCGCTAACCTTTATGCAACCGCCAAGACGCTCGGCTTCGACATTGACTACAAGCGCCTGTTGAAGGAATTTCAAAGTCGCGGAACGCTGCTGCGCGCGTTCTACTACACCGCGATTATTGAAGATCAGGAATATTCATCGATCCGTCCGTTGATCGACTGGCTCGACTACAACGGGTACACCGTCGTCACCAAGGCGACCAAGGAATTCATCGACGCCAGCGGCCGCCGCAAGGTGAAGGGCAACATGGATATCGAGCTCGCGGTCGATGCGATGGAGCTTGCCGAGCACGTCGACCAGATCGTGCTGTTTTCCGGCGACGGCGATTTCCGCTCGCTGGTCGAAGCGGTGCAGCGGCGTGGCGTCCGGGTTACCGTGATTTCGACAATTTCGAGCCAGCCGCCGATGATCGCCGACGAGTTGCGGCGCCAGGCCGACGTCTTCACCGATCTGGTGGAGCTGCAGTCCAAGCTCGGTCGCGATCCGTCCGAGCGCCCGCCCCCGCGCGAGCCACGTCATCACGCGCCGCAATTCCTGCAGCGCGCGACCACCATGGCGCCGAGGGCCGATGACGACGATTTCGACGATTGAGAATGATCCGGCGCGCGGCGAGCCACGGCTCGCCGGCGCCGCTCTCTCCCGCACCGCGCCCGATCGCAACTGTCCGCTTTGTCCAAGGCTCGCCGGCTTCCGTGAGGCGGCGCGAGCCCGTGAACCGGAATGGTTCAATTCACCGGTGCCGTCGTTCGGCGATCCCGGCGCAGCGCTGCTGATCGTCGGGCTCGCGCCCGGCCTGCAAGGCGCCAATCGCACCGGCCGGCCCTTCACCGGCGATTATGCCGGTGACCTGCTCTACGCGACGCTGCTCGAATACGGCTTTGCCAAAGGCAACTATCAGGCGCGCCCCGACGACGGGCTGACG
>DATFUB010000107.1:0-9226 GCA_035261225.1 Sphingomicrobium sp.
CTCCAACTCGCGGACATTGCCCGGCCACGGATAGGCGTCGATCGCGGCGAGCGCCTCGGCCGACAGCGAATGGACCTTGGGATTGAGCTCGCGCGCATAGCGGTTGACGAAATGGCGGGCGAGCAGACCGGCGTCGCCGGCGCGCTCGGCGAGTGACGGGATTTTCACCACGATTTCGGCGAGGCGGTAATAGAGATCCTCGCGGAACCGGCCGTCGCCGATCATCGCTTCCAGATCCTGGTGGGTTGCGCAGACGATCCGCGTGTCGACGGCGATCGGGCTGCGTCCGCCGATCCGCTCGATCACCCGTTCCTGGAGGAAGCGCAGCAGCTTGACCTGGAGCGGCAGCGGAATGTCGCCGACTTCGTCGAGGAACAGGGTGCCGCCCTCGGCCAGTTCGATCTTGCCGACGTTCGACTTGACCGCGCCGGTGAACGCCCCGCGCTCGTAACCGAACAGCTCGGCCTCAAGCAGGTTTTCGGGGATCGCGGCGCAATTGATAGCGATGAACTCGCCCTTGCGTCCGCTCCTCTCGTGGACCGCGCGGGCGAGCAATTCCTTGCCGGTGCCGCTGGCGCCGAGCAGCATGACCGAGACGTCGGCGCTGGCGACGCGCTCAATGGTCTTGGCGACCTTGAGCATTTCCGGCGCGCCGGTGAGGATCGAGCCGAGCACCGCGCCGCCGCCGCCGTCGTTTTCGAGCCGCCGGTTCTCGGCCTCGATTTCGTGGAGGTGGAAGGCGCGGGCGACGACCAGGCCGAGGTCGTCGATGTCGACCGGTTTCTTGTAGAAATCGTAGGCGCCGAGCGAGATCGCCCTCAGCGCGCTTTCGCGCGCGCCGTGGCCGGTGGCGACGATGACTTTGGTGTCGGGCTTGAGCCGCAGGATTTCCTCGAGCGTGGCGAAGCCTTCTTCGGTGCCATCCGGATCGGGCGGCAGGCCGAGGTCGAGCGTCACCACCGCGGGCTCGCGCGCGCGTAGCGCCTCGATCGCTTCGCCGCGGCTGCCGGCGCAGACCACGCGATAACCGTCATAGGCCCATTTGAGCTGGCGCTGCAGGCCCTCGTCGTCCTCGACGACGAGCAGCACCGGAAGCTCGCCCGCTGGTTGCAGCTTGTCGGTCATGCGCGTTTCCTTGTCGGTTCGAGAACCGGCTCGGCGGCCGGGAGGAGAATGGTGAAGGTCGTGCCCTCGCCCGGGCGGCTGTCGACGCCGAGGCGGCCGCCCATCGCGACGACCAGCGAGCGCGCTTCGAACGCGCCGATGCCGAAACCGCCGGGCTTGCTCGATGAGAATGGCTGGAACAGCTGGTTGCGGACGAAGTCGGGGTCCATGCCGACGCCCTTGTCGGCGATGCTGATGGCGATGGTGCCGTCCCTGGCCGCGGCGCGGATGGTGATCGGATTGGTCGACGAACAGGCCTCGACCGCGTTCTGGATCAAATGACCGATCGCCTGCTCCAGCGCGGCTCCGTCGGCGTTGGTCCACAAATTGGTGTCGCCGATCAGTTGGACCTCGTGCTCGCCGCGCTTGGCCGCGATGGCCGCGGTCAGGATCGGCCGCAGCGGTTGCGCCTCCATCCGCTGGACCCGCGCGCCCGAATGCGGCGACAGGCGCGCGAGCAGCTCGTTCATCTTGCCCACCGAGGATTTCAGCGTTTCGACCATATCGGCGCGGAATTCGGGATTGTCGGCGTGGCGTTCGGCGTTGCGCGACAGCAGCGACAGCTGGCTGACGAGGTTCTTCACGTCGTGCAGGATGAAGGCAAAGCGGCGGTTGAATTCTTCAAACCTTTGCGCGTTGGACAAAGCGTCCTGGGTGTGCGCCTCGGCCAGCGAGCTCGCCGCCTGGCGGCCGGCGGTGCGCAGCAGATCGAAATCCTCCCAATCGAGCGGGCGCCGGTATTCGGGCGCCGCAAGCAGGACGATGCCGACCAGCCGCTGATGGTGGATCAGCGGAATGCCCGCCCACACGCAGCTTTCGTCGAGCATCCACTGAAGCACCGGCAACGAGCGGTCTTGCGCGGCGCCCCAGCCGTTGCGGAGCGCCTCGAACTCGATGATTCGGCCGCGACGCTCGACCTCGGACCAGAAATTTGCACCCTGTTCGAGCTCGTCGTGGGACGGGTTGGGGCCGGGCCAATTCCACGAGGCCGCGGTGGCGATCGAGCCGCCGGCTTCGGCCACCAGAAGGACTCCGCCCGGCGCCTCGACGATGTCGGCGAAGGCCTTGACGATGCGGTCGCCGAGCGGGGCAGCGTCGGCACCCGCGCGGCCGAGCGTGTCGGTAAAGCGCAGCCATTCGATCCGGTAATCGTAGCGATGCTCAAACAAATGCTTGGCGAGCTTGACCTTGATCCAGCCGCGCGCCGACCGTGACAATCCAAGAGCCGCCGCCCCGGCGATCATTGTAATGAGCAAGCTCGCCGTGCTGGCGGTCGCCCACTCCCACTCACTGCGCCGGAACGCCGTCGCCAGTGCGGCCATGGTCGCGAGATAGATGCAGATGCCGAGCAGCGAGAGCGACTGGAAAGTTGCCGCGCGCGACAGCTTGACCCTGAGCGAGCTGCGGAGACTGGCGGTCGCGGCGAACAATGGCGCGGTCATTGCCATGAACAGCCCGCGCAGCTGGAACAGCTGGTCGACGCTCGTTGCCGCCGAGCCCTGCAAGTAACCGAGCGTCGCGAGGTTGAGGTCATAGCCCCACATCAAGGTGAGGCCGAGCATCGGGCCGCGGATTCGGATCCGGCTTTGCGGCGCCGCCTGGCCATAGATGTTGTGGACGAGAACGAGCGCGCCGGCCGAGGTCGTGACCCGCAGCAAGCTGGCAGTCGACAACACATCGTTGAACTGGTCCGCGGTCAGCGGGACGATGAACACCAAAGCGCTGAGCGCGAAGTGCAGCCCGAGCGACAGCGCGACCGCCGCGAACACCAGGCGAAGCCCGCCCCCCGCCGAACCGCGGATGCCGCTCGACATATCGTAGAGCAGCACGATCCACAGCAGGTTGCGCAACGTGCCGAAGGTCATGGTCATCGGGTCGGTGCGGCCCCAGACCGCAGCAACCATCGCCCAGACGGCGGTCCCTGCGCAGGCCGTGAGCAGCAGCTGTTCCGAACGGTCGCCGCGGGAGCGGGCGCGCCACAGCACGACCGACGCGAAAGCGCACGCCGCAAGCGTGTAGCTCCAGAAGGCGATCAGGCTTTGCACCGGTTCACTGTCAAATCAGCCGACATGGCGACGGGTGTCGCTAAACTTTACAAATAAGTGGTGAACGCGCTGAATTTACCGTCATTGCGAGCGGAGCGAAGCAATCCAGTCAGCGTTGGTCATTCTGGATTGCTTCGTCGCTTCGCTCCTCGCAATGACGGAGGCAGAAGGAGAATGAAAATGGTCGAGAAACGCCCAATTGGCGACAGCGGAATCTCGATCACACCCCTCGCGCTCGGCGGGAATGTGTTCGACTGGACCGCCGGTGAAGCGGCGAGCTTCGCCGTGCTCGACGCGTTCGTCGATGCCGGCGGGACGATGATCGACACCGCCGACGTCTATTCGGCCTGGGCGCCAGGGCACAAAGGCGGCGAGAGCGAGGCGCTGATCGGCCGCTGGCTCAAGCGCGATCCGGCCAAACGCGACAATATTGTGATCGCGACCAAGGTCGGGTTCATGGCCGGGCTTGCGCCCGAGACGATCGCGCCGGCGTGCGAGGCGTCGCTGCAACGGCTCGGCATCGAGCAAATCGACCTTTATTACCAGCATAAGGACGATGAGAGCGTGCCGCTCGCCGACAGCCTCGGCGAGTTCGATCGGCTGGCCAAGGCCGGCAAGATCCGCGCCATTGGCCTGTCGCAATTCACCGCGCCGCGGCTTCAACAGGCGATGGACACCGCGGCGACCGGCGGGATGCTCAAACCCTGCTGCCTGCAGACCTGGTACAATCTCGTCGAGCGGGACAAGCTCGAGGGCGAGCTGCGCGACACAGCGCTGGCCAATGGCCTCGGCATCTTCCCCTTCTACAGCCTCGCGAACGGCTTCCTTTCCGGAAAGTACCGGACCAAGGCCGACCTCGACAAAAGCACGCGTGGATCGCGAAGCGTGGCCTTCCTCGAGGGCAAGGGCATGCACGTACTTGGGGAACTCGATGCGATCGCGGCGGAGACTGGCGCGGCGCTCGCGACCATCGCGCTGGCCTGGACTATGGCGCAGCCCGGGATCGTCGCCGCGCTCGCCAGCGCGACCAGCGTCGATCAGTTAGGCGAACTAACCGCAGCGATGCATTTGAAGCTGACGCCCGACCAGATCGACCGCCTCGACGCTGCAAGTGCGGAGATGGAAACCGTCTAGCCCTTCTTCAGCACGTCCAGCGCCGCCACCGTCATCGCCTCGGTCGCGGTCGAGATCACCGCGTCGGCGTCGGGCGCCCACAACGGGCTATGCAGCGCGGGGAGCTTGAGCGTGTCGCCCTTGACCGCGTCCCACTTTGCTTGCGGCACGCCGCCGACCCAGAAGATCACGCTCTGCTTCGACTTGTCGGCGAGCCAAAAGCGGCTGAAGTCCTCGCTCGCCATGATCGGCTTGGTCTCGACCACGCGGGCCGATCCGAAGTGCGTGCCGAACAATTGCAGCAGATGGTCGGACAGCTCGGGCGTGTTGAACGTTGCGTCGGCCGACGGCTGCTCGATCTCGACCACGGGCATCCTGTCTTCCGTCATCCCGGCGGCGATCGCTTCGCCGCGCGCGATCCGGCGGATTCCGTCGAGCAGCAATTTGCGCGTTTCGGGCGTGTAGCTGCGCACGGTCAGTGCAAGCTTCGCGTCGTCCGAAATGATGTTGCTCTTGGTGCCCGAATGGAAGCTGCCGACGGTGACCACCGCGGGCTGCTGTGGATCATTCTCGCGGCTGACCAGCGTCTGGAGCGCCATCACGATGCGCGAAGCCAGCACGATCGGGTCCCTGGTGTTCTGCGGATAGGCGCCGTGTCCGCCGACGCCTTTGACGTCGATGTTGACGGTATCGACGTTGGCGAGCGCAAAGCCGCGGGTGACCCCGATGACGCCGGCAGGCAGCGTCGCCGAATCGTGAAAGGCGAGGAGCACGTCGGGCTTGGGGAAGCGCGTGAACAAGCCGTCGTCGAGCATTGCTTGCGCGCCGATGACGCGCTCTTCGCCCGGCTGAAGGATCATGACCAGCGTGCCTGACCACTGGTCCTTCATCGCCGCCAGCCTTTGAGCGGTGCCAAGCCAGGTGGTGATGTGGGTGTCGTGCCCGCAGGCGTGCATAACGGGGGTCTCGGTGCCGTCGGGGAGCTTGCCCATGACCCTGGACGCGAACGGCAGGCCGGTCTGTTCTTTGACCGGGAGTGCGTCCATGTCGGCACGGATCAGGAGCACCGGCCCGGGACCGTTCTTCATCACTGCGACGAGGCCGGTCTTGCCGACATGCTCGGTGACCTGGAAGCCGAGCTTGCGAATCTGCGGCGCAAGCAGGGCTGGGGTCCGCACCTCCTGCATCGACAGCTCGGGGTTGGCGTGGAGGTCGCGGTAGAGCGTCATCAGCTGCGGCATGTCGGCGCGGATCGAATCCGAGAGGGTCGCAGCGGACGCGGGAGTGGGCAGCGTCATCGCCGCGGCAATTAGCAGAAACATCTTCATCAGCGCACTCCCCCCGAGGTTGGTACAAGCTCGATCACGTCGACCTGCGATTCAAATGCCGGGCGCGGCATGACTATCCGCCAGCGATTGGGACCGATCCGCTCGACGAACGCGGCGACGTCGCGGGTTTCGTCCTGGCCATATTGCCGCGCTTCGCGTTCGTCGCCGAGCACCAGGGTGCCGAGGAACACCTGGCGCAGCACGTCGCCGGGAAAGATCAGGCCGACCGGGCGTTGCGAACCGGACAGCTTGGCGAAGCCCTGGATGTCGCGCTCCTGAGCGATCCGACAGGCGAACGGCGGATAGCTCACATAATCGAGCATGCCCGTGGACTTGGCGCCAAGCTTGATCGTGCGGCAGGCATAAGCACCATTCGGAATCGCCCCGCCGGTCAGCGCGGCATCGGGATCGAGCAACGCGCCCTCGCGCGTGATGTCTGCGCCGTGGCCCGCCTTGCGTGCCGCGTCCAAGCCCTCGACGAACGCCTTGCGCCAGTCGCGCAAGCGTTTGCGGTCATTGTCGGTCGCGACCTGGCGCCAGTCATTGCTCCATTGCGGGAGCATGCCCGTCGATGAGCGCACCGTGCCACAGCCGGCGACGAGCAGCGCAAGAGACAATAGGATGAGGGGACGCATCGCGCGAAGCCTAGGCGGCAGTCCAGCCTCCGTCCATGCTGAGGTTGGCGCCGGTGATCGATACCGCCTCGTCGCGGCACAGGAACAACGCCAGCGCGGCGACTTCCTCGGGGCTGACGAAGCGCTTGGTCGGCTGGGCGGCGAGGAGGACGTCGTTCATCACTTGCTCGCGGGTCAGGCCGCGGGCCTTCATCGTGTCGGGGATCTGGTTTTCGACCAGCGGAGTCCAGACGTATCCGGGCGAGATGCAATTGACGGTGACGCCGTCGCGCGCGGCCTCGAGCGCGATGGTTTTCGTGAAGCCGGCAACGCCATGCTTGGCGGCGACATAGGCCGACTTGTTGGGACTGGCGACCAGGCTGTGGGCGCTGGCGGTATTGATGATCCGGCCCCAGCCCTTGGCCTTCATGCCCGGTAGCGCGAGGCGCGTGGTGTGGAATGTGGCCGAGAGGTTGATGGCGATGATCGCGTCCCATTTCTCGGGCGGAAAATCCTCGACCGGCGCGACATGCTGGATGCCGGCATTGTTGACCAGCACATCGGGTCCGCCAAACTCTTCGGCGCAGCGCCGCATCAGCCGTTCGATCGCCGCCGGGTCGGACAAGTCGGCGCCGTCATGGATCGCGCCAAGCTCCTCGCACTCGCGTGCGATGTCCGCGGGATCGCCGAACCCGTTGATCATCAGCTTCGCGCCTTCGGCCGCAAGCGCCTTGGCGATGGCGAGCCCAATCCCCGAGGTCGACCCGGTAACCAGCGCGACTTTGCCTTCGAGAATCATGCGATGCTCCGTCATTGCGAGGAGCCGAAGGCTCCGTGGCAATCCAGACTGGATTGCTTCGCTGCGCTCGCAATGACGGCTTCGTTCCGTTTTGCAACCGTCGTAATGCTGATGCATTGGAGCGTGGATCGGAGACTGGCATGCGGCTTGGTGGCGAACCCGAAAGCAGCAATTTCGAGGACCGGACGGGGCAAAGCAGCTCGGGCTTCGGCGGACTGGGCGGGGGCGGCAATGCGCTCGGGTGCCTGCTGCCGCTGGTAATGAGCCGCTTCGGCCTTGGTGGCGTGGTGGTGCTCGTCATCGGCTATTTCATTCTCAATTCGCTCGGCGGTCTGAGCGGCGGCAGTGGCGGGCTGCTCCCGAGCAACGCGCCGCAACGCAGCGCCCCGGCCGGGCAATCGACACTCGATCCGAAGACGAAAGACTTCCTCACTCGCGTTCTCGGCTCGACCGAGCAGACGTGGACCGAGATCTTCGCCAAGCAGGGGAAACGCTACGAGCCGACGACGATGGTTGCTTACAGCGGCGGCACGCAAACCGGATGCGGTTTCGGCCAGGCCGCGGCGGGTCCGTTCTACTGCCCCAACGACGGCAAGGTTTATATCGACCCGAGCTTCGCCAACGAACTGTCGCAGCGCTTCGGCGCGCCGGGCGACGCGGCCATGGCCTACGTCATCGCCCACGAGGTCGGGCATCATGTCCAGGACCTCCAGGGCCTGTTGGGTCAGGCGCATCAGCTCCAGGCCCGGGCTAGCGAGACCGAGGGCAACGCCATCCAGGTCAAGGTCGAACTCCAGGCCGATTGCTATGCCGGCGTGTGGGCGGCCAGAGCCCATGATACGCAAGGATCGATCCTCGAGCCGGGCGATGTCGAGGAAGCGATGCGCGCGGCCGAGACGGTCGGCGACGACACGCTGCAGAAGCAGGCGCAGGGTTATGTCGTGCCCGACAGCTTCACCCACGGCAGTTCGCAGCAGCGGATCGCCGCGTTGCAGCTCGGCCTGAAGTCGGGCGACCCGGCGACCTGCAAGACGCTCTAAATCCTCCCCGGAACGGGGAGGTGGCAGCCCGACAGCGCTGACGGAGGGGTCGGCCCCTCCACCACTTCGCTGCGCTACGTGGTCCCCCTCCCCGTTCCGGGGAGGATTACAACTTGACCAGCATTTTTCCGGTATTGGCGCCTTCGAACAGGCCGAGGAAGGCCTGCGGCATCGCCTCCAGCCCATCGACCACGGTCTCGCGTGACTTCACCGCCCCGTTCGCCAGCCACGGCCCCATTTCGCCATAGAATTCGGCCATGCGGGGCAAATAATCGAGCACGATGAAACCCTTCATCCGGATGCGCATGGCGATGACCCGCGCGATGAACCGGAAGCTCGGCGGGGTCGGGTCGTTATAACCCTCGATCATCCCGCAGATCGCGAAGCGGGCGTTTTGCCGCGCGAGGGCGAACGCCGCGTCGAGATGATCGCCCCCAACATTGTCGAAATAGACGTCGATGCCGTCGGGCGTCGCGGCGGCAAGGCCCTTGAGGATCGGACCGGCTTTGTAGTCGATGACATGGTCGGCGCCGAGCGAGCGGACGTAGTCGCATTTTTCCGCTCCGCCGGCGGATCCGATCACGGTCATGCCCTTGGTTTTGGCGATCTGGACGACGACCGAGCCAACCGCTCCGGCCGCGGCGGAAACGAACACGATGTCGCCCTCCCTGGCCGAGGCCGCGTCGAGCAGGCCGAAATATGCGGTCATGCCGGTCACGCCGAGGACGCCGAGGAATTGTTCCGGTGGCGCCCCGAGGCTGGGGAGCTTGTTCGCGGTACGTGCGTCGATGACGGCTTCGTCGCGCCATCCGGCCATGTGCTGGACAAGGTCGCCCGGCGCGAAGCCTTCGGCCTTGCTCTCGACGACCTCGCCGATTGCGCCGCCATCCATCGGCGCGCCGAGCGCGAACGGCGGGACGTAGCTCTTCACGTCGTTCATCCGCCCGCGCATGTAGGGATCGACCGACAGCCAATGGCTGCGCACATGTACCGCGCCGTCGGCGAGCGGCGGCAATTCCACCTCCTTCAGCGCGAAATTGTCCATGGTCGGGAGCCCTTGCGGGCGGCTCATCAAATGCCAGGCACGGGCCATGTTCCGTCTCCTACTCCCTCCCTGCGAGGG